>CAZKCQ010000009.1:0-26721 GCA_964551205.1 uncultured Spirochaetaceae bacterium
TTCTTCTCGGGGTCGATGTAGGATCCAGCGGCAGCAAGGCCATCGCGATAGACAGCGGCGGCCGCATCCTGGCCACCGGCGCACAGAGCTACCCAACGGCGTATCCGAAACCCGGGCGGGCGGAGCAGGACCCTGAGGACTGGTACCGCAGCGCCTGCAGCGCGATCCACAGCTGCCTGGACGAAGGCGGTCTGCAGAGCCGGGCGATCGCAGCCGTGGCTTTCGTCGGCCCGGCCCACAACGCCGCTCTGCTGGACGGGAAGGGGCGGGTGCTTCGGCCCGTACTGCACTGGTCGGATCTGCGCAGCAGCGGGCAGGCGGATCGCCTGGAACGGGAATCGGGAAGGGAGATCTTCGAGCTCAGCGGCCAGCGGGTCAATCCGGTTTGGACCCTGCCCCAGCTTCTCTGGATCAGGGAGAATGAAGCGCAGAAGTGGCGGCGGATCGCCCGGATTCAGATCACCAAGGATTACGTTCGCCTTCGTTTCACCGGCGCCTACGCCACCGATCCCTACGATGCCGTGGGCACGATGCTCTGCGAGTTGAAGAGCAGCCGCTGGTCTGCGGAGCTCTGTGCATTGATCGGCCTGGATCCACAGCTGCTTCCCCCCATACGGGCCAACCGCGAGCTTGCCGGCAAGATCGGCAGGGAGGCTGCTCAGGACAGTGGGCTCCTGGCCGGCACCCCGGTCGGCATGGGCGCAGGGGACAGTCCGGCCGAAGCCTTCGGCGTGGGCGTCGTGGAGCCCGGACAGGGCACCGTCAAGCTGGGCACGGCCGGGATCGTCACCCTGGTGACTCCCGCCCCGCTGCCGGATCGAAGAACCCTGACCTATCCCTACCTGTTGGACGAACGGGGAATCACGATTGGCGCAACCAACTCCGGCACCGCCACCTTCCGCTGGTTCCGGGAGAGATTTTTTCCGGGAATGGGATTCGATGAGCTGGTGGAGCTCGCCTCTGCCGCACCGCCGGGATCCGAAGGTCTGATCTTTCACCCCTATCTGATGGGAGAACGTACCCCCCATTGGGATCCGGCTCTGCGCGGGGATTTCGTCGGAATCGGCAACTATCACGGCGCCTCCCATTTCGCCAGAGCGATCATGGAAGGTGTAGCCTATTCCTTGAGAGAATGTGCCGAGTCCGTTGGCACTCTCGGCGTTGCCACAGCAGGGCGCAAGCTGCTCGGCGGAGGATCCAAGAGCGGACTGTGGGCGCAAATTCTCGCCGACGTGCTAGGCCGGCCGCTGGTGAAACCGGGGGTGGAAGACGCGGCCTTCGGTGCAGCGCTCCTGGCCGGGATTTCAGCGGGGATGTTTCCCGATTGGACTGCTGCCGTGCGCAGCTGCGTGCGGGATATCCGGACGATTGAACCGGATGAAAAGATCAAAGCCCTCTACGATGCCTATTTCGAAGAATACCGAGGGATCACTCAGGCTCTTCGCGGACACAGCAGCCACCTGTCGGCTCTGGCTGCCCGGGAGAACCGATACGACCTTGAACAGGAGCGCCGGCGTGAATAGGTGGGGAATAGGATACGAAAAATGCGGATAACCAGACCCCAGCAGCCCGAAAGGAAGGATCTCTCCGGCTATGCGGAGAATCTTCTCCTGGAAATGTACAGGCGGATGCTGCTCATCCGGCGTTTCGAGCTCAAGGTGAATGAGCTGTATCAGGAAGGCAGGATGCCGGGAACGATCCACCTCTCCCATGGGCAGGAGGCCACCACGGTCGGCGCCTGTCTGGCTCTGGATCGGGACGATGTGATCACCCTCACCCATCGGGGGCATGGCCAGGCCCTGGCCAAGGGCGTGCCGGTGGAGGCCGTCATGGCCGAGCTGTTCGGCAAGGCCACGGGCTGCTGCCGAGGCAAAGGTGGGTCGCTCCATGTCGGCGATCTTTCCGTGGGGGCACTGCCGGCCATCGGAATCGTCGGCGCCTCCTCTCCGATTGCAGCGGGAATGGCCTTCGCCTTCCAACGCGCCGGGAACAGGCGGATCGTGCTCAACTTCTTCGGCGACGGCGCGGTCAATGAGGGGGACTGGCACGAAGCCATGAACCTGGCCGCCCTCTGGAAGCTGCCCGTCGTGTTTCTCTGCGAGAACAACTTCTACGGCGTGTCCACCCACATCAGCGAGGTGGTGCTGAACGAGTACCTTGCGGAGCGGGCCGCCGCCTACCGTATGCGGGGCGTGACGGTCTACGGCAACGACCCGATTACCGTGTACGACACGGTGAGAGAAGCCGCGGGGGGAGCCCGCAACGGAGAGGGTCCCACCATGGTCGAATGCCTGACCTACAGGCGGGGCGGCCACAAGCGGGACGATCGGGGCAGCTACCGGCCGGAGGAGGAGGTGGATGCCTGGTTTCAGCGGGATCCGATCCCGGATTTCCGGGAGTATCTGCTGACGGATGAGCGGATTACTCCCGAGCAGCTCGACAGGCTGGAAGGGGAGATCGACGCAGCGGTGGACCGGGCCGTGGATTTCGCCCTGTCCAGCCCCGACCCGCAGGCGAGCTCCGCACTGGAGGATCTCTATGCGGAGTGACCGCCGCGAAGACAGAACCCTCACCATTGTCGAGGCCCTGCGGGAAGCGCTGCGGGAGGAGATGCAGCGGGATGCAAGCGTGTTTCTGATGGGTGAGGATATCCGGCTCGGGGGATCCTTTTCCTTTACCCTGGGAATGCTCGATACCTTCGGGGCGGAGCGGGTGGTGAACACGCCGATCTCCGAATCCGGCTTTATCGGCCTGGCGATCGGCGCTGCCATCCAGGGCCTGCGCCCGGTTGTCGATTTTCAGTACGGCGACTTCCTGTTCTGCGCCATGGACCAGATCGTTCAACAGGCCGCCAAGCTGCGCTACATGTCCGGGGGTCAGGTCAGGATACCCCTGGTCATCCACCTGCCCACCGGAGCATCGGGGCGGGGGGCCCAGCACGCGAATTCAATGGAGGGTTTTCTCTTCCATATCCCCGGTATCAAGCTGGTCGCCCCGGCTTCCCCGTATGACGCCAAGGGGCTGTTCAAAGCGGCGATCCGGGATAACAACCCGGTGATCCTCTGCGCTCACAAGCACCTGTACGGCAGCAAGGGCCGGCAGCTGGTGGAAAGCTCCCTGAGCACCGAATACGTTCCGGAGGAGGAATACACGATTCCCCTGGGCGTGGCCGATGTTAAGCGGGAGGGAAGGGATATCACCGTGGTGGCCAATCTGCTGATGCTTCACCACGCCCTGAACGCGGCCGCCTCCCTGGCCGGGGAGGGGATCGACGTGGAGGTCGTGGATCCCCGGACGCTCGTTCCCCTGGATGTCGAAACTATCGGCGCCTCGGTCCGGAAGACCGGCCGGCTGCTGATCGTGGAGGAGAACAACGAAAGGGGCGGCTGGGGTGCCCAGGTTGCCGCGGAAGTCGCTTCCCGAGAATTCGGGTATTTAAAAGCGCCGATCCGCCGGGCGGCTACACCGGACGTACCCATACCCTTCGCACCGGTTTTAGAATCCGCCGTTGTTCCCGGGGAGGAGCGAATCCGGCGGGCTGTCCTCGAGATGCTGGAAGCGCCGGGGGAACCGCCACAGGGAGGCAACTGATGAAAGAAATCGAGGTGGTTACCGAGGATTCCTTGCAGGTCATCGATGTCACCGATCTGGTCGCGGAGCTGGTTGCCGGTACGGAGGACGGGATGGCATTTGTCTCGATACCCCACACCACGGCGGCTCTGATCCTGAGCGAGGATGACGGGGAACTGCGTCGTGACATCATCCGCGTTGCCCGGCGCTGGCTCCAGGACTGCGGGCCCTTCGAGCACATCAAAAAGAACAATCCAAACACCGTCGCCCACGTGCTGAGCTCCTTTGCCGGGACCTCCCTCCCCATCGGTATTTCAAGGAGGAAGCTGGACCTTGGCACCTACCAGCGCATCCTGCTTCTCGAGCTGGACGGCCCCAAGACGCGAACGATCCGCTGCCGACTGCTAAGCTAGATTCTCTATAGAATTCTTGAGCGCCGCGAGGAACTCGGCGGCCGGAGCCCCGTCCACCAGGCGGTGATCGAAGGTCAGGCTCAGCACGCAGGTGGGGCGAACCTCCACCCCTCCCTTGCGGACTACGGGTCGTTCTGCAATCCTCCCCACGCCGAGAATCGCAGTCTGCCCCGGGTTGATTATGGGTGTGAAGGCGTCGATCCCGTAAGCGCCGAGATTGGTTACGGTAAAAGTGCCGCCCTGGAAGTCATCCGGGGTGGCGGTACGGTTTTGAACTTTGTTGATGAGCTCCTGGATTTTTGCTTCAATCTGTTCGACGGTGAGGCTGTCCGCGTCCCGAACCACCGGAACTACCAGCCCCTGCTCCGCCTCCACGGCAAGTCCGACGTTGATCCCTTCCAAACGGACGATCGCCTCCTCCTCCAGGCGGGCGTTCATGTAGGGAAAAGCTTTGAGGCCGGTGGCTACCACCCGGATCAACATCGCATTGTACGATATAATGGGCTTGCCGGCGGTGGATTTTCGCGCCTCTACCAGCTGCGAACAGTCGACCTCCGTGGTGAGGGTCACCTCGGCAGCATCCCGCTGGCTCGTGCTCATGGCGTCGGCTATTGCTTTTCGCACGCCGGTGAAGGGTACGCGTTTTCCTGCAGCTGCTGCATTACCTCCAGCGCCCGCGCCGCTCCCGGGAGCCCCTGCCGCCTTTTCCACATCCTCGATGGTGAGGCGGCCGCCGGGACCCGTTCCGCTCACCCGACTCAGGTCTACCCCCAGCTGCTGAGCCTTGCGCCTGGCAGCCGGGGAGACCCGAACGCCCGCTGCGGCCCCTCCGTCCCCGGCGGAACCAGGTTTGTCCCGCGAACCAGCAGGTGCGGCTTCGGGCTGTGGCTTGCCTGCTGCTCTGGCGGCGCCGGTGGCGACCGCGGTCGATTTACCCGCTTCCGGTGCCTTTTCGCCGGACCCGAGCAGGTAGCCGATCACCTCACCGACCGGCACCGTCTCCCCGGCTTGCACGGCGATGTGCAGCACCCCGCCGCTGTCCGCCTCCAGGTTGTTGACCACCTTTTCCGATTCGATGGAGGCGATCTCCTGTCCCCGGGTAATCTCATTCCCGGTCTTGGCCAGCCACTCGACGATCGTGCCTTCGGACATGTTCAGGCCCATCTTGGGCATGATGATCTCCGTCATATCTCGGAAACCGCCACCCACCTGCGCTCAGCCACCGACAGATCCACGGCCGTGAGTATGGCCTGGGTCTTCAGCCCGTCTTCGAAGGAGGGACTGGCCCCGGTTTTACCGGCTATGGCGTTCACGAAGTCGACGATCTCGTGGGTAAAGGTGTCCCCGAAACCGATGATATGGCCGGCGGGCCAGTAGGCGGAGACGTAGGGATGATCCGCCTCTCCGATCTGGATGGTTCGGTATCCCTGGCTGCCCGCCGGGTCCTTGCTGCTGTAGTACTCCAGCTCGTTCATCTTTTCGAATCCCCGCCAGATCACGCCCCCCTCGCTACCGTAGACCTCGATCTGGTTCTGGTTGCGGTGCCCCGAGCCGTAACGGGTGACCTCGAACAGGCCGACCGCCCCTCCTTCGAAGCGGGCCAGAAACGAGGAGGCGTCATCCACGTCGACCTTTCCCATCTTATCACCGGCAATCGCGGTCAGGCCGTCCTCGTACTTGGCCACGGGCCGTTGCTTGATGAAGGTGGTCTGATGCCCCACCACCTCTTCGACCTCTCCGACCAGGTAGCGGGACAGGTCCACCACGTGGGCGCCCAGGTCCCAGGAGGACCCTCCTCCGGCCGCTTCCTTGCGCAAACGCCAGGCCAGGGGAAAATCCGGATTGGTCAGCCAGTCCTGGGAATACAGGCCTCGAAAATGATAGATCCTGCCGAGCTTCCCCTCCTGAATGAGCTGTCTGGCGAAGGCCAAGGCGGGAGCCTTCCTGTAGTTGAAGCCGATGGTGTGCACGATGCCCGCTTTTTTCACCGCCGCCAGCATCTCCCTGGCATCGGCCATGTTCATGGCCAGGGGTTTCTCACAGAATACATGCTTTCCCTGCCTGGCCGCTTCCAGGGCGATCTCCTTGTGGATCTTGCTGGGAGCGCAGATATCCACGATGTCGATTTCCGGATCGGCCACCGCCTCTTTCCAGTCCTGGGTGGTTTTTTCGTATCCCCACTTGGCCGCGATGTCGGGCAGGTCATCCCCGATGCCGCAGAGTATTTTCTTGCACAGGGATACGGGTAGATCGAAGAAGAATCCGGCGTTGGAGTAGGCGTAGGCGTGTGCCTTGCCGATAAATTTGTGCCCGATTTGGGCGATGTTCAGCTGTTTTTTCATGGTCGCTCCTCCCTTGCCTGGGCGAATGTCTTATTCAGCGAGTGCCCCCTTCGGCGAAGCTTACTCGGCGAATGTCTTCCGAACCGCCTCTACGATGTCCTCCACCTGGGGAAGCACGAAGTTTTCCAACACCGGGCTGAAGGGAATCGGCGTGTTCTCCGCGGCAACCCGCTTTACCGGCCCCTCCAGGTCGAACAACCCTTTGTCCGCTATAATGCTGGCGATCTCCGCCCCATATCCCCCCTTGAGCCACTCTTCGTGGACGATGACCACGTGCCGTGTCTTCTTGACCGAGGCCAGAATGCATTCCTCATCCAGCGGGTCGATGGTACGCGGATCGATGATCTCGCAGCTGATCCCCTCCTTGTCCAGCTGCTCGGCCGCTTCTACGGCGTTGTGAACCTGAAGTGAGGTCGCCACCACCGTGCAGTCGCTGCCCTCCCGCACGATCCTTGCTTTGCCAAGTGGAATCGTAAAGTCCGGATCGTCGGGAACCTCGCCTTTCAATCCGTACATGTTCTTGTGCTCGAAGAAGATCACCGGATTGCCGTCGTTCAGCGAAGCCCGCAGCAGCCCCGCCGCGTCCACGGGGGTGGAGGGAATCACCACTTTGATACCGGGGACATGAACGAACCACGAGGCCAGGCTCTGGGAGTGCTGCTCCGCTCCGCCGACATATCCCCCCATGGTGGTGCGGATCACCAGGTTAACCTGGACCTGACCCCCGGACATGTAGCGGATCTTGGCTACCTGGTTGTACACCTGATCCATGCACATGCCAATGAAATCCCCGAAGGGTATTTCGGAGATGGCCTTGCAGCCGGTGATGGCCGCGCCCAAACCGCAGCCGATGATCGAGGCCTCGGCTATCGGGGCGTCCCGAACCCGGTCATCTCCGAACTGCTGCCAGAGATCGCCGGATACGCCGTGCTCTCCCCCATACTTGCCCACGTCTTCACCGATTATGAAGAGGTTGGGGTCCTTCTTCATCTCCGAACGGATCGTTTCCCTAACCGCCTCCATGAATGTCATTTGCGCCATGGTCGTTGTCCTCCTGAAAACCTAAACGAAGATGTCCTCGAGCGCCGCCTCGGCTTTGGGAAACTCGCTACTCTCGGCGAACTCCACGGACGCCTGAATCTGCTTGCCTACCTGTTTCTGGATTTCTCTCAAGTGCTCCTGGTCAGCCAGGCCCTGTTCCTGGATGTAGCTCTCCAGAGTCTTGATCGGGTCCCGCTTCATCCAGTTGTTGTACTCTTCCTGATCGAAGTAGGTGGGATTCTCCCCTTCGAAGTGACCCCGATGCCTCCAGGTCTTGCATTCCAGGAACGTCGGGCCCTTGCCTTTGCGGGCCCTTTCGACCGCCTCCGCCGCCACCTGCCGGACCTCTACAACGTCGTTGCCGTTCACCACCTGAACCGGCATGCCGAAGCCCTTGACCCGCGGGGCCAGGTCCTCACTGCCCATGACCTTGCCCAGCCGGGTGCCCACCCCGTACAGGTTGTTCTCGCACACGAAGATCACCGGGAGATCCCAGGCCTGGGTGATGTTGATCCCTTCCCAGAACGGTCCTTCCCCGGTGGCCCCGTCCCCGAAGAAGGCCGCAACCACCTGATCGGTCTTGCGGATCCTGGCCGCCCCGTAACCGGCGCCTACTGCGATCGGGATGCCCCCGGCCACGATCCCGTTGGCTCCCAGCATTCCGATCTGCATGTCGGTGATGTGCATGGAGCCGCCCTTGCCCTTGCAGTAGCCGGTGACCTTCCCGTACAGCTCGGCCATCATCTTCTTGACATCTCCCCCCTTGGCGATGGTATGTCCGTGGCCGCGGTGCGTGCTGGTGATATAGTCGTTGTCCCGCAGATTGCTGCACACGCCGACCGCCACCGCTTCCTGCCCTATATAAAGATGCACGAAACCCGGCAGCTTGTTCTTGGCGTAGAGTTTCGATACCTGCTCCTCGAACCTGCGGATGAGTACTATTCGCCGGTACAGGTCGAGGGCCGTATCTGCGGTTAACGTGTGTGCTGAAGAGGCTGGGCTTCCCACGGTGTCCTCCTATAACCCAATCGTGTTGTGTCGTATCGATTTAATATTACACGATGCGTCTCCGTTGGTAACACGGTTATATTATGAATTCAACGGGTATTTTCAGGATTTGCCCGGGTGGCATAACCACCTCCCGAAGCGAAAATTCCTTAATTTGTCCGTAGAATTCGTAAGATTTATGCATCTTTTTTCTAGCAGAGGCCGTTACAATCAGGGTGCACGAGTCAAGAGAGGTACAAGACAATGGCAACTATAATCACCAACGTAAAGGTCGAGTATCTGTCCCCGGAAGTGTTTACTTCTTCGCTGGGGCAGATCATCTACACGCCCAAGGAGGGGGAGCGGGAGCCCACTCTCCAGAACGACGCCTTCAAGTTCTACGGCGGGATCGCCCTCATGAACATCAAGGATGTTTTCGAGCTGGGGATCTGCGTCTTCAACCAGCGGGAGCTGGCTACGGATCAGATGGAGCAGCACACTCTGACTCAGGAGATGCTGTTCGCCATCGATGGGGACTTTATCATGCCGGTGGCACCGATCCTCCGGAAGAATGGCGAAGCCTGGCCCGATCTGGATCATATGGTGGCCATTCGGGTGCCGATGGGACAGGGGGTGGTCTTCAACGACGGAATCTGGCATTGGGCGCCATTCCCGCTCAAGCCGAGATCTTCGGTGATCGTGGGCTTTGAAAAAGACACGGCGGACAAGGACCTGGTGATCCGCGATCTGGACAGTAAGATCGTGATGCAGCAGTAAGCGGCGGCGTGGTTTTGGCGATTGGCAATGCAGGATCGAAGAGAGTAGAATCGGCATAGGAGCGGCGAATCGTGAAGAGAAGTGAGATCAACGCCCTGATCGGGGATTCCCTCGAGTTTTTCGAATCCATGGGATTCAAACTTCCCCCCTGGGCCTTCTGGAAACCCGAGGACTGGCGG
The DNA here is from genome assembly GCA_964551205.1 of uncultured Spirochaetaceae bacterium. Classification (GTDB taxonomy): domain Bacteria; phylum Spirochaetota; class Spirochaetia; order SZUA-6; family DRHE01; genus JAFGQJ01. The sequence continues at coordinate 9,310 of CAZKCQ010000009.1, forward strand.
GGCAGGGCAGAGACGGTGGGGGAGATCGTGAACACCATGCTCGGCTGGGATCTGACGGATTTCGGCAGCGGGGATTTCGAGAATACCGGGCTGATCCTCTTCACCATCCGCAACGGCGATTTCCGGAATCCCCAGAACAGCAAGCCATACGCGGAGAAGATCATGGTGGTGCGGGAACAGCAGGAAACGCCGTACCACTTTCACTGGCACAAAATGGAGGACATCATCAATCGGGGAGGGGGGAATCTGGTGATCGACCTCTACGGATCGGACAAGTCCGAAGCGCCGTCCCAAGATCCGCTGGTGGTGAGCATCGACGGCATCAAGCGGAGCGTGGCCCCCGGCGGCACGGTTGTGTTGACGCCGGGAGAGAGTATCTGCCTGGAGCCCTACATGTACCATCGCTTCTATGGGGAAAAGGGCCGGGGCAAGGTCCTGGTCGGGGAGGTGAGTGCGGTCAACGACGACACGGCGGACAATCGCTTCCTGGAGGCCTCGGGACGCTTCCCGGAAATCGAGGAGGATGAAAAGCCCCTGCACCTGCTGGTAAACGATTATCGGAAGTGGTTATGAACGATAATAACCTGCGCCTTCGCATCAACACCATCTCCAAGAGCTTCGGGGGTATCGAGGCACTGGTAGACGTGAGCTTCGATATCAAAACCGGGGAGATCCACGCTTTGGTCGGCGAGAACGGCGCCGGCAAGTCGACCCTGGTCAAGATCATCACCGGGCTGGAATCCCCGGACAGAGGAACGCTTCTCCTGGATGGAGAAGAGATCAGATTCCACAATCCCATGGAAGCCCGGGCCGGCGGCGTTCTGGCAGTCTATCAGGATCCCAAGCTTTTCCCGAATCTCGACATCGCAGAGAATGTGTTCATGGGTATCCACCCGAAAACCAAAGCCGGATTCATCGACAGAAAGCTGATGTACCGAAAAACCCGGGAGGTTCTGGATTGGCTGGGTGCGAATCTGGATCCCCGGGCGATGGTCGTGTCCCTGTCAACGGGGCAGATGCAGTTCGTCGAGTTTGCCAGGGCTCTTTTCGACGCTAACGAGAAGCTGCTGCTTTTAGACGAGCCGACCGCTTCGTTGTCCCCGAACGAGGTTGACCAGCTGTTCGGAATAGTCAGGAGATTGCGGGACCGGGGGGTGTCGATTATATTCATTTCCCACAGGATCGAGGAGCTCTTCGGATTTGCAGACCGCATTACCATTTTGCGGGATGGAGCCCATGTGGTAACCGACGACATGTCCGGTTTATCCAAAGAACGGATAGTCCAGTACATGGTCGGGCGCTCGATCTCCGATTTTTACGGTACCGCTGCGGCATCCCAGGGTGGTGAACGCGGCAAGGAAGGTGCGGTGCTGCGGGTGGAGCAGCTGGCCTCCAAAGGGGAGTTTTCAGACGTTTCCTTTGAGATCTACCCCGGGGAGATAGTCGGTATGGCGGGACTGGTCGGCTCCGGGCGTACCGAGATCGCCAAGGCGATCTTCGGGGCTATACCCCTTTCCAGTGGCACCGTGTGGATCGAAAACCAGGAGGTGAATGTCAAAGACCCCTCTCAAATGATCGAAGAAGGGGTGGTCTACGTTCCGGAAGACCGGGAAATCGAGGGTTTGATCGCCGAGTTGTCGGTCAGCGACAACATGCTGCTCCCGTCTGTGCTGAAATACGCCGTCATGGGTTTTGTCAACTCCAGGGAAGAGACGAAAATCTACTCCCGCTATACAGACCAATTCCAGATCCGATCCGCCGGACCGAGGACCATGATCTCCTCCCTTTCGGGGGGAAACCGCCAGAAGGTCGTGCTCTCCAAATGGATGGCCCTGAGTCCCAAGGTGTTCATCTTCGATGAACCGACCCACGGCATCGACGTCGGCTCCAAAGCTCAGGTTCACAAGGTGATCCACGAACTGGCCGCTCAGGACATAGGAATCCTGATGATTTCATCGGACCTGCCAGAGGTCCTGCAGATGAGCGACCGGATCCTGGTCGTATCGGACGGGTTGCTGGTCGGTGAGTTCTCCCGGGATGAGGCCACTCAGGAGAAGATTATGGCAGCTGCGGTGACCGGCAAGCGGGGATGAGAATGAGTGAAACACCCTTGGTTCAAGCTCCCAAAAGCCACTGGAGCGTGGTCATCCTCAAGAACAGGGTCATGGGGGTCCTGCTCTTCGAAGTGTTGATCATAATTATTTTTTCGATCGCCGCGAGGGAGTTCCTCACCATCTCCAACCTGAACACCATATTCCTGAATGCCTGTATCCTGGCGATCCTGGCCTGCGCCGAAGGCGTGGTTATAATCACCCGCAACTACGATGTGTCGGTAGCCTCCATGCTGGCCCTGGCGGCGTTCGTGGGCTTCGATCTGATCAAGAAGTTTCCCAACGCCGGTCCGGTGCTGATCCTTGTCCCTATCGGGATCGGCATCGTCTGCGGATTGATCAACGGGTCGATCGTGGCCTACGGCCGGGTATCCTCGGTGTTCGTCACCCTGGGGGGATTGTCGATCTACCGCGGGATCGTAACGATTTACGCTCAGGGTCATCAGATAGAGCCGAAAGATATAGCCGATTGGGTGCGGGGTACCGTAACCGGCAGCTTTCTACCGGGGATTTCGAATCTGGCGATCATCGCGATCCTCATCGTGGTGCTGGTCTCGATCTATCTGAGATACACCAGGATCGGCAGACAGATCTACGCGATCGGTTCCAACCCGGACGCGGCTACGTTCTACGGATTGAAGGTGTCACGGGTGATCTTGGGGGCTTACGTGTTGTGCGGGGCGCTGACCGGTCTGGCTGGTTTTCTGTTCGCCGCCCGCTCCTCCTACGTTGTGCCCTGGTTCGCTCAAGGATTGGAAATGAAGGTAATCGGAGCCGTGGTCGTGGGAGGGGTGAGCGTGCTGGGAGGCTCCGGAAACGTGGTGGGAGCCGCCCTGGGAGCGATTGTCCTGACGACCATGGAGAACGGTCTCATCCTCATCGGCGCGCAAGAGGTAGTGCGCCAGCTTCTCTACGGTTTTGCCATCGTCGGCGCCTGCATCCTGGATGCCAGTGTGTTGAAACGGGTCAGCGGTCTGTTGAAGGCCACCAAGCGACGGGGGGCGGAAGCATGAGGGGCGGATTCCGGCACTTCCTTCAGACCTACAGCTGGGAAGTCGTGATTTTTATCTTCTATCTGATTTCGGTAGCTGTGGCTACGTTTCTCTCCCCCCTGTACCTGGATGCCTTTCAGATCCTCTACTCGCTGCAGCAGTCCATGGGAATAGCCAGTATCCTGGCTATCGGTTTCATGATGATCATCCTGGTGGGGGAGATCGATCTCTCCCTGCCGGCGATCGTGGCGGTGTGCACGGTCAGCTTCGCCAGGTTGTCGGTGAATGGCGTGCCACTCGGACTGGCGATCCTCATCATGTTCACGTTCGCAACCCTGGCCGGATTGCTGAACGGTTTCCTCATCGTGACCTTTTCCCTGCCTTCCATGGCCGTCACCCTGGGCATGATGGGGGTGTACAGGGCGATCGCGCTTTGGATCGGTGGGTACGAGGGATTCGGCCTGGACGCCTTCAAACCCTCCTACATCTGGGTGGGCAGCGAGTTCATCGCCGGGGTGATCCCCATTTCTTTTCTGCTGCTGGTATTTCTGTTCATCCTGGCCTACTTCCTGATCCATAAATCGGTGTACGGACGGCTGCTGTATGCCACAGGAAACAACAGGCAGGCGACCTATCTTTCCGGGCATAGCATCAAGAAGGTCATCGCCAGCACCTACGGAATCGGCGGTCTCATGTCGGGGGTAGCTGCGCTGGTGTACATTGGACAATACCAATCGGCCAGGGCCGACAACGTGGCCAACATCCTTCTGTTTGTCGTAGCCTGTGTCGCACTCGGGGGATTCAGCATCTCCGGCGGCAAAGGCAGGATAGTTGGTCTGATTTTCTCGATTCTGCTGTTGGGTACCATCCAGAACGGGATGGGTCTGGCCAACATCAGGGGACCGGTACAGACGCTGGTAATCGGACTGATCCTGATTGCCGCCATACTGGTGCCCACCGTGATGAGAGCCATCGGTGAGTTGAGATTCCGTGCAAAGAATCTTGCAGAGAAGCTTCCTGCAGGTTCTAAATAAACAAGATCCCTGCTACGACAGGGGAAAGGAGCATGGGTATGAAAAAAACCCGGCTAGTTTTGGTTTTGCTATTGCTGGTGGTGGTGGTGTCGATTCCGCTGTTCGCCGGCGGTAGCGCGGGTGCCACGGGAGGCAAGGAGACACTCTATTACGTCCCCAAGTTCACAGGTTTTATCTTCTTCGAGCTCGCTGGCTCGGGCGCCAAGCAGGCCTGCGACGAACTGGGCCTGGATATGGTGACTCTGGGGCCCACCCAGAACGACGTGGAGGTATACGTCCAAACTCTACAGAACCTGGTGCCGCAGAAACCCCAGATTATGGTGACCACCTCTTCCGACGCCAATGCACCGGTGCCGGCTCTCAAGAAGATGAAAGAAAACGGCTGCACCATCGTGACATTCGACTCACCTGTTGGCAAAGGTGGCCAGGACATCTACGTGAATATGGCTCCGTACAGAGTCCAGGCCATAGCCGAGCTGGAGAGCGCCCTTTACAACAACCCCAAGGGCGGCAAGGTTATCTGGCTGGCTCCGTCTCCCAACATCACACTGTTCAACAAAGTTAAGGAGAACATCGACGACCTGGTAGCGACGGTTCCCAAGTACAAGGTCTTCCAGTTCGTCGACACCCTGTACATGGAGGACGATCCCGACAAGGCCTACTCTGTGACCACATCAGCCATGGAAGCGCATCCTGACTTGGCCGGCTTTGTTTCCAGTTCAGGGATGTCCAATCCTGCATCCAACAAAGCCATTGAGGACACCGGGCGCGCAGGCAAGGTGTATTCCACGGGAATGGCCCTTCCTTCAACGATGGAAACATTCCTGGCGGACGGCACTTGCAAGCAGTTTGCGCTCTGGTCCCCCTACTGGTTCGGCTACATGTCCGCCTATCTGGCCATCGGCATCCACAGGGGTGAGATCGAGGTCAAGGACGGTAATGTCGTGGACGTTCCCAATGTCGGTAAGAGAAAGATGTATATGACGCCTGACGGAGTGATGTACACCGATCTCAACATGATGCTGTTCTTCCGAAAAGGGCATGAGACATGGGATAACGCAATCCCAATGCCGCCGGAGTTGATGGAGCAGTAGGGATACAGAAGGAATCCGGATAGACACACCACTGAAGGATGCGGGGACGAGGAAGTCCCCGCATCCACGTTAGGGGCAAGGAGTTTGCAGTGACGGTCTACCAGCAGAAGCTCGACAGGGTGCAGAAGGCGCTGTCCTTCGAAGAGCCGGATCGCATCCCGCGCTTTGACCTGTATTGGCAGGAGTTCATCGACAAATGGCTCGCTGAGAAGAAGCTCGCCCCGGACACGAACATCAACGAGTACTACGACCTGGATTTCGTGCTCTGCGTCATGAATGAAGATCCCAAGGTCGAATCGTTCTCTTTGATCGAGAGAGGGAAGGATTATACGATCTTCAAGAGCGGATTCGGCTGTACCTGCAAGAAGGCCGATTACTCCCCGATGCCGGCCTATCTCGATTTCGAGGTAAAATCGGCGGACGAATACGAAGAGTTCGCGCTGGACGATCCCAACGACGAACGGCGCTACCATCAGCCCAGTGCTAATATCCTCTCCTCTTCGGGAAACGTGGAGGCCCCTTCGTTCCGGGATCAGATGGCCGGGGCGGAGGGAAAGTTCGCCCGCATGGGTCTGGTGCTGGAGGGTCAGGAGTTCATGTGGCGCATCCGGGGCATGCAGGAGCTGTTCATCGATCTCATGCTGGAGGAGAAGAAAGTCAAGAAGATGCTGGAACGGGTCGAAGCCTTCGAGATCCAGCTGGGCCTGAACCAGATCAAGATGGGGGTGGATCTGATGTTCATCGGCGGGGATGTGGCCTACGACAAGGGCATGTTCTACTCCCCCGACACCTGGAGAAAGTTCTTCAAGCCCATGCTTCGCAACATGTGCCTGGCCTTCAAGTCAGCCAAACCGGACATCAAGATCCTCTATCACGGCTGCGGAAATGCTTCGGCTGTGTATGACGATATGATCGAGTGCGGCATCGATGCCTACCAGACCCTGGAAGTAAAGGCCGGCTTGGATGTGGTGGAGCTCAAAAAGAAGTATAAAAACCGCCTGGCCTTCGTCGGCAACATCGATGTGCGGGAGGTATTAACAGGAGATCAAGACAGCCTGAAGCGGGATGTGCTCAGACGGCTCAACGCGGCCAAGGGCGGCGGTTACATCCCCATGTCGGACCACAGCGTGCCCGACAACGTCCCGATAGAGAACTACGACTTCTACATGGATCTGATCAACACCTATGGAACCTATCCGCTGCGCCTGGGAGAGCACGACATCCCGGAACTGAGCAACCTGTACTGACCGCCCGATTTTGAATTTCCGCTATCCAGAGGAGCAGTTCCATGAAACTATTCGACCAGGAAATATCGAAAACCGAACTCCTGCAAAGGGTCGGGCATCTGAGTCAGGTATTCGGCGTGCAGCGCTGTGTCCTACGGGAAGGCGGCGCCGACGGGGTCGAAGCCATGGATGTGGCCACCGGCGGGGGCTTGAGGTTTCAGGTTCTTCCCGGGCGGGGCATGGATCTGGGCCGGTTGGAGTACCGGGGAATCCCCTTTGCCTTCATCGGCAAGGGTGGAGTGGCCCACGCCCACCTCTACGATCCCCGTGGATGGGGCTGGTTGAAGACCTTCGGCGGTGGCTTCCTGATAACCTGCGGTTTGACCCATGCCGGTATCCCGGAGACGGATGGGGAGGAGGAGATGGGGCTCCATGGACACATCTCCCATCTTCTGGCTGAGGAAATCCACAGCTCCACCTCCTGGCAGGGCGATGAGGCAACGATTCAGGTGAGCGGAAAGGTGAGAGAGAGCAGCCTGCACTATGAAAACCTGCTATTGACCCGCAGCATCACGGCCCAGGGAGGATCGAGGAGCTTTCAAATCGTCGACACGGTTAGCAATGAAGGATTCAAGCCCACACCCCTCATGATTCTCTATCACTTCAACCTGGGGTTCCCCCTGGTCAGCGGGGACAGTCGTTTCGTTGCCCCGATATTGAAATCCGAGCCCTGGGATTCCACCCCCGAAGCAGCCGGCTTGATCGATCGCTGTTGTGAACTGGCAGACCCGGTTCCCGATAGAGAGGATGTGCTGTTTTTCCACGATGTTGCCGTTGACGACCGGGGCAACACCCGCATCGGCGTGGTGAACAAGCGACTCCGGCTGGGCCTCCAGATGAGCTACAGCAAGGCCGAGCTTCCAATGCTGTCGCAGGCGAACATCCTGAAATCCCAGGACTATTTCCTGGCCCTGGAGCCGGGAAACTGCACCCCAGCTGGCAGGGTAAGCCTGCGCAAGCAGGGACAGCTGAAAACTCTGGAACCCCAGGAAGAGGTCCGTTTTTCAATTGCAATCGAAGTACTCGACGGCTCGGATGAGATCGAGGCGCTGGAAAGCAGGGTAGCCGAGCTGGTCAGAGACCATTGAACCGGTTCCGACCCATAGCGACAGGATCTTTCAAATGAAGCTCAGGAAGCTCGGAGGATCGGATCTGGAGGTCTCCCGCATCGCTCTGGGAACGGATCAGTTCGGCACCCGGGTCGATCGGGCCGCGGCCAGAAAGATCATCTTTGCCGCGCTCAATAGGGGGATCAACTTCATCGACACCGCCCATATCTACGGTGACGGTCTTTCTGAAGAATTCATCGGCCGGGCAATCAAGTCCGTCCGAAACGAGCTGATCCTGGCAACTAAAGGCGGACACCCCCACAGCGGTGGACCAACCCCTGAAAGGCTGAAAGCCGAGCTGGAAACCAGCCTGCGGCGCTTGAAAACGGACTACATCGATCTGTACCAGGTTCACTTCATGATAGGGCAAACCACGCCGTTGGCAGAGCTCATCGAAGTGCTGCAGACCATGCAGAGAAGCGGCAAGGTGCGCTACATCGGGGCTTCGAACTTCCACGCCTGGCAGCTGTGCCGGGCGCACGACCTCTGCGCACAGAAGGGGTACGGCGGCTTGCTCAGCATCCAGTCCCACTACAGCCTCCTGGAACGGGACGTAGAGGGGGAGTTGATCCCCTACTGCGAATACTCGGGAGTGGCTTTGATGCCCTTCTACCCCCTGGCCGGGGGATTGCTGGCCGGTCGCTATCGGCGGGCCAGCGAACCGGGCCCGGACACCCGAGCGGGGCGGCTGGATTGGGCCAGGCGTTTTTACTCCCACTACGCCACCGATCGGACCTTCGAGCTTATAGACAGGCTCACCGCATTTGCTCGAGCACGGGGCCACACGCTGGCTGAGCTGGCTCTGGCCTGGCTGTTGTGCCGACCGGCGGTTAGCTCAGTGATCGTGGGAGCCAGCAGGCCCGAGCATGTGCTGGCCAACAGCAGGGCCTGTGACTGGCAGTTGAACGGTGATGAGCTGGGGGAGATCGGTTCGATCCTCGGAGACGGTGACACCTTTCTCGGCTGTCCGCGTCGATTGTGGTGGGAAGTTCAAACGGTAAAACCATAAAAAATCGGTACAATTCGTAAAAATCGGCCTAACGGCAGCTTACCGGCTTACTCTATAATCAGGTCAAAACACTAAGGAGGGTGCTATGAAAAAAGCATCTCTGTTTATGCTTGTGGGCGTGATGCTACTTTCCGGCCTGTTTGCCTGGGGGAGCGGACAGCCATCGGCAGAGGGGCCTGTCACCATCACGATCTACCGAGGCGGAATTACCATCGACCCGGAGACCGATCCCGTCGTGCTGGAGCTGGAAAAGCGGCTCAACGTGAATCTGAAGTTCGTGACCGCCCCGTGGAGCGAGAACCGGCAGAAGGTCAACCTTATCTTGAGCACTGGGGATGATGTGGACATCGTCACTACCGTGGACAACATTCCCAAGTGGCAGTCCGACGGCGCGATCATTGCGCTGGACGAGTACATCACTGCGGAGACCCATCCCTACATCTACAAGATCACCAACTCCACAACGTTTACACCGTTGAAGATCGAAGGGCAAGCCTGGGCGATACCGCAGGTGCCTCTGGGGGTTGCCTGGGGCACCATGGTGCGTCAGGACTGGCTGGATAAGCTGGGAATGGGCCTGCCCCAGGATGAAGAGCAGCTGTACAAGGCGCTAAAGGGCTTCAAGGATATGGATCCGTCAGGCCAGACCACGGGATTCCAGTTCGAGGGGGACCGGCAGATCCGCAGGACCACGATCCCGATCATGTCCATGTTCGGCGTGCCCTCGAGCTTTTGGGACCAGCACGTCAACTTCGATATTAAAAATGGCAAGCTGACCCATATCTGCACCATGGACAACACCAAGGCGGCGCTCGAATACATGAACCGGTTGTACAACGAGGGGTTGATCAACCACGATTTCCCGTCGATGAACAGTTTCCCGCAGCTCACCGAAAAGTACATCATGACCGGCAAGGCCGGTATGGGCTGGGTGATCAATCCCTTCACCAGCCAGGCCGCCCGCCTCAAGGAAATCGATCCCGGCTCCAAGGTGAGCCTGCTGCAACCCTTCTCGGCAAAGGGCTACAACTTCCGTCGTGCCCAGGGCATGATGGTGCAGATCTACGCCGTGGTCACGTCCAAGTCCAAGAACCCGGCCAAAGCTATCGAGTGTCTGGAATACTTCCAGTCCCTGGCCGGGCGTCAGCTCCTGGTTGCGGGGGTTGAAGGGGTGCACTGGAGCAGCTTCGGCGCCGACGGCATTTACGACAGAAACGAAGCAAGGTGGGAGCAGGACTACGGGAAGCAGCTCTACCATCCCCTCAACTTCTATCTAGGTCAGGGGAACTGCGAAGGCTACATACCGGCCAAGGACTATGTCACCTTCGAGGAAGCCTACGCCAATGCGGTACCCTTTGTCCCGGCCAGCAAGAAGGATGAGGCGAACGTCCGCCTGGAGTACAAGGAGGGGGCAAAGTGGTTCGGAGATCCGAATCCCGTTCAATTCGTCCTCTTCCCCGAGCACAACGATCTGGAGACCGCCGTCATAGACGCCATCGTCACCGGCTGGACCAAGTGTGTCGCCGCCAAACCCGGGGAGTTCGAAAAAACCTGGGAGGAGCATCAGGCCGAGCTCAAACGGGTCGGCCTGGACAGATGGACGGCTCTGTATCAGGATTACTACGACAAGAATATTAAGTAAGAGATTACAGCGGCGGGCGGGAATCGAAAACCCGCCCGCCGGTCCCGTCCGTTCACATCGCTCGAGGGAACATGCCTAGACAACTTCACGAGATCCGTCACGAACCGTTGGGCAAACACATCCGTCGTTACAGGTACCTCTATTTGATGATTCTGCCGCCCCTGGTCTGGCTGATCATATTCCGCTACCTGCCCATCTACGGCGTCACCATGGCCTTCCAGAATTTCTCGTTGAATAGGGGATTTTTCGGCAGCCCCTTCGTGGGATTGAAACACTTCCTCTGGCTGCTTTCGGATCCCGGCTTTAAGAGAGCCTTTATCAACACCTGGCTTATCAACGTAGGCAAACTGGCTCTGGGCTTCAGCTCCACGGTGACGCTGGCCGTCCTCATCAATGAGATGCGGCACATACTTTTGAAGCGTTCCATCCAAACCATCACCTACATGCCCCATTTCGTTTCCTGGGTGATTATGGCGGGCATCTTCAACTCTCTGTTTGCCTATGAGACCGGTGCGGTAAGCCACCTGCTGGAGGTGATCGGAATCGGCAAATTCGATTTCCTCCAGGACAACCGCTATTTCCGGGTCTTCATCGTTTTGACCCACGTGTGGAAGGAGGTGGGCTGGGGATCGATCATCTATCTGGCGGCGATCGCCGCCATCAATCCGGAGCTGTATGAGGCGGCCTGGGTGGACGGCGCCGGTCGGTTTCGGCAGCTGCTCTATATAACCCTTCCCGGTATCGCTTCCACCATGATTATCGTCTTCATCCTCAATCTAGGGTCCGTGCTGAATTGGAGCTTCGACCAGGTTTACAATCTCTACAGTCCTCTGGTCTACGAAACCGGAGATATCATGCAGACCTACATCATTCGCAACCTGTCCCATAACCCCAACTTTTCCCGGTTGGCGGCTGCGGGTTTCATCCGCTCTTTTATCGGGATGACCCTTCTGGTGGTGGCGAACAGCCTGGCCCGGCGCTGGGGACGTGCATCGATTTACTAAGGGTCGGAGGTAGCTGGTGATCGGGAAACGGATGACAGCCTTTGACGCATTCAACTATTCGCTGCTGATCCTCTTTGCCCTGACCACCCTCTATCCCCTCTGGAATATCCTGGTGATTTCTATTTCCACGGATCAGGCCTACTACTCCGACTGGTATCATGTCGTGCCGAAGAGCTTTACCTTGAGGCCTTACCTGCACAATTTCAAAGAGATACGGGTCGTGCGCGCCCTGCTGGTCAGCATCTTCATCACGGTCGCGGGAACGGCTTTGACCATGACGGTAACCTCTATGGCCGCCTTTTTCTTGTCCAAATCCTACCTGAGGCTGCGGAACCTTATTTTCATCCTGTTTATCATCACCATGTTCTTCGACGGCGGGCTCATCCCCCTGTACATCCTCATACAGAAGCTGCATCTGCGGAACACCTTGTTCGCCCTGTTTCTGCCGACCCTGATGAGCATGTACTTCCTGATCCTGATGAAGAACTACTTCACCGAGATGCCGGTGAGCATCGAGGAGTCGGCGCGCATCGACGGGGCCAACGATTTCGTGATCCTGTTCAGGATCGTGCTCCCCTCGGCAAAACCGATCCTGTTCACGATTTCGCTGTTCTACGCGGTCCAGTTCTGGAACGATTGGTTCAATGCCCTTCTCTATCTGACCGACCGAAAACTCTACCCCCTCTCCTTCTACCTGAGGGAGGTTATCTCCAGCGCCGTTACCGAAGAGGTGGCCGCCGTGGTGAATGTCGGCGCTCCCGCTACTATCCAGGCCTCGGCCATCATCATCACGGTACTGCCGATTATCCTCGTTTATCCCTTTATCCAGAAACACTTCGTAAAGGGGATCCTGCTGGGGTCCACGAAGGGGTGATAGATGTTCGCGGATAAGCTGGGATTCTCTCCCGGGGATGTGTTTCGCGAGTACCACTGGAACGGGCCCTGGAAGACCATAGACTGCCCGTATCTGAACTGGCAGAGGGTAACCGACCCGCAAACCTCCCACCAGGGAGCGCGGAAGTATCTGCCCAATCCGGTCAACAGCGTTCAAATCGACGATCTGCGGGGGGCGGTCCGGGCCGAATGCTGCCTCGAGCAGTGGGGCGGACACGCCGGGACGTCGAACAAGACAATCAGGATAAACGGGCACGAGTGGATCGATATCCCGGAATCCGCTTCGATGGGACCGCAGCGGCCGGAGTCCTACCAATACATGCGCTACCCCGTTGTGGCCGTACCCCTGCAACAACTGCAGGAGGGCGGCAACAAATTCGAGCTCTCCTGCGGCAATCAGATAAGCCACCTGATTCACGATATCGGCTGGGGCCAGTGGGGGATCTACGGGGTGATATTCCGCATATACTACGATTCCGACAAACCCCATCCCGGTGGCCGGCTGAGGCTGCCGGCCCGCAAAGATGATCGCTGCTTTTCAATTGCCCTGGAGCCGGACCGGTCGGAAACCAGCGATCGCATCGACCGCATCGATTTTTTCGGCCTTTATGAAGATTTCGATCATAACGGGGACGGACAGTACAGGGAATGGCACTATCGGTTCCGATACGGCCGGTTGGTGAACCATCTTGGGACTGTGAGTGGGGTTCCCTACGCAGTGCAGATCGACACTTCCTGGATACCGGAGCAGGGAGAGCCAATGGGGATAATGGCACGTATCACAGATTATGAAGGGATGAGCCGGGTATCTGCGGTAGTAGAGCTTCCGCGGAGCAGGGGTGAGGAGAAATGCCTGATGTACACTCCCCGCGGTGTTCCCGCCTGCTGGCAGAGCCGGGATGGCAGCAGGCATTCCTGTACCATAGACATCCAGGACAACCTGGATCAGGCAAAGGAGGCCAGGATGATTATCTGTACCTGGAACGGGTACGAAGCAGATGAGATCGGAATCAATGGAAAGAAACTGCTGCCGCGGATCGGGCGGAACCACGATTTCGCCCTCAGAGAGATAGACATCCCCCTGGCCATGCTGAGGAAGGGAAAAAACGAGGTCTATACCTGTAGTTCGACTCCCCATCACGGAATCGAAGTACTGTGGCCGGGACCCGTGATAAAGGTGAGGTACAAAATATGAAAGTGGCGATGATAGGTTGCGGCTGGGCCGGGATCAGGCATGCGCGGGCGTTTGCCGAATGCGGAGCTGAGCTGGCCTGGGCCGTGGATACGAACGAACAGAGGGCCGAACAGGTCCGGCGGATCCAAAACAGCGGGCGGATCAGCACCGATTACCGGGAGGCGATCGCCGATGCGGATCTGGATGCCGTAGACATCTGTCTTCCCCACGATATGCATGCCCCGGTGTCCATCGATTGTCTTGGTGCGGGCAAGCACGTCCTGGTAGAGAAACCGATTGCGGCCACGCTGGAAGAAGCGGAAGCCATGATTGTGGCGGCGCAGAAGGCCGGCCTGGTGCTGATGGTCGCGGAAAACGAGGTGTACAGCCCCCTGTACCGGAAGGTTCGCGATTTGATGGCAGAGGGGATCATCGGCAAGCCGGCGCTGGTGCAGATGACCCGAGGCGCCTACGCCACCGAAGACTACAAGCAGAACCGGCCCTGGTTCCTCGATGCACAACGAGCGGCCGGAGGGATGATGATGTCCGGCGGGATCCACGACGTGGAGAAGCTGCGCATGATCGTCGGGGAGATCAGCGCGGTCCAGGCGTTGCAGGCGCCCAAACGCTGCCCGGAGATGGGTGCCGATGATACCGGCATCGCCCTGCTTCTTTTCGAAAACGGTGCCATCGGCACGATGATCCAGAGCAACAGCTACAAGAGTGCGGTCACTGCGGCCGGAGAGGAGATCCACCAGCTTCGAATCGACGGGGAGCTGGGGAGCATCGAAGCGGTGGGTACCCACGGCGGCAGGATCCGTGTTTTCTCGGAGAAGCCGGATGTAGTGGCTGAGGGCTCCTACTTCGATACCGAGATCGTCGTTGCGCAGAAAGACACCTTCCACCTCGAGATCGCCCACTTCCTCGATTGCCTGGAGAGCGGGCGGTCGCCTATAACCGCGGGGAGCAAGATGCGCCGATCCCTGGAGATCATACTGGGGGCCTACCGGTCTATGGAGGATGGTGGAACCCGGGTGATGCTTGATTGAACCTCGAGTGATCCTCCGGGGGGAGGTAAAACCTACTTTCGGCCCTTCCGGTACTGGCTGGGAGTTAGGCCCTCGCTCTTCTTGAAAACCTCGCTGAAGTAACTGGGCATGTCGTAGCCCAGCTTGAAGGCGATCTCCGAGATCGTCAGATTCGATTGAACCAGCAGCTTTTTCGCGGCTTCCACCCGGCAATGGGTCAGGTATTCCAGAAAACTCTTCCCGGTTTCCTGCTTGAAAAGCTGGCTGAGATAGTTGGGACTCAGACAGGTGTGCCCGGCGACGTCCTGCAGGGCGATACGGTCGGCAAAGTTGTCGTTGATATAGGAGATCGCCTTGCGAATGGCGATGGATGGACCGGTGTTCATGGAACGGATCAAGGCAGCGATATCCACCAGATTGCGGGTCACGAAGTAACGTATGTCCTGCGCCGAAGAAAGATTGCGGATCTCTCCGCTCTTCTCGAAGAAGCTGATTCGTTCATTCGTAAAAACCTCTAGATCCGTCAGAACCGAATAGGCAAGTTCCAGCAGGTGATAACTGAGGTGCGTCCAGGCTTCGGGGGAGGTTAAATGGAAGGCCACCGTATCAAACATCTTCTTGACAGCGGCCTGAACCTGCTCGCAATCACCGAAGCGGATGGCTCTGGTGATCAACTTCTCGATCTCCTCCGGATACGGGGTTTGTGCCGTGGAGGTTCCAGCCGATTCAGAGATGACCCGTTTCCCGCCGATCAACAACCTGTTTTTGATTTTTTCCCTGGCATCTCTGTAGGATTCGTTGATGAGCGGCATGGACCGTTCGCAACCAGCCGCCACTGTGAACGGATACTCACCCCTGATATTTTCCAGGATCAGTTGGGCGAGATTTGTCGCCTCCGGCTGTTGGGATGAGAAGTGCACGACCACGCATTCCCCGTAATCCAAGTGTAGCACCGGAATCGGGCGTTGGAGTTCCCTGTCGAGGAATGTTTTTATCCGATGCTTCAAATCTAGACACAGCCTCCGATACTCTTGCTCAGATTTCTCGGACTGCAGGCGGTAGCGGTCATCGAAACTGATTAGCAGAACCGAAGCAGATTTCTCCTGGACTTTGAGGCTCTTCAGTTTCTCGGAGATCTCCGCAGCTTGGAGCTCGTTGCGCAGGAGTGAAGCGTAAAACTGTTCGGTGATCGCCGTCATGCCGTTGGACAGGTTGTTCTGGGTGTCCTTGTCCTCCAGGATATGCGTTTTTGCCTTTTCCAGTGCTGCCATCAGTTCCTGCAGATTCGTGGGTTTCAGCAGATAATCGTTGGCACCGAACTTCAGGGCCTGTTGGGCAAATGTGAAGTCGTTGTGGCCGCTCAAGATGATCGTCTTGGAGTCGGGACTGAGCTGATTGAGCTGTTTAAGCGTCTCCAGGCCGTTCATTACCGGCATCTTCACGTCGAGGATGATGATGTTGGGCTTCAGCTCCCGTGCCTTTTGCAGCGCTTCTTTTCCGTTGGCCGCGTCGGCCACGATCCTGTACTCAGTCTGATCGGCAAGCAGGTGCCGGATCCCCTTGCGGACCAGGTGCTCGTCATCCGCGACCAGTATGGAGATCGCCTTGTTCATGGGACGGCTTCCTGGCTTGGATTGGGTCGTGGGATGCGGAAGTTCACGATCGTACCGACGCCTCCGTTTCCCTCGATGCGCAGACCGAAGCGCTCGCCGAAGGACTGTATCAAGCGTCTGTGAACGTTCAGCAATCCCAGCTTGTGATGGTTGGGGGGCTCCTGATCCGGATTGATCGCGGTCGACGACATTTGGGAGACAAGCAGGTCTTCGCAGTCGCTGTCTATTCCCACACCATCATCTCCGACTTCGATAACCGCTTCCTCCGGTGTGCTGAGCCAGCCGTTGATCCAGATCTTTCCGGGGGAAGGTTTAGGCTCCAGCCCGTGCAGTATGGCATTCTCCACCAAAGGCTGGAGAACGAGCTTGGGAAGGCGGAAATCCAGCACGTCCGGCTCGACATTTATAAAATAGGAAATCTTGTCGCCGTAGCGGGTTCTCTGGATCATAAGATAGCTTTTAATCTGCTCCAGCTCATCCCTGACGCTGGCCACCAGATTTTTCCGGTCCAGGCTGTGGTGCAATACCTGACTCAAATTGTGAATCATGCGCTGGATATCCTCCGCTCCGTGGAGCACGGCCAGCCACTGTATCGAGTCGAGGGTGTTGTAGAGAAAGTGAGGATTGATCTGCGCCTGCAGAGATTTCAGCTCCGCTTCCTTTACCTGGAGCTTGGCGGCATGGATGTCCTTCTCCAACTGCAGGCGGGCCCTGATCTCGGATATCAGTTTAACATTTTCTATGTTGAGTCGCTTCTCCTTGATGTTGTTGTTGATCAGGGTAACAACGTTGTTGGCTACCGCCCACAGAAGTCTGGCGAATCCCCTGACTCGCTTGAGAGGGATCACCGACACCTCTTCCAGCGCTTCCATCTGGGTCTCTATGAAGCTCCGGGGAAAATCGGAGAGCTTTCGGCGCACACGTGCACGGTACGGATCATTTAACTGCTGAAGGAGGATCTGCCCGCAGGCTACCGTTCCTACGTGGTACCCGCCCACGATGATCGGGGCGGCCACGTCGATCAAACCGGCATGGCAGTGGTAGATGTAGGGCCCGCCGAGCTCAAAGGCTTTTTTGTCGGCTTCGCTGTTGCACTGCCGGCACTTTCGATGCCCCTCCTTGGAGAAGTACATGTTGCGGCAGAACTTGGTGAAGCAGTACTTCGGGATGGAGGTGATGAGCTCCCCGTTCAGATCGTGGATGCCGGTAGCCAGACCGGTTGCCTCGTAGTACGCGTCGGGTAGTTCCTGGAGGACACTCGTGGTGACGATCTGGATCAGATCGAGCTCTTCGGTCATTGCCGGAATTATAGATCAGGCGGGAAGAAAAATAAATACGCCGGCTTTTTTGTTTCTATCCGTAGATCGCTAGGCGCCTGAGACTGCGGCGTGCATGATCGATTCCTGGGTCGCTTCGTCTCTG
>CAZKCQ010000010.1:0-25722 GCA_964551205.1 uncultured Spirochaetaceae bacterium
GCGGTCATGAAGGAGATACCGACCACATCCGCATCGTCCTCGAAGTCCACGGCTTCTATGTGTTCGTCGACAATTTTAACTTCATGCTCCTTTGGCGTGCAGGCCGCCACAGTCAGCACGCTCAGCATGGAGAAGCGAAAGAGCTTGACCTCCTTGGACTTCTTACCCGGTTTGAGCAGGTACTTTTTGATACACGGGGTTATAAGAAGGATCTTCATTTTTCTCATCCTCCCCAATATCCAAGACTTGTCCGCCGCATCACGGCGGGACGGCTCCGTGGACGAAAAGCCCGAGCGCCCACGGAACCCACTGACCTCTACGGGCTGAGTTTCAGCTCGGAGTCCACCGTCCCTGCGACCGTCGCGTCCCGGTAGGGCAGGTGGAACAGCTCCCCTTCGAGCCAGGGCCGGACCATGTCGTCGTAGTGGCGGTGACCGGGCTGCCCCGACTGGCCGATGGTGGCCAGAATCTGCATCCGGTCCAGGTCAGCGAGCGGTGCGACCATGCGCAGCGCAGGGATGTGGACCGGCCGATACTCGCCGTTGGCCACGACCGGCGTGTTGGCGTTCAAGGTGGTGGCATCTCCGCCCACCGGGTACGGGCCCGCATTCAGAAGCATCCGCTTGAACCAACTGGTTGCGCCGGCGTGGCGCCACTCGATCGCGTGCAAGCGGCCCCAGGACCAGCCTCGCCGGTTGTCCCCCAGCTCGCTTTCGAGGAACTCAATGGTGGCCGCCAGGGCCTTCTCCAGTATTTCCTGCGGTCCTTCTTTCTGGGGGGTGTCCTTCCGGTCCCAGAGCCCGGACTGCGGACGATCCAGGATCACGTCCTGGATCAGGTACTGCTTGAAGGGGATATGGTAGTAGTAGAACAGGTTCCCGCCCGCCTCATCCTCCAGAAGGGCCCGCACCAGCTGGGCCAGAAACACCTCGTACACCGCCGCCCCGCAGCTGTCCGCAGCCACCTGACGGTCCCAGCCCTCGAGAAGTGAGATCGCCTCCATGGCCCCGGGGTCCCGGAAGGTATAGTCCCGCAGCTTGGGCAGAAGGGTTTCGGCTTGCGGGGAGTACACGTCCATCTGCATCTTGCGAAAGCCATCCACCGTCGGCTCCCCCATGTCCTTTAGCAGGGACATCACCCGGTCGTGGCGGTAGGGGGCGCTCCAGCTGTTGGAGATCGGGTTGGGGTCAGCGTCGCCGACTACGCGGTCGTTACAGTTGACGATGAATCCCTCAGGCGGGTTGTAGGACCAGGGCATCTGCGCGAAGGGCAGAAAGCCATCCCATCCCATGGTTCCTGAAGACCCGTCGGCCGGGAGCCTGCCCGAATACCCCCGGCGGACGGGCACCGCGCCGGCGGACTGCCATCCGATGTTGCCCCGCACATCCGCGGCCAGGAAGTTCAGGCCGACCAGTTTAACCGTATCGACCGCACGCATCACATCTTCGACACTGTGACAATCCATGAACCGCAGGATTGTGGAGACGGTGCGGTCATCCAGCTCTCCTTCCGGCAGGGTCCCGTACCAGTGCAGTGCCACCGCCGCTTCGACCCCGGGCTCCAGCTCCGTGATAACCGGGCCGTAGATCGTGCGGTAGGCCACCCGCGTGGTCGGCTCGTTCTCCTTGACCGATATGACCATCTCCTCGCGCTCCATGCTCAGAGTTCGCTCGCCCACCTGGTAGCGGGTGGGATCCGCGGGATCGACCCGAACCACGAACAGGTCCACGAAGTCGATGGGCAGGATGGCGAGGCCCCAGGCGACTTCGTCGGTGTGGCCCGCAATCACCCCTGGAACCCCCGCCGCAGACGCGCCGATGATGTCCACTCCCGGAGCTTTGAGGTGACACAGGTACCAGGTGCCCGGCAACGAGATCCCGACATGGGTGTCGTTGGCCAGCAGGGGCTTGCCGCCGGGTCCCCTGGCGGTGACCCAGCTGTTGGTGCCGCCGGCCGGCGGCAGGGCCTCGGGCAGGGCCTGGAAGAAAGACAAAGCTGCGGGCTGGACCGCTCCGACCTTCAAGCCGCGCAGCTCTTCGAAGTAGGCGTCATCGGGGAGATTCGCCTGCCGGTGGCTCGGAAAGATATCCTTCCACTCCTGGAGCTCCACATTCTGCCTGGCGGCGAGGGCAAACAGCTCTGCGCGGTAGTTTTCCCGGAACATCCAGGAGTTCAGGGTGATGAAGCTGAAGACATCTTCCACCTGCCACGGGTCGGGGACGAACTCGGCGGAGCGGAACTCCAGCGGCAGGTCCTCCCCCCGCTCTCGGATGTATGCGTTGATACCGTCGACATACGCCTGCAGCAGGGCGGTCTCCTCCGCAGGCAGGTCTGCGGCCGCGCGCTGCCGCAGCTCCGGGAATCCCAGCAGACGGCAGCAGTAGTCCAGATCCACCCTTCCCTCGCCGGCGATCTCAGCCAGGGTGCCCGTGGCGACCCGCCGTAGCGTCTCCATCTGCCACAAACGGTCCTGGGCGTGCACATAGCCCTGAGCGACCATCAGGTCATGTCGGTCCCGGGCATATATATGAGGGATGCCGTTGACGTCCCGCAGGACCCTGACCGGGGCATGCAGCGGAAGTCCAACGATACTGCCGTCGTAATCCGGATAGCCTTTGTGCAGAAACAGGGACTTGCACCCAGTCATGAACACCGCCGCGCCCAGCAGGCAAAGTGCCCCCAGGGCCAGTTTCAGGAACAGGATTCGTACGCTTTTGCTTCTCATTTCGAATACTCCTCCCCTCGGTTCTCTACCATGATGGAGAAGCAAACCCCGTGCCATGTGACAGCTGTGTGTAATTCTATACCCTGTATATTTTTATTAGGTCGGGCCTTCCCCCGAAGTGCCTCCACCCCCGTCGCAAGCCGCTTACCCCCGACGTTAGGTAAACATCTGCCGGGTATACAATTACGTTCGGAACATCGGACGGGATGTGCGGACAAAAGTTGGCGGAGGTGAGAACCCGGGGATTTTGGCCGGCTGCGGCCGGCACGTAAAAACCATACGCCGGCTTCAGCTCAGCATCACCGTGATGGTGGATCACCGACTGGTACTGTTTTTTGTGCGCCAAATTCGGCATCATGCCGGTCGTACAAAATACAACAGCCCACCCGGCAGGCAGCCGGGTGGGCTGTTCGTGGCATCAGCAACGACTTTTCTGATACGTGATTCTATTTGAAGTCGCTAGGTCTTCGCTCGCTGCGGTTGCACTTGTTGCAGGTGGCCATATTTTTCAGCTTGCCTTTGGCAAACACCGATTTCATCTTGACCTCCCCGCCGCAGGCGCAGAAGAACTGCTGCGTCACCACGTTGACCCGAGCGTTTTTGCTAATCTCTGCCATAATGATTCCTCCTCCTTGATCTCCAAGTTTTCAATCGATACGGGCGTTCAGACCGCAATCCCCTACCCTGACAGAATGGAAATTGCCATGCCCGCTGTGATGTCAACACAGCCTCTCAGAGCCGCAAACAATGGGTTACGAAGTTTACGTTGATTATCGGTTGAGAAACCGGATACACTTCGTATCGAAAAATCAAGTGAAATTTACTCAATTTGCGGAAAAGGTCAAGCCCCAATGTCAAAAAAAAGGCAGGTAAAATCAAATCCGCCGAAGCACTACCAGGCCTTCATTCTGGATGCCGACAACACGCTTTTCGATTTCAACAGGGCCGAACGAGCCGCCCTCCGGGAGGCTCTGCTGGCCAACGGCTATGAGAGCTTCCCCCGGGATACCTTTTCACGATACCACCGTATAAACGACGAGCTGTGGAAGCTCTTCGAGCGGGGATTGATCGACCAGGAGGAGCTGCGGATCGAGCGATTTCGGCGCCTGATCTCCGGCCTCCCCCTTCCGCCGTGCCACACTCAGGCCCCGGACCCGGCAAAAATCGGGGAGCGATATATCGAAACCCTGAGTGAAAAGGGCTATCTCCTGGCCCACGCCCTGCCGGTTCTGCAGTCGATGTCCTCCAAAGTCCCCCTGCTGCTTCTATCCAATGGAATCGCCAGCGTCCAGCGGCGACGTATCAACCGCTCCGGGATCGGCAGGTATTTCAGGGATATCCTCATATCGGCGGAAGTAGGCTTGGCCAAGCCTGATCCGGCGATCTTCGCTTTAGCGATCGAAAAACTGCGGTGCGGGAAAGAACGTATTCTCTGTGTGGGAGACAGCCCGAGTTCCGACATCCGAGGCGGTAGCGCTGCCGGACTGGACACCTGTTGGTATGCACCCTCCGGCAGCGAATACCCCTCAGAGGAACCCGACCCGCTGTACACGATCAGCGATCTGCGGCAGCTGCTGCACTTCCTGCCCCCCGGCGATGAGACGATCCCCCCTCAGTCCTCCTGAATCCCCCACTGACCGCGTTTTGGATCGTGGAGCAGCTTGTCAAATGGCAGCAGCAGGGTGCTGCCGTCTTCGGCTTCCAGTTTGGCCTGGCGGTTGAAGATGTTTATATCGACAACCTTGAGCGCCCCTCCCCCTGTTTTGATCCGGGTGCCTTCCGACGGCAGAGCCTTTCTGCATTCCCTGTAGGTATCGTACTCGTAGGCCAGACAGCAGAGAAGTCGGCCGCAGGGACCGCTGATCTTCATCGAGTTGAGGGTAAGATTCTGCTCCTTGGCCATTTTTATGGATACGGCCCGCAGCTTGTCGGTTACCCCGTGGCAACAGAAGGTGCGGCCGCAGACCCCCATCCCGCCCAGAACGCGGGCCTCATCCCTCACGCCGATCTGGCGCAACTCGATCCTGGTCTTGAAAACACTGACCAGGTCCTTCACCAGCTGTCTGAAATCCACCCGGTTTTCCGCCGTGAAGTAAAACAGTATCTTTTTCTCGTCGATACAGTAGTGAGCACTGACGAGTTTCATGTCCAGATCATGCTCCAGGATTTTTTCTTTGCAGGCCCGGAACGCGTCGGCCTCCTTCTCTTTTTGCAGTTCGTAGCGCTCGCAATCCGCCTCAGTGGCCTTTCTGCAGATCTGCTGCTCTCTGTTGTCGTCCCGCGTTACGGTGCCTTTTATCCGACCCAATTCGAGCCCATAGCGGGTGGGAACCAGGACCAGATCACCAACGCTCAAATCCAGGCTCCCGTCCTGGCTGTACACTTCGGTCGCGCTGGAATGCAGTATTTTCACGTGATAGAGGGCGTTATTGGCACCCTCTCGCTGCTCCTCCATATCTACCCTCTCCCGGTATCAGGTAATCAAGTCGATCAGCAAACCTCGAATCTCGTTGATCCTCTCCAACACATCGAGCTGTTTGCCCTGGTTGCGAAGCACCGCTTGAACCAGGGACTCCAATTTATTGTCTATAACTTTCAGCTGGGTGAACCGTTTACGCCGCAGTATGTTTCCCCCGGAGGTCTGCTCCTCCACGGTGAGCATATTGTTGACGATGTAGGCGAGGAATGCACTTACAGCCTGACGATATCGTTTGATATGCGCCAGACTCTGACTGTCCGCCAGCATGTCCCCGCTCTGATGAACCTCATCGAGCAGCTCCTCCAGATTCTCCCTGTGTTCGCCCTGATCCTCCACGTCGAACAGCGGTGATTTCTCCTCAGCACTTTGCTCGACCACCGAGGCAAAACTTTGACCCTTCAATTTTTTTGTAGATTTGTCCTTCTTTCGTCTGGAGCGTCCCGAAAGGTAAGAGCCGTCAAGAGACTCGATTCTATCCATAGCCTCGCCTCACGAATCTATTAGCCTCGCCATAAGCAACCGAAATTGGCCTGCCTTAGCAGTGCCCGGCTGTCGGCTGGAGCGCTATCCGGTGGCACTCCGGCTGTCACTTGTTCCGGAAACCGCGACAGGACGCTTCTCAGGGGTACTGTCGTCACTCGGGGCATAGGATTCCGGTTCAGCCTCTTCAACGGGAGTTTTTTCCGGCTCGGATACGGCCTCCGGCTGAACGATCTTGGCCGAACCGTTAAAAATCACTCCCTCCTCGACGATGAAGCGCGGGCTGTGTATATTCCCCAAAACGATCCCCGTGGAAAGGATCACCACCTTCTCATTGGCAAAGATGTTCCCCTGTAGAACGCCGCCCACGACCACGGTTCCGGCGTATACCGTGCATTCCGCCCGGCCGTTTTTACCCACCAGGACCTTGCCCTCCGTCCGGACGGTGCCGCAGAAATCCCCGTCTATCCGCAACAGCCCGTTGAGATCGAACTCACCGTTGAAGCGGGTCCCTTCGCCGATAATCGAATTGATGTACGGTCCACCGGGAATTTGGACGTCACTCATGAAGGTTCCCTATTTTCCTGAGGTGACGGATTTTTTTATCAGTGGACTGCGGATGCTCAAGAACTGCTCCGGATCGACGACCTGGGTACCTATCCACACTTCGTAGTGCAGATGGGGACCGGTGGACAGTCCGGAGCTTCCCATGTAGCCGATGATCTGTCCCCGCCGGACCTCTTGCCCTTTCTGCACGATAATCCTGTCCAGATGACCGTAGCGGGTGTGGAATCCATAGTTATGGCGCACCACGATATACCAGCCCAAGCCCATGGGGTCATTGTCGATTTTCTGCACCTTTCCGTTGGCTGTAACTACGATCGGCACACCGTATCCCCAGGCGATATCAATACCCTTGTGCAGGTACCAGCCCCCGGTAAAGGGATGTTTTGCCGGGCCGAACCGGTTGGTGATATTTCCATGAACACCCTTCAAGGGCCAGAGGGTCGGTATGTCGACCAGGAGCTCCCGTTGAGCCTCGAGGACCTGGTGTATCTCTCCGAGCGGCTCCACGGCATTTTCGAGATAGGTGCGCAGACTTATGAGATCACTCAGATCCCTCAGATTTCCGTACTCCACATCCTCCAGGCTGACCAGAGAAGACAGATCGCCGCCCACACCCTGCTCGAGATAGTTCTTCGTACCGTCGGTTCCAATCTCCGTCAATACCCCTTCCATGCGGCCCTTGAAGTCCTTGACGACTCTGCGTAGCTCGACAATCTCATCCTTGAAACTCTCCAGGGAGGCTTCGCTGGCATTGAGACTGTCGGACACCTTGATAAACTGATCATTCGTCGTCGTGAAATGGGTGGTCATGCCGATGAAGCCGATCAGCAGCACGGACAGCAGGAAAACGACGAAGATCAGGGTAAAAACGGATATCTGAAAGTTGAAGATCCTCTTTTCCGAGTGCGGGATAAACATCACGGTAAAGCGTTGTTTTCCCTTTTGATGGACCTTCTTGAAGAAGGATAGAAACCTCTGCCAAAAGATCCGCAGCCTCTTGCCCAGGCTGTCCACGATCTCGTTTTCCAGTTTTTTATATTGATGTGCCGGTGACACCGAAATCTCCCCTCTCTATCATCGACCTGTTGTGTATGTTTTGTGAACGGGTTATCTCGATCGGGTACAATTGCCTAAACACTACCATGTGCCCTTCTGTTTGTCAAATCACTTTTTGAGACGAATCATTATTGACTCACTTCGCCTCTACGTGCTATTCTCAGATTCTGGAACATACGCCGCACAAACCTTTGAAGGGGTAGTCCGAGGTAGCGGTGTAACGGCGCTCGGGCGCTCCGGTGGTCCTGCGTACCGGCGGTCCGGCAATCCGGGCAACCTCAAGAGAATTTAAGCAAAAGTGGGGAGATATGCGACTCTTCGATTCACACGCACATATTGGTCTTATAACCGAAGATCCGATCGAACAGTTGATGGTCGTTCAGGAAGCAAAGCAGGAAGACGTTGCCGGTATAGTGAGCATCTGCAACAATCTTCGGGATTTCTATCAGGTATACGAGAACCTGAAAACCGAGGATCACATCTATCACTGCATCGGCGTATCTCCCTCCGAAGTCTCCCATCCCGGGGATGACTGGGAAGCCAGCATCAGCGAGGGCAGCAGACGGGATCGAGTGGTGGCGGTCGGTGAGATCGGTCTGGACTACTACCACAAATTCGGAGACCGGGATTCCCAGGTGGAGCTGTTCATCCGCCAGCTGGACCTTGCCCAAAAACTCGATCTTCCGGTGATCATACACAATCGGGAGGCCGGCAGCGACGTCCTGGAGATCCTGAAGGAACGGCTGCCCAACCGGGGGGGCATTCTGCACTGCTACTCGGAAGATTTCGCCTACGCCGAGCGCGCCCTGGAACTGAACCTGTACATCTCCTTTGCGGGAAACGTCACCTACCGCAACGCCAGAAACCTTCACGAAACTGCCAAACAGATGCCCCTGGAGCGGATGCTCATCGAGAGCGAGTCTCCCTTCATGGTCCCAGCCGCCTATAGAGGAAAACGAAACAAACCCTCCTACCTCAAGGAAACGGCGGCTTTCATAGCCGAAATGAGAGAGATGCCGGTGGAGGAGTTTGCGGAAACCATCTTCCGGAACAGTATCGACTTCTTTAAAATCGGGGACTGATCGGAGATCAGCTGATATCCTTTCTCAAGGCAATAGATCTTCCCGGACTCACGATCCCGGGTAACCTCTTCCTGGCGCCCCTGGCCGGATACACCGATGCGGCCTTTCGGTCGGTCTGCCTCCGGTGGGGTGCCGACCTCTGCTACACGGAGATGGTTTCCGCCGAGGGTATTGTCAGGGACAACGCCAAGACCCTGGAACTGCTGCAGCGTGCCAACAATGAGAGCTTGTTCGCCGTTCAGATGTTTGCCTCCGAACCTCGAAGCGCAGCCAAAGCCATACGAAAGCTTTCCCGCTACCGGCCCGATCTCTACGATCTGAACTGCGGCTGCTCGGTAGCGAAGGTCCTGAAGAGCGGTAGCGGAGCCGCTCTGCTGCGAACACCGGAGAAGATCGCTGCCATCGTGGAGGCGATGCGGGGTGAAACTGACAGCCCGGTGACCGTGAAGCTGAGAAGCGGTTGGGATCAGAGCAGCATCAACTACCTGTACTGTGCCCAAGCGGCTGAGCGCAGCGGAGCGGCCATGGTCTGCCTGCACTCCAGAACCCGCTCCCAGGGTTTCTCCGGCCGCGCACGAGTTCCCGAACTGAAAGAGCTGAAAACCCACTGCAGCGTCCCCGTGATCGGTTCCGGAGATCTGTTTAGCCCGGAGGATGCTCTGAAGGTTTTCCGAGAGAGCGGCTGCGACGGTCTCATGTTTGCCCGGGGCGCCCTGGGAAACCCCTTCATCTTCACGGCCACGAAAGAATTGCTGGCAGGCAGTGATCCGGGGCCGGCAGCGACGGCCCGGTTGCGTCTAGAAACCGTCCTGCAGCAGCTGGAGGTGGCGGTCGCGTTCAAGGGAGAGGCCAGAGCCTGCAGAGAAATGAGAAAGCACTTCTGCTACTACAGCAAGGGTATACGGGGAGGGTCCGAGCTGCGGGCCCGAGCCGTGCGGGCGGAGCGGGTCCGGGATTACCTGGATCTGGTTTCACAGATTTCTGCGGACAGATAGTTTTAAGGCAGCGCCGTTTCAGGGTATAATAGATCCCGACGTGGCCGGTTTTTTAGAGTATCTACAAGATATAATTTTCTCTATTTTCACCCGCAATCCGGAGGAAACGGAGAAGCGACGCCGCCTGCGCTCTCTGAATGAAGAGTTAAGGAAGTCTTGCCCCCTGTATTACCGCCGCATCAGCGGACAGATCCTTCCCGGCTTTGCCGTCTCGGTATTGCAACTGGCTCACGTGCTGCGTCCCCTCCGGGAGGTTTTCGAAAAAACGATCGACAATCCCGACCCGAAATTGGCCCAGAGATACAGGGATTATCTGGTTACGGCCAGGCTCCCCGAGAAGCTGCAGAATCTGTACTCCTCTTTTTCCTACCCCTCCATGAAGAAGAGGGTCTTCGATTCTGCGGATCCGGAAGAGGAGCTGGGAAAAATCAGCGGTGAAATCGAACAGCTGCTCCAGGGGCTGGATGCCGCCGAGTTTCACGGCTTCGACAACTCCTACACGGTGATGTACAGACTCAACAACCTCTGTCAGCACGACTTTCTGCCGATGCTGCGCCTCTTTGATCCTGCTTTGAAATCCCTGGACAGCGCCGATCCGGCGACCTTCCAACCCGCCAACGGGGAGGAGATGCTTCAGGATCTGCTGGATTTCTACTTCGTCCTGGCCGGGTTTGACTACTCTGACAGCGTGGAGAGTAACATCGGTTTTCTGTTGGAACGTCTGTCCAGAGAACGGGCGGAGGAAGCCAGAGCCCGGCTGAAGAAAGTGCTGCTCCGGCTCCGGAACCTGCTGTCTGAAAATCTCGGCTCCCAAACCATCCTGATCCTGCTCCGCTTGATCCAGAGAGACCCGCAGTTCGTTCCTCAATCTCTCCAGGAGGAGAGCTCATTCTTGGAGGCTCACAGGAACCGCCTCCGGATCAACTATCAGCGCAGCAGGGAACGGATCCAGCAACAGATTCGGGAGCTGGCCGTTAGGGAGGATCTGAATCGGCTGTTCCCCAACGGGCAACCGGAGCAGGTCGAGGGCTACAGAGAAGATATCGACCAGGCCCTGCAGGAACGGGATTTCGACAGCTTTCTCCATATCCGGCCGCTGAGGATCCTGAAGAACTACATCCGCGTTCATTTCCACAGAGAGTTGAAGGAACCTTTGAAACGTCTGATCGTGGAGGGGAAGTTCGAAAACAGGATCTTCCAAAACATGTTCACGAACACCTACTTCCAGTGCGAGGGGATGGAGGGCAAGATCAGCCTTTTTGAAGAGGAACTTCAGGGCTCCAGTACTCGGTCGGTCAAGAAACTACCGAAGTACATCGAGTTGCTGGATCAGGGCAAGCCCGTGCTGAATATGGTCGCCACAGTTCTGGAAACGATAGAGAAGGAGTCGAGAAATCTGGTTGAAGAGGGGGCAAACTCCTTCTACAACCTCTGCGTCATTCTGCTGGAAATCCTCAATGATGCCAGACTCAAGACCCCGGTGCAGGTGAGTAATATAAAGAGCCTGTCGGGAACGAAATCGCAGGAATACCTGGCTCGAGTCTCCTACGGCCACAACAACCTCTACCTCTTCACCAAGATCATGAAGAACTTCACGACGATCAAGCAACTGACGATGGCCGAGAGCAGTTAGTCGAAGCCCGGGAAATCCTGCTGCCGGCGCACTTCATAGAGAAGAATTCCGGCTGCCACGGAAACATTGAACGAATCCACCCGACCCCGGGCAGGGATGCGAACCAGAAAATCGCATCTGTTCTTCACCAACCGCCGTAATCCTCGCCTTTCTCCCCCCATCACCAGCGCTACCGGGCCGTCGAAGTGCTGCGCCGCCAGGCTCTTCCCGGCCACATCCGCACCGTAGATCCAGTACCCATAGCGCTTGAATGTTTCCAAGGCCTGTACCAGGTTGGCTACCGCGAGCAACGGCACGTAGCGGCTTGCCCCTGCGGATGCCCTGATAACGACGGGGGTCTGGGAAACGCTGCGGTGGATCGTCGTCACCACGAGATCCACGGCCAGCTGGTCCGCCGAACGCAGGATCGCTCCCAGGTTGTGGGGGTCGTTGAGCTCATCGAGCAGCAGAATCAGCGGAGAGGATCCGTCAATCGCAGCCAAGGTATCCTGCAGGCTCTTCTTCACCAAAAGGGGGGATCTTACTCAAAGCAGCACAACTCCCTGATGGCGATCAAGCCCGCAGATCCTGTTCAACTCCTTTACCGAAACCGGCCGGACCTCCACCCCCCGATCTCTGGCAAGATCTTTGAGAGCCTCCACTCGGGAATCGCTTCTGGATATCAGCAGAGAGCCCGGGGCGCCCGAACGCAGGCTCTCCTCTACGGCGTGGAATCCGCAGATGACCATGCTATTGTTGGTAGTCTTTTACC
Organism: uncultured Spirochaetaceae bacterium; assembly: GCA_964551205.1. Taxonomy (GTDB): domain Bacteria; phylum Spirochaetota; class Spirochaetia; order SZUA-6; family DRHE01; genus JAFGQJ01. The sequence continues at coordinate 11,769 of CAZKCQ010000010.1, forward strand.
AGATCGATGGCGCCGTCGAAATCGCTGTCCACCTCATATTTGACAATGTACATCCCGTCCAGATACACCCAAATATCGACGGTTCCGTCGAAGTTCGAGTCGATCTCCTGACGGATCAGCTTGCCTTCCTCGAAATAATAGAAGTCATCCATCTGCCCGTCATAATTGAAATCCAACTCTTCGTAGAGTTTCCGATGCCCAAGATCGTATTCGACATTGTAGTCGATGACCGTATCGAAATTGCGGTCCATACTGACCTTTTCGATGTGACCGGCGGACACTTCGTACCACTGATCGGCCTTGCCGTCACTGTTCGAATCCACGGCGTTTCCCGGGGAGGCGTAGAGAATACCTGCGCCCAGGCAGAGGATGACGATGAAAACCGACTTCATACTATGATAACGGTCCAAAATCATATAAAAATAACAAGATTTTCGACTGGCAGAATACATCGTAGTCTTCCTCTCTGTTGGGTCAGTATCACTCCGTCCGGGAGCCGGCTTCCACGTACTCCCGGATCTGTTCGCTTCCCGCCAAAGCCCCCTGGGCAGCCAGGGCCAGAGCCTCCATCTCGTTCTCACCCGGAAAAACCATAAACGATCCAAGGAAACCCACTCTCTCATGTATCTCCTGCACGATCCTCCGGTCCCGCGCCAGCCCCCCTGTCAGCACTACAGCGTCGACCCGCCCGCCGACCACCGCAGCCAAAGCACAGATCTCTTTGGCCACCTGGTAGCACATGGCCCGGATGACCTCCAAACATCTGGCTCCGTCCATATTCGAAGGGTGCGGCCGTTTCGCCAGATGAGTGTCGATCACCTCCTCGATCAACTGGAGATCGTTGCTACCCAGGTGGGCGACGATCCCACCTCTGCCTGTCAGCTTCTTCTGCAGTCTCTGCGGGTCTTCGCTGTTGGACAACACGTAGCGCAGCCAATCCCCGGAGGGGAGCTGGCCGGCGCGCTCCACGGAGAAAGGTCCGTCCCCGTCCAGGGCGTTGTTTACGTCGGTGATCCTGCCTCCCTGATGAATCGCCACGGAGGTACCGCCGCCCAGATGCGCTATGATGAGGTTGCAATCAGCGTATGCCCTGCCCAGTTCGGCGGCCGCTTTTTTGGCCGTTGCTTTCTGGTTCAGCGCGTGAAAAATCGACTTCCTCGATATCTCCGGCAGTCCCGTGTAGCGGGCCAGAGGCCCCATCTCATCCACCACAACCGGATCGGCGATCAAGCCCTCGACCCTGTACTCCCTTGCCAACAGATCGGCCAGAAGCGCACCGAGATTCGATGCATGTGCACCGTAGCGGGCGCTGCGCAGGTCCCTCTTCATCGCTTCATTGACCCGATACACTCCCCCCCCCAGCGGGTGGAGCAGGCCGCCGCGACCGATGACGGCGCGTAAGGCCTCCGGCCGGAACTCACGAATGCTGCCCAGCAAACCGAGGATCACCTGCTTACGAAACTCGAGTTGATCGAGAACCGAGGGGAAACGATTCAGTTCCGCCGCGTTGTGAACGATCCGCTGGTTGAACAGCTCGTTTGCACCGGAGTACAGAGCGAGTTTTGTCGATGTGGAACCCGGATTGATCACCAGAACCATCATCTTCACTTCTACACCATCGAATAGGCAATCTCAACCAGCGGGCAAGAGCAGGCGAAAACAGGCACCCCGGTCTGTCGGAATGCAGGCCAGCGTCCCGTTATTGCGCTCTACCAGAGCCTTGGCCAGAAACAGGCCCAGGCCTGTGGATTGCGTTCCAGAAACCGCCAGCTCGAAGATCCGGTTCTGAAGCTCCGGCGGTACGCCGGCGCCGGAGTCGATGACCTCGATCATTCCCTGGCCCTCGACGGGACGGGCACGAATCATAACCTTTCTCTCCGAACCGCCCGCCTGAGATCTTACACTGTCCATGGCGTTTCGTACCAGGTTCACGAGAACCTGCTCCAGTTCGCCCCGCCGGAAAGTCACTCCCATTGTATCGGGGATATCGATGCCAAGCTGGATTCCCTCCCGCCTGCAGCCGCTTCGCATCATCCGCAGCAGCAAATCGAGATCGGTTTTGAGATCGACCCTGCCGGCTTCCTCCCTGCCTCGCTTCAGCAGCTGATCGAGAAGCTCGGTTACGGCTTTTTGACCCGCCCTGGCCTGCTGGGTGATGAGCTTCAGGGCCTGCCGAGCGGCTACCTCCTGCTCTGCACGCGCGGCGTAGGCAGCGCTGGTCTGGATGAGGGACAGGGTATTCTTGAACTCGTGGGCCGCGCCTGCCGTCAGAATACCGGTTATGATCAGCCGATCCTGGAGCATCACCGTGTTTTCGGTCTGGATCAGTCGTGTGTGAGCCTCCCGCAGCCTCCTCTGCTGTTCACCCAGGCGGATGTGCAGGCCCTGCCAACCTCTGCCCTGTAGATAGGCCTCCTGGGAGAGCAGCAGCCCGCAGATCCCGGCGTACAGCAAGCCCGAGAACACACGCAGCCGCAACACGGGGAGCCCGCTGCCGTAGGACAGGTAATCGTACAGCAGCGCAGCAAGCTGCATCGCTACGGAGGTCAGATACAGGTACAGCAGAGGGTGGGGATTTGCCCCGCAGATTCCCCAAAACAGAACAAGTGGATAGAGTGCAAGCACGACGAACAGAAAGGCGTACAACAGGTAAAAGGGCAGGGTTTCCGCCACATCAATCAGGCGCACGAACAGGAATATCGAGAGAGCAACGCCGACTCCCCCATGCCAGACCCACGCTCTGCGTTCTGCATTGAGGTAACGGGCATACATTCCCAGGGTCCAGAGAATCAGCAGTGAGGCTAGTCCGAGAGCTGCCGTGGAATCAGGCACAAAGCCCGCGGCGATCACCAGGATCAACAATCCTGAAAAGCAGAGCAATTCCACCTTGCTCGGCGTGAGGGGAAGGCGTATAGCCAGCAGAACCAGCTCGAAGAGCAGGAGTGCCACCAGGGCAGCCCTGAACCAAATCATCTTGAGTTTTGCTGGGGATTATACTAATCGCTTACTACAGATCTGACAATCGCACGGGTTTGGGATCGGAGTGTTCACCGGTTAGAGAACCCAACTCCTGCAGCAGCGTGCGCGCTCTGCCGGTAACCTTGGTAGGAATCTCCACGAGAATCTTGATATACAGATCTCCCCGGCGGTCGGGGCTGCGCAGAAACGGAACCCCCTCAGACTTCAGACGCAGCAGCTTTCCGTTCTGCGTCCCCGGCGGGATCTTTACCTTTACCTTTCTGGAGTTTTCCAGGGTCGTCACCTGGATATCGGCTCCCAGGGCGGCTTGGCTGACGGATATGGGAATGACGCAGTACAGATCGTTGCCGTTTCTCTCGAAGTATTCGTGGGGGAGAACCCGGATGTAGACGTACAGATCTCCCGGTGGCCCGCTGTTTATGCCCCCGTCCCCCTGACCCGGGATGCTGATACGCTTGCTGGTTTCGATCCCTGCCGGGATGGTGACCTTTATCGTGCGCTTTCGGGTGACCAGGCCTCTGCCTGCGCAGGCCGCGCAGGGCTTCTCGATGATTTCCCCCTCCCCGTTGCAAGATGGACAGGTCGTGGCGATGGAGAAGAAACCGGAACTGCGCCGCACCTGCCCGGCGCCGCCGCAGGTGGGACAGACCTTCTTGCCGCTGCCCTTGTCGGCACCGCTTCCCTTGCACTCCTGGCAGCTCTCATTGCGGCTGAAGGTGATCTCCTCTTTCTTTCCGAATACGGCGTCGGCGAAGGGTATTTCCAGCTCGTAACGGAGGTCGGCTCCGCGGCGGGCCGAGGCGCGGCCAGCGCCCCGGCGGGAGCGGGACCGTCCCCCCCCGAAAAAGGAATCGAAGAAGTTCGTGAAGTTGAAGCCGTCGAATATATCCTCAAAATCCCGAAACACCGAGGAGAAGTCGTGGGCTCCAAAACCCATGCCTTCCAGCCCGGCAAAACCGAACTGGTCGTAGGTCTGGCGCTTGCTCTCATCCGCCAGAACCTCGTAGGCCTCCGTTGCTTCCTTGAACTTTTCCTCGGCGTGTTTGTCACCGGGATTCCGATCGGGGTGGAATTGGACGGCCAGGCGCCTATAGGCCTTCTTGATCTCGTCCTTGGAAGAGCCCTTGGCGACGCCGAGCACCTCGTAGTAATCTCGTTTAGCCACTCCTACAGGCTCTTATTCATTCTTCGGATTCTCGTCGTCGACGACTTCATAATCTGCATCTTCGACGGTTTCCCCGGATTCCCCGGCCCCGGCTGCGCTGCCGGAGGAATCGGAGGCACCGGCTTCCTGCCCCGCTGTTTCGCCAGAGGCACCCCCGGCATCGGCTCCCCCGGCCTGGGAGGCCGTGCTCTTGTACACCTCTTCAGCGAGTTTGTAGGCAGCCTGTTTGAGGGCTTCGATCTTGGCTTTGATCTCCTCCAGCTGATCGGAGTCCATGACTTTACGCAGGTCGGCGACTGCCGACTCTATGTTCTTCCGGTCATCTTCGCTGATCTTCTCTCCGTAATCCCGGAGAGATTTTTCGGACGTGTAGATCAGATTGTCCGCCTCATTCCGCGTTTCAGCCTTCTCCCGTTCCTGCTTGTCTTCCTGGGCATGAGCCTCCGCTTCTTTGACCATACGCTTGATCTCGTCGTCGGAAAGCCCCGAAGAGCTCTCGATGCGGATCTTCTGCTCTTTGCCCGTACCCAGGTCCTTGGCCGACACGTGTACGATCCCGTTGGCATCGATATCGAAGGTTACCTCGATCTGGGGTACTCCGCGGGGAGCGGGGGGGATGCCCACCAGATCAAAACGGCCCAGGGTCCGGTTCTGGGAAGCCATCTCCCGTTCTCCCTGGAGGACGTGGATCGACACGGCGGTCTGGTTGTCCGCCGCTGTGGAGAAAATCTGACTCTTACGGGTTGGGATCGTGGTATTACGTTCGATGAGCCTGGTAAACACCGCACCCAGCGTCTCGATACCCAGAGACAGGGGGGTGACATCCAGGAGAAGGACATTTTTCACCTCCCCGCCCAGGATACCACCCTGGATGGCCGCACCGACCGCGACCACCTCATCGGGATTCACCCCCTTGTGGGGTTCTTTCTCAAACAGTTCCTTCACCAGCTTCTGTACCGCCGGGATCCGGGTCGAACCACCTACCAGAATGACCTCGTCGATATCCGCAGGTTTCGCCCCGGCGTCGTTCATCGCCTGCTGACAGGGTCCCTTCGTCTTCTGTACCAGATCCTCGATCATCTGCTCGAACTTTGCTCGGGTCAGGGTGTACTGCATATGCTTGGGTCCCGAGGAATCGGCGGTGATAAAGGGAAGGTTGATATCCGTGGACTGGGTGCTGGACAATTCGATCTTGGCCTTCTCCGCGGCGTCCCTGAGGCGCTGCAGCGCCATCCTGTCCTGGGCAAGATCGATCCCGTAATCTTTCTTGAAGTTGTCCACCAGCCAATCGATGATCCGATGATCTAAATTATCTCCTCCAAGATGGGTGTCTCCGTTGGTCGATTTGACCTCGAACACCCCTTCACCGAGCTCGAGAATCGAGATATCGAAAGTCCCGCCGCCCAGATCGTATACGGCAATGCGCTGTTCCTTGTCCCCCTTGTCCAGGCCATAGGCCAGGGAAGCAGCGGTCGGCTCATTTACGATACGCTTTACCTCCAGGCCGGCGATGCGCCCGGCGTCTTTGGTCGCCTGACGCTGAGCGTCGTTGAAGTAGGCGGGAACGGTGATCACCGCATCAGTGACGGTTTCACCCAGATAGTCCTCCGCGGTTTTTTTCATCTTCTGCAGAATCGCCGCCGATATCTCCGGGGGCGTGTATTTCTTGCTCTGGATATCGATGGAAACACCGTTGCCGATGTCGGCCACCGAGTAGGGAACCATCTTTATCTCCTCCGGCACTTCGGCGAAGCGGCGCCCCATAAACCGTTTGATGGAATAAACGGTATTCTCAGGATTCGTGATCATCTGGTTCTTCGCAGGCTGCCCGACAAGCCGCTCGCCTTTGGAGGTAAAGGCGACGATCGACGGAGTGGTCCTCTGCCCTTCCGAGTTTTGGATCACCGTGGGTTCTCCACCCTCCATTACGGCAACACATGAATTCGTGGTTCCAAGATCGATACCGATTATTTTGCCCATCTACTACTCCTTGTTCTGTTCGTCGTCACCGCCGCTCAATCCTTCAGGCGCTATAGGTCTGGCGACTTTAACTTTTGCCGGTCTCAAGACTCTGTCATGGAGAAGATAGCCCTTCTGATAGTCCTCCAGCACGACCTCACTGTCGTGCTGATCCGTCTCCTCCACGGCGATTGCTTCGTGCTTCTCGGGATCGAAAGGCTCTCCGTTGGCCGAAAAGCGCTTCAACCCCCAATTCCGCTCGAGCATGCTGACCATCTGCTTTTCGATCATCGACACCCCTGTATGGAATGCATCGAAATCCTTCGAATCAGCCGCCGACTGGATGGCCCTCTCAAAATCATCTATGATCGGAACTACATCGCTGAGAAGGGCGGCATTGGCATACTTGATGCTCTCCTCTTTTTCCCGGGCGAGGCGTTTGCGGGAATTCTCGAACTCCGCCGCTTTTCGCAACAGTTGATCCTGCGATTCCTTGACTTCCTGTTCCAGCGCTCGTATGCGCTCCAGCAGATCCTCTTCCGGGGCGGTTCGAGCTGCCTGGACGGTGCTCTCCTGCTTTTTCTGTTTTTTATCCGGCTTTTCGGATTTTTCCTGATGCGCTTTCACTTCCTGATCGGACATCCTACCCCACTCTGTTCTACGATATATTTTTCGCCCACTAACATTGTCTGATTCAAGCACCTATACGCTTTTGAGACTTGTTCGAGCTTACTCCAGGTAAAAATAATAACCCCCTTATCGAGCAGTCAAGTCTTTTTTATAAGGTCAATCCCGGCTATTAAGATCAGGGAACGTAAAATCTTATTATAGAAATAGTTATATATAGCAGGTAAACCACAGCAAGCACGAAACCTTTCCAGCGCTGCAGCGAGTAGCGCCAGCGGGCAAGGGAGAGCATCAGCAGGACGACGCCGAGCATCCAGGGAAAGGCGAAGAAAATCACCCGTCTTTCGACCTGGATCGGATTGGCGACGGAGGCGGCTCCGATGATCCAGAGGACGTTGAGAATATCCGCTCCGACAATATCACCAAGAGCCAGATCCCCATGGCCCCGGCGTCCGGCTACCACGCAGGTCACGATCTCGGGAATGGATGTGCCGATTGCAACCAGGGTAAGACCGATCACGGCTTCGGATGCTCCGAAGTATTTGGCCACGAACACAGCCGAATCTATCAGCAGCTCGCTGGCCAGGATCACCCCGGCCAGACCGATCAGGAAGCGCAGGGCCTGCAGACCGATGCAGCCCACTTTGATGTGCTCGGCCAGCTCCTCGTTGACTGAAGGCGCCACCTTTCGTTTTCTGTTCTCGGTATGAACGACGTATCCCAAATAAGCCGCCAGGATGCCCAAAAGAAGCAGCCCCTCCCAACGACTGATGATCCCGTTCAGGCTCAAGAGGAAGGCAAGCACGTCGATCCCGATCAGGAACAAGCCGAACAGACGCAGAGAGCGCCGTTGCACCCGGATAGCCACCGGCGCGGCTATGATCCCCAGTCCCAGAGCCAGCGTGTCGTCGACGATGACCGATCCCACGGCGTTTCCCAAAGCGATTTCGGGAAAACCCCGGATCGCGGAGAGCACCGATACGGTAAACTCCGGAGCGGTTGTGCCGAAACCCACCAGGACCACCCCGATCACGATCTTGGGTACGTTCAGCTTATAGGCAATCCCCACCGCCCCGTCGACCAGGAAGCCGGCGGCTTTGTAGATGATCAGGAAGGTCCCCGCCAAAACGAGAAGGTGGATGAAGATACTGTCAGGAACAAAGCTCATGGCCTACGACAAAGATAATACAGAAAGGGAGATTGCGCACCAGTTTGTCGATGGGGAGTGTTATTTTTTCGGAGCCAGCTCCATGATCAGCTCCACCTCACCTCGGCTGAGCTTGGTAGTTCTGGCGATCTCAGTAGGTGTCCAGCCCAGATGGGCAAGCTTGATCACTGTCTCCCGCTTGTCCATCGGTGGTGCCCCTTCACCCAGTTTGGACTGTTTGTTGTCGGCCTTCAATATGCTTTCCAGCAGGCGCACTTGTTCCTGGGCCTGCTTGCCTACCGTTTCGAAACGAGTTTCGGTTTTTGCCAGCCATTCCCGAGCCGTTTCCAATTTCTCCATCCGTTTCTCCAGCTCCCCTAGAATCGAATCGAGATCCTTGATCTTTTCGATCACGTATTCAGATTTCTCCCGGCCCGCGTTCAACTCCGAGGCTTGTCCTTTCAGCTCTTTGAAGCTTCCGACAAGCCCCTGAAGGTCCTTGCTCACCCCTTTCAGCTCTTTCTCCAGCTGATCGAGGGTTTCGAAGTTCTTGTCTACTCCGGCGGTGGTCGCTTCGATTATGGTGTTTTTCTTCTCCAGACGTTCAAAGCGGCCTGCGGTGATCCTCTCGAGGTCCTCCAACTCCCGTATCCTGGCCTGTATTTCCTGAAGGGCATCCTGACTGGAATAAACGGTTTCGATTCTGTTGTCCAGTTCCTTGGAGATATTGAGCAGTTTCTTGAAATCCGAGTCCATGTCCTCCACGCGGCCGCGTTCGGCCAGCAGGGCTTTCAGCTTTCCCCCGATCTCATCGACTGCCTTTTTCGCGGTTCCCACCTGGGAGGAAAGTTCTTCCACCTCTTTTCGCTGCAGCTGAAGCTTTTCCATATCCCTCTTCATCGCATCGATACCGCTCTCCAGCTGCGCCTTGAGCTGATCGGCCCGCTCAAAAATCTTGGTCTGGCTGACGAACCCTTTGACCCGTTTGTCCAACTCGTTCAGGTTGATCGTGAGCAATTGATACCCCTCTTCGATCTTCCCGAACAGCGATTGCGCCTGAGATTCGGTTTTATCCTTCATATCGGCCATACGCTGTTTGAGATCCCGCATACGGTTGTCCGTCTCCACCTGCAGATCCTTTGTCCGCTGGTTCAACTCGAGCTGGAAGGCCTCCATCTGCCGCTGGAATGCGCTCAGGGCGGACTCGCTCTTCTCCATCAGCCCGGCTTCCAGCTCATCGACTCTTTCCTTGATATCCTTGAACTCCTCCTTCAACTGCAACCTTTCAGTGTTCGTCGAGCTGATCAGATCCTCAGCCTGGGAATCGAAATCCTCACGAACCCTGGCGATCTGATTTTCGCTCTCCTGCCTGAGCCCCGAATACTTCTCGGTGAACTCGAGTTCATATCCCTTGAGAGCCTGATTTACGCGGGCCTGCCAGGACGCGATCTCACCGTTTGTCGAATCGACGATCTCCTGGATATCACTTCTGCTCTGATTCACGGAAACTTCCATCCCTCGCAGCCGTTCCTCGATCTGATGGCTGTGGCTTTGCACCGACGCATCCATGGAATCCTGCAGCTCCTTGATCTGCTTTCTAAGGCTGCTGTGCGCAGCTTTCCGGGCCTTCTCCAGCTGCTCATCCAGGGAGCTCTTGAACCCCTCGATGTACTGCTCACCACCATCCACCCGTTCGGTGATCGTGCTCTCAAAGGCAACGACCTTGGCCTCCAGCTGCCGCATGTCCCTGAAACTCTCCTGCTTGGCCTTTTCCAGCTCGTTTTTCAGCTCTTCGCTGAAACGCTGCTCCAATCTCTGCCGCTCCTCGATCTGGGCTGCCGCCACTTCCTTCATTCTGGCCTCGATCTCGCCCCGCCAGGTTTCTATCTTTTGCTCCATAGAAGCGGTGCGATCTCCCAGACCTTTGAAGAATTCATCCTCGAAAACCTGCAGTTGGGCGGAAACGTTTTCGTAGGCCTTGGATTTGAGCTCGGTCAGGCCCTGTTCCAGCTCCGCCATGCCACTCTCCAGTCGGGAGAACTCCTCCTGGACCTTGTGCCGTTCCGCCTTGCGCTCTTCGTCGAACCCATTCACAAACTGGGCGAACTCCGCCCGCACCTTCTCATCGGTTTTCCGGATCGACGCCTGGAGATTCTTCTCCATGCCCTCGATATCCAGGTTGGCCGCCTCCAGCTTCTGGAACTTGTAGTCGACGTCCTTCTCATACTCTTCCAGCCTGTCCTCGATGCTCTGGAGGGCGGATACCTGCATCTGCTGCGCGGCGGCAGCGATGGTCTGCAGACTCTCCTCCTTCAACTTGTCGCTTTCTTTCAACAGCGCGCTGATCTGACCGCCGACCTGCTGCCTGAAGGAGGCCATCTCATCGACCTTCTTCCGCAAGGCCTCCCTCTGTGTGCTCACCGCCTGGGAATCCTTGGCAATCATCGCCTTGATATTTTCGAAGACCTTCCCCTCCAGAGCCTCTCCGCGCTTGACGGTCTGGGCAAGCTGTTTCTCAAAGGAACTCAATGACTCAGTGTAGCGGTTCTTCAATGCCTTTCCCTTGGCGTCGGCGTCGGACAGCAGCTTGTTCAAGGAGGCCACGTACTGGTTGAGCAGCCCGCTTCGCCTGGCCTTGGCATCCAGCTCGAACTGTTCGATGCTCTTCTCCAGACCAGTCAGCACCTGGCTCTGCATCTGTTCGGTCCTGGATTCGAGTCGGGTCACATAGACGCTGAAATCCTTGACCTTTTTCTCCGAACCCTGGACGTTTGAAGCCATCTCCCGGATGCGCTGCTCGGTGCTCTTGGTTATCTCATCCCGCAGGCTCTGCAGAGCTCTGTGGTTCTCCTGGCGGAACTTATCCCCCACCTGGGAGATTTCCTGCTCGATATTCTTCAATTTCTCCGAGGCACCGGTTATCCGCTTACCGACTTTGTCGACGAACAGGCTCTCCGCCTGAATGCGCTTGAGGTTCTCATCCACCCGCGCCGTCATGCCGACCAGCTCCTCAAGAGCATGGTCGTAACCTTCGATCTTCTTGCGAATCTCCTCGAGCCCCTCCGCGCGCTCGTGCAGACCATCCTCTACATCCCGAACGCGCTTGAGAACTTCCTTCCCCGCCTTCATGTTCACCTGCAGCTCTATCGCGAGATTCTTCATCTCTGAAGTCTTCTCTTCGACGGATTTGGCCAGCTCACCCTTCATCCTGTCGGAGAAGCGCTTCACCTTCTCGAGAGATCGGTTGTTTCTGTCGATTTGTCTGTAAATAATGAGGATTATCAGTACTATGACGATAGAAAGCAGATTACCGAATGAGAAAATCATCGTTCCCCTCCCCTTCAGACCGTTTTAAAGGCCTGGCATCTTCTCACTGGTCGCGCAGTGTAAGCTCAGTTACCCTAATCATAGCCTCCTGACCCCGGGTTGTCAATTGTTTTTAAGTGCTTGATTGTACCGCTCAACCACCGCTTCCGGCTTGGGATTCAAGAATCCGAACCAACCCATAGCCACTATACCCCCCCTCGCGATAGCTTGAAAGCAAATCGTTTCCACAGGCCCCTGTGAGATCCAACTGCAATTCATACAATGTGTCGTTTCCGCCTTCAGGTTCCATACATACAGTGTTGGTTTCGGGTCCAAGGCTTGGGCGTACAGCCCGTGGATCTGACAGCAGAAGAGGAAAACCAACAGGACGACGGATGTACTTCGCGCTTCTATCTTCATATCAGCAGCTTGCGCACATTCGCCTCCTTGGGCACGATCACCTGTGCGACCGATTAAAGAGCGAACTGCGTGAAATAATGGAGTCAGTTAGGTTGTTGTACGCAAAATTTTAGTTGAAGGACGATCGAAATGGAAGCGGCTCAGTTCATGAACGGGAAGCTTCAGTCTTCGGGCATTGGCGGCTGGAACGAATCCCCGATCGGCAGGCGGACCAGATGGATATAGGAGCCGGAGTAGCGATCGATCGTCCCTTCCAGGGTCGCCTCCCTAGTCCTGTCGAACACCGCGACCCGCAGGCTGCCGGAGGGGGTAAAGTAGGGAAAGAGCACGACCATGTGGAAATGCTGGCGCAGAACTGGCTCTGAGCCGTACTCCCGGTTCAACGAGCCGATGTAAAAATGTCCCGGGTTTGCCGCTGCCTCGAGGAACATCAGCAGCTCGAGATTCTCCACGGGGAAGCCCACGTCCTCCCGGTAGACCAGGTACTCAACGTGGCGCACGTCGAAAGCTTCCGGGCTCAGCGTCACATAACCCTGAGCCTGCCAGAGAGACATGGCCAGGTTTCTGGACCAATCCAATCCGAAATACGGGTCCCTTTCGTCTTCGAACCTCAAACTCCAGCGATTCCCCCGATGGTCGAGGTGCTTCTCCTTGAGCGGCTCAATCGCCAGATACCGCCCCGTGAGCCCGTAGTAAAATCCGTCGCTGATCCATTTGGCGAAACCGGAGCAGTTCAATCCCCCCGACCCTCCCTGGGGGTCCCCGCTCTCTATGAACACGTATCTTCGATCCGCATCCATGGCTCCGTCATCCCGATCCGACAGCCGGGGCAGCAGTCGCCGGATATTTTCGACATGGGTGAAGGCAAGCTCGTCCAGCGGACCCACGCGCCTGTACAGGAGCCGCTGCCATTGAACCGTCGCTTTGGAAAGATTAATCACCTTCGCGAAGGGTTCTGTAAGCAGTGCTATGAAGTCGACGGACAGCAGAACTCCCCGGGCTACCTCGATTCCGAAGAGATACACATCCATCGAGGTTCTGTGACCCCGGGGGAACAGGCGGACGAAGCACCCCGGATCGCTACGGAAAAAGACCTTGATCTGTACGAAACGACCGCTTTCCAGCTCGCGCTTAATGACGTAATTCCCCCGGCCGGGGATGGCAAAAGAGGAATCCTCCTCGTTTTCAAATAGATAGTACAGATGCCCGTTTTGACGGCGTGTTTCGAACTTCACCCGGGTTCCGGTGGATTGTTGCTCGAAGAAGCGCTGCTGCCCCGCCGCCAGAGCCGCGGTGGGCGCATAGAACAGCTCTGCGAGCTTCCCTCTGGTCTCGTCATTTTCCGCCACGGAGACGGACACCCGGGTTGCGGCATTGGGTTTCTTTCCTTCGGTGGCTTGCGGGTATACGGAGACGGTCAGGGCTATCAGCAGAAGGCTAAAGGAGCAGTGTATCCTCATCAATTCTATTTACGGTATAAGGGAGCCTACATATTAGTGATTCCCCGAGGGACTCCGCGTCCCAGGCGAAGGACGGACTGATCTCTATCCGATGAACGGGCTTCCCCTCCCGCATCGGAACCGAGACGCCGTTAGCCAGCAACCAGCGGGCGTAAAGGTTCATCATTCCCTGGCGGCAGGTCTCGATGGAATCCCGGCCCGTTTTGTTCTTCAAGGGGGCGAATTCCTCTTCCCGGGTTGTTTCGAAGAACAGGGGATCCGCCGCATCGGCCAAAGCGTCGAAGATGAACATCTCGAACTTGATCCCCTGCCGCTCCTCCACAGTTCCGCCGCGATCGTTCGGGATCCAGGTCCGTATCTTTTTCTCGGCTACGTGCAGGGGGAGCCTCCCCGAGTGGGAGCGCAGGAACCCGGTGTTGAAAATGTGAATGGCTATCGATCCGTGAGAGTACAGGAGGTTGCCCTGTTCATCCCGGGCTTTCTGATTCTCCTCGCCGATATCGGAATACTCGATCACCCCCGGTTTTCCGGCTATGGTTCCGATGACGCCTATCTTTTCCTCCGGGTAGGCTTTCTCTATCACCTTGGTGGACATACGGGAGCCTTTCAGCGAGTGCAGACCGAGAAACGGGGGATCCGGGATCCGCACCAGCGGATTGTCCACCTGAAAATAGTACAGCTCATCCACGCCCTCCCGGGTCATGTGATCCAAACACCCCGAGTCCTTCAAGGCGCAGATCGTGCCGCCGTGTCCGTTCGGATTCTGAAACAGTCCTCCCTCCTCGGCCAGCAGAAGCTTCCCCTCCCCGGTGAGGCTGGGGAACAGGCCCTGTGTGAAAAACAGGACTTCCGCCTCTTGAAGTCCGAAGTAGCCGTTGGATTCGAAGAAAC
>CAZKCQ010000011.1:0-23554 GCA_964551205.1 uncultured Spirochaetaceae bacterium
CCGAATTACTTCGGTATCTGGATCCCCAAGGACGCCCCGCAGGAAGTGATAGACACCTTCGGCAAGCTCTGGGATGAGGTGATGATGAACTCCGAGAATCTGAAGAAGTACGCGGCCAGCCGCGGTGCGGTCTTCGATCCCTCCTGGGGCGCAGAGGCCCAGAAAAAGGCCATGCCCTACCTGTCGATCATCGCCTGGAACCTGCAGGATGCGGGTCAGACCGTCATGTCCCCCGCCGACGTGGGAATCCCCAAGCCGTAGCAGGCGTGCAACGCGCGCGCTAAGCCGAACCTGCAAGAGCATCTCTCGAAATGAGAGATGCTCTTTTCATTTTTTCACCAATCCTGTAATAATTACAGCACAAACCTCATAAACTGAAAGCGCAAGGAGCTCGATATATGGAAGAGCGAAATATGCCGCGGGCGGATTTTGTCACATCGATTGGTCTGATTGCCTTCGGGATCGCGGTGCTGGTGATTTCGATCCAAATGCCCCGCTACGAAGAGCAGGGGGTAAACCGGTTCTCCGTTCCGGGGATCGTACCGGGCTTCCTCGGCGCGATCGTCGGCGTCCTGGGTCTGGTATTGTTCATCCGTTCGATCATCCGCAAGGGCTACAAACTCGGCCTGGACGGTACCGCGGCGAGCAGGTTCTTCAAGGCGGAGATCACCAAACGCTTCGCCATTACCATTCTGGTCAGCGTGGCCTACGGCTGGGGGCTGATCGGCCGGATCAACTACGAGATCGCCACGGCTATCTACATCTTCGCCTTCATCGTGATCTTCGATGTGAAGTGGAGGCAGGGTTTCAAAACCCAGTGGAAGAAAATAATGATCGCCGTCATCGTCGCCGTTCTGGTCGGCGGTATCGTTGGCACGACCTTTCGCCGTTTGTTCCTGGTGAATCTGCCGGGACCGGATCTGTTCTAAGGGGGAGGGACCATGATCGAAGGATTGCACCTCTGGATTCAAGGCCTGGTCGGTTTCATGAAGCTCAAGGTCCTCTTCGACGTGCTCTGGGCTACCCAGCTGGGGATCATCGTGGGCATGCTGCCCGGCCTGACCGCAACCATGGGGGTGGCTCTGATGACCACCCTGACCTTCAAGATGGAGACCTCCAACGCCGTGCTGATCCTGGTCTGCATGTACGTGGGGGCGATCTACGGCGGCAGCCGCAGCGCCATACTGCTGAACATCCCCGGTACTCCGGCAAACGCGGCCACGGCGGTTGACGGCTATCCTTTGGCCCGGCAGGGCCGAGCCGGACGAGCCATCGGCATCGCCACCACCGGTTCCTTCATCGGTTCCTTTATCGGGATGGCTATGCTCAGCCTGTTCACGCCGATCATCGGCAACTTCGCCTTGAACTTCAAGAGCTTCGAATTCACCTGGCTGGCCATCTTCGGAATCGTGATCTGCGGCAACCTGACCGCCCCCAAGGATCCCCTCAAGGGGTGGATCGCCGGATTTCTCGGCCTGTTCGTGGCCATGATCGGCATGGAGGGAATCCACGCCTACATCCGCTTCTCCTTCGGTTCGGTAGCGATGTCAGGGGGCATCGCCCTGCTGCCGGCCATGGTCGGGGCCTTCGGCTTCGCCGAGCTGATCACGATCATGAAGTTTCCGAAGATGGAGGTTGTGAAAACCAAGATCGAGAGGGTGGTGCCCCGGGTGCGGGATGTTCTCAAGTACTGGAAGACGATCCTCCGCTCGGGCATCATCGGCACCTTCATCGGCGCGGTGCCCGGCGTGGGGGAGGATATCGCCGCCTGGGTTTCCTACGATATGGCCAAGCGCTCGAGCAAGGATGGGCACAAGTTCGGCACCGGGGTGGAGGAGGGATTGATCGCTGCTGAAACCGGGAATAATGCATGCGTTGCAGGCGCGATGATACCGGTTCTTTCACTGGCAATTCCGGGTTCGGCACCGGCGGCGGTGCTCCTGGCCGCCATGTTTATCCACGGGGTGCGGCCCGGACCGTTGATCATGCTCGAGTCCCCCGAGTTCGTCTACCAGGTCGGGGCCATGGTGCTGCTGGCCTCCGCGGCCATGCTGATCCTGGGTCTCTCCCTGGTCAAGCTGATGGTCAAAGTGCTCATGGTGCCCCGGGAGAAACTGATGCCCATCGTCTTCACACTCTGCGTGGTCGGCGCCTTTGCCATCCAGGCCCGGGTCTTCGACGTGGGCGTGATGATCGTTTTCGGCATCATCGGCTACTACATGCGGGAGATGGACTATCCCGTGGCACCCCTGGTGCTGGGGATCATCCTGGGGGACATTCTGGACAAGAACCTGAGGCGGGCCCTGATCCTCTCCGATGGGGCGATCCTGCCCTTCTTTACCCGGCCGATCTGTGCGGTCATCGCGGCGATCACCCTCCTGACCATCGTCAGCAAGATGCGCTGGTTCCAGCTGGCCAGGGGGGCGGCGGTGCGGGGCGTCAAGTCGCTGTTTTCGAAGAAAAAGCAGAACTAGTTCAGGGTTAGACGACAGGCAAAGGAAGATTCGATCCTCCAAACGAAATGAACCCGTTCGACACAGCTTCAGGCCAGCCAGCGATCCAGGTTCTCTCGCACAAAATCGTGATCCGTCAGATGGGGGTAGCGGGCCATCACCGCGTCGATCTTCTGTGCCTGACCCGGGGACAGCCGTTCCTCCCGGCCTAATGGATGCACTCCCGCCACCAGACCGCTTGAAGCCAAAACGTAGAGGATCCCGGCGATGCAGCCCCGGAAGGCGTTTTCAGGGTCAAAGACCGCCTCATTGGATTCGGTGACCTGGGCCGCCAGTGTGAGCAGCTTGGAGGGGACGCTTCCCTTGGCCGCGCGAACCTGCTCCAGCTGCTCCACGGCCCGTTTTGTCCAATAGGCCCAGTGGCCCAGCAATCCCCCGACCACCTCCAGATGAACCATCCCCTTTTCGGTGGCGATCCGGTAGCGGGTCAGGAGGTCAACGAGGATCGAATCATCGTTTCCGGTGTACAGGGCGACCTCCCCGGCCCTGCCCGCTTCAGCTACGGCTCTTATCACCGCCAGGGTGTAGTAGCGGTTGAAGGGAGCCATCTTGATGGCCACCAGATTGGGGATTTCGGCCAGCTGCCGCCAAAACGATTCGGAGAGAATCCTCCCGCCGACCGCCGGTTGCAGGTAAAAGCCCATGATCGGCAGCACCCGGGCAACCTGGCGGGCGTGCTCCACCAGCAGCTCATCCTGGGTTCCCTTGAGAGCCCCAAGACTTAGAAGCCCCACCTGGTAGCCCAGCTCCCGGGAGGTTTCCGCCTCCCGCACGGCCTGAGCGGTTTCGCCGATGACCCCGGCGACCATCAGCGGCGGCTCTGAGGCGGCGGTCGGGGATTTCCAGGCGCGGACGGTTTCCATGGCCAGCTCCAGCACCGGCCGGTACAGGCCCACCTCGGGATCGTGGATGGCGAACTCCGTCGTGTGCACGCCCACCGCCAGCCCCCCGGCGCCGGCATCGAGGTAGTAGCGGGACAGGGCCCTCTGGTGGGACTCGTCCAGGCTCTGGTCCCTGTTCAGGGCCAGAGGATGGGCGGGGATCACCATCCCGGCCCGCAGGGCGTCTACGATTTCATCGGGGGGTAGAGGGAAATCCCGGCTGTTGTCCACGCTGCGCTCCTCCTTGGTCAGAACTTTCCATCACGTACCTGGTACTTGGTCGGCTTTTTCAGGGTTTTCTCTCCCCGCTGCACCCAATCCACAACCAGGGAGAGCATCGAATCGAGGGAAACCATTGGCGGTCCGAACAGGTCCAGACAGCGGGAAGAATTGGAGAGCAAGGCAGTGGGCTGCTCGCTGCCTGTGAAGCGGGCCGCAGTGCCGGCCATGGTTGCCATCCGCTCTGCCAGGGAACGCACGGACAGGGCCTGCGGACCGGCCACGTTCAATACCGAGGCTGGGGAGGAGGCCAGGGACAGGGACCGGGCGATGTAGTTGTTGGCGTCCCCCTGCCAGATCACGTTCACGTAGCCCATGGCCAGGTCGATCGCCTGTCCGTCAAGCACCTTCTGAGCCAGATCCACCAGCACACCGTAGCGCAGTTCGTTGGCGTAGTTCAGGCGGATGATCACCGTTTGAGTACCTCGAGCCGCGCTGAAGTGTTGGAAGATCCGCTCCCGTCCCAGGCAGGACATAGCGTACTCACCCAGCGGCTCCGGCCGGGTCTGCTCATCCGCTCCACCGGAGCCCGGCTCCACGAAGGGATAGACATTTCCAGTGGAGAAAACCACGATCCGCGCCGACGGACCGGACCAGCGCTCCGCGGTCAGGGCCGGCACGTAGGTGTTCATGGCCCAGGTCAGATGTTCCCCGGCGCCGGCACCGAACTTCATCCCCGCCAGGAAGAAGATGTTCGCCGCCTCCGGCAGGCCAGCATAGGCGCCGCGGTCGATCAGATCCGCCCGGACGGTTCGGATCCCTGCGGACTCCAGGCGGTCCCTGACCTGGGTATCGGAAAAGCGGGACACCGCATAGATCCGCCGCTGCCCACCCCCGGCTGCACAGGCGTTTTTCAGCAGTCTGCAGAGGGAGGGGCCCATCTTACCCCCTGCGCCGAGAACCAGGAAGTCTCCCCCGATCGAACGGAGCTGTTCGACGGTCCCGGGATGCGGCCGGCTCAGCTCCAGCTCCAGCTGCTCCTCGTTTTCAATCCGTTCGCTTTCCAATAGAGCTCCCTCGTGAGTTTAGAATACAAAGATTGAGACAAGAAGACAATCGACAGCCGATCGAGAAGCCCTTGCCCGAAACGCCGGCAGAGGCTACACTCCCAAGTACTATGTATGCCGTGGTACGCGGGAGCGGGGATTTGTTCCTGGGAGAGACCCTTCTCCGCACCGTGATGGTCGCCTGGATAGGTGCGGCCGTGGGGACCTTCTTTCTGCTGCTCTTTGTCACCGCACCCTACGGCCGCCACACCCGCGGCGGCTGGGGCCCGGCTATTTCGGCCAGGGCCGGCTGGATCTTGATGGAGGCGGTGGCTCCCCTGGCATTCCTCTACTTCTTTCTCAAGGGCAACAAGAGCCCCAACCCGGTCACCGTCCTGTTTCTCGGCTTGTTCCTGCTCCACTATCTCAACCGGGCCTTCATCTACCCCTTCCGCATGAAGAACAGCGACCGACCCATGACGCTCACCGTGATCGTCATGGGGATGTTCTTCAACTCGGTGAACGGTCTGCTGAACGGCCGTTATCTCAATCTCTTCTCCTTCCGTTACACCCCCGGATGGCTGTCGGACATTCGCTTCCTCAGCGGGGTCGCCCTGTTCCTCTTCGGCATGGTCGTCAATCTCCATTCCGACGGAATCCTGCGCTCCCTCCGTGCCGAAACCGACTCCGGTTACCGGATTCCCCAGGGGGGAGCCTTTCATTTCGTTTCCTGCGGCAACTACCTCGGGGAGCTGGTCGAGTGGCTCGGTTGGGCCTTCCTGACCTGGTCCCTGGCCGGAGTTAGCTTTGCCGTCTGGACCGCGGCCAACCTGGTTCCCCGGGCCCTGGCCCACCACAGTTGGTATCAGAGAAAATTCCCGGATTACCCGGAAAAACGCAAGGCCATCATCCCCTACATTCTCTGAAACACATCCTCCCATTGTGCCGCGATCCGCCGGATATCGTAGCGGGAAAGCGCCGCATCCCTGCCCGCCCGCCTCAACCGCTCCCCCAGCCTCCTGCCGTCTGCCAGCGCAACCAGAACCCGGCAGACCGCCTGAGGATCCGCCTGGTAGAGCAGGGTTCCATCTTGCTGATGAAAAAGGCCGCCCGCAACCAGGGTATCCGAGTACGGGAGGATCTCTCCGGGACCCTGAATGGGCGGGCTCAGCACCGGAACGCCGCAGGCCATGGCTTCGATCACCGGGATACAGAAACCCTCCCACTCGGAAAGATTCAAAAACAGATCCATCCGATTGTACAGTTCCACCATCTCCCCCTCTCCCAACTCCGTTGCGATGATCTCGACTTTGTCCCCCACATCCTCCCGGGCGATCAGCGCCGGAAGATCCACTCCGCCCGGGGAGGCGGGCCGGTTGGTCTTGATCAGCAGCCGGCTGGCGCTTCGGTGCCGGGAGAGCAGGGCAAAGGAACGGACGATCAGATCGAGGCGTTTCCTCCGGGAGTTGTTGCCCACGGTTCCGACTACAAAAGTGTCGGCGCAACCATGTGGTCGACGCAGCCGCTTGCGTTCGGCCCCGGACAGTGGTGAGAACCGGCGGGTATCCACGCCGTGGGGGATGATCGGACCGATTTTGCAGCAGCCGACGGCACGGAGGTGTGAAGCGGTCTTTTGGGTCAGGGGAATGTAGATCGGCGTCTCGGGAAGTACCTGCCGGGGCGGGCGGGAGAACTGGGCCCAGAGATAGCAGGGAATAGGCGCCCCGTGCAGAAAGGGGAACTGGTCAGGATATCCGAGGGCGATCACAGCCTCCGGTCCGATCGGTGCAACCAGAGCCTCGAAACAGAGGGACTTCCCGGCCGACCCCTCCAGCCGCCACTGCAGCGCAGGAGCAGCTTCCCCGCCCCAGGCGCTTTGCCTCATCCGAGATTCCGGATCGGGACAAACCGGTCCGCCGAGGAAGACGCTTCGCCGCCGCTGCCTCCAGACGGCGGCCAGGGAGTCGAGCTGGCGGTAGAAGGAGGGCTTTCTGTCCAGGGGCAATCCCGAAAGCAGGAGGACAGCTCCGTTGCCTCTCACCGCGGCTCAGGCCCTGTACACGGGATGTCCGGAACGGAGGGTCAGGTGGACGCGCAGATCCGGATCCAGGACAACCAGATCTGCGTCCTTGCCCTCCTCCAGACTGCCCTTGTGTTCCTGCAGCCCCAGGACACAGGCCGGGTTGTAGGAGGCGCCGCGGATCGCCTGCTGGAGGGTGCAGCCGCCGTGGCGGACGCAGCGGGCGATCAGCTCGCTCATCCCGAGGGCGGTCCCGATCAACGTGCCGTCCAGGTAGCGGGCCGTGCCGTTTTTGGCCTCGTAGTCCAGACCGTGGTACAGATAACGGCCGTCGGGCAACCCCATGGCCTGGGTCCCGTCGGTGATCAGGATAAGGCGGTTTCCGCTCAGCCGCTGAACCGCCATCCTCAGCATAGCCGGGTGGATGTGAACGCCGTCGGAAATGATCTGGACACTCACCCCCTCGGATTCCAGCAGAGCCGGGATGGGACCCGGATCGCGGTGATGCATGGACGACATGGCGTTGAACAGATGGGTCGCGTGATCAATTCCTGCCTCGATCCCAGAAACCGTCTGCCCGTAGTCCGCCTGGGAGTGGCCGAAAGAGCAGATCACGCCCTGCTTCCGCAGGGTGGGGATCAGCTGCAGGGCCCCGGGCAGCTCCGGCGCGATGGTCATCATGCGCAGCCGATCACCGGCAAGCTCGCGGATCCGTCCGAAAGTACCGCCGTCCACAGGGGCCAGGCAGTCCTCCTGGATCATCCCCCGTTTGCCTTTGGCGATGAAGGGGCCCTCCAGGTGGATGCCCAGAAGCTCCGCCCCCTCCGGATTCTGAAAGCGTCCCCGGGCGGCGGTGCGCAGGTGCGCGTTGTCCCCTGCCGGTTGATACACCGTGGTGGCCAGAAAACCGGTCACCCCGAAACGGGCACAGGTCAGGGCGATAACATCCAGGGCTTCCGGCGTGGCGTCCAGAACGTCGGCTCCGCCGGCGCCCTGGACGTGGACATCGATAAATCCCGGCGCCACGATCTTATCCCGGGCGTCGATCAGCCTGTCGAAATCCCGGCTCGTCCCTCGGGTGCGGATGCGCAGGATCTTGCCCTCTCCGATCAGAATCTCCCGGTTCTCCAGCTGTTCAAAGGGTGTGATGATCCGCCCGGCCGCAATCAACGTCTTTTCCATGAGGATGACAGAAGTGTAGAAAGTTCACGCCCTCCTGGTCAACGCCCGCTGATGCGGAGGCTGCAGAGACTCAGGGGCATTCATACTTGAGGAGGCTCCAAAAGCCGGATAAAATGAAAACCGAGGAGGGATTCACGGTGAACTCCGCAGTTGAGCAGAAAGCTCTGGAACGCTCAGGACAGAAACCGACCTACGCCCCCATGGAAAAAATCGGGGTGATCGTGGTGGATTCCTTTCCCGCCCTGGGAACCCTGGCCGCAATGCGTTTCATCGAGTGGGCTCAAGGCAATCCCGAGGGGGTGATCTCCCTGCCCACGGGTAAGACACCGGAACACTTCATCAAGGAGGTGGCCCGCCTGCGTGAGGGGTGGGAGACCCCGGAGGTGCGACGGGAACTGGAGGCGTGGGGTGTGGATCCGGGGCGGGACTGCAGGCTGGACGGGCTTCATTTCGTGCAGATCGACGAGTTCTACCCGATCAATCCCCTGCACCACAACAGCTTTTACTTCTACGTGAACCACTTCTACCTGGAGGGTTTCGGAGTGGAGCCCGAGCGGGCCCTGTTGATCGACTGCAGCCGGATCGGGCTTCCCGCAGGCAGGACCCTGGAAGAGATCTGGACCAACGACGAGGTGGATATCACCCTGCGCCACCGTATGGCCCGCAGCAGGGTCGAAAGACAGCAGAAGGAGGTCATCCAGCGAATCGATCAATGGTGCGTCGAATACGAGGATCGGGTGCGGGCTTTGGGGGGAATCGGCTTCTTCCTGGGGGGAATCGGTCCGGACGGCCACATCGGCTTCAATGTCCGCGGATCGGATCTGTACTCCACCACCCGTCTGACCACCGTCAACTACGAAACTCAGGCGGCTGCGGCGGGCGATCTGGGAGGAATCGAGGTGGCCAGGAAACGTCTGGTAATCACTGTGGGTCTGGCCACCATCACATACAACCGGGACTGCGTAGCCCTGATCATCGCCGCCGGAGAGGCAAAGGCAGCCATCGTGGCCGAGGCCGTCCAGGCCGAGCGCCACGTCCGGGTTCCGGCCAGCGCCCTGCGCGTCCTGCCTTACGCCCGCTTCTACCTCACCCGGGGAGCGGCCAAGGCTCTGCGGTCCCGCAATCTGGAGACTTTCCTCTCCGCTGCGACGTTGACGGATGAGCAGATCGAACGGGTGGTTGTAGATCTGGCTTCGGAAAAGCAGAAGCGAATCGAAGGCCTGGAGGAAAGAGACTTCAGGGACTCTTCCTTCGCCGCCGGCCTGCTGGACTCCGGGCAAGGCTCGGTTCAGGACATCTGCAGGCGGGTGAGTGCGAGCCTTAAAAGCAAGATCGAGGCTGGGACGCACACCATGGCCGATACCGTTTTCCTGCATACCGAGCCCCATCACGACGACCTGATGTTGGGATACCTGCCCTTTATCGTCCGCCACATCCGGGATCATTCGACCCAGCACTACTTCGCTACCTTGACCAGCGGCTTCACCGCGGTGACCAACCACTTCATGCTCAAGTCTTGCCGGAAGCTGAAGAGCTTCATCGGCTCCCCGTCCTTCGGCGATCTGGAGAGCGCCGGCTACTTCGACCCGGGCAACCGCATCTTCCGCAACCGGGACATGTGGCAGTATCTGGACGGGGTAGCTGCTGGCTCCCGCACCATGAAGGACGACGGGGAAATGCGGCGGCTGTACCGAAACCTGGTGGAATTGTACGAAGAAGAGGATCGCCAGAGCCTGGAGGACCGCATCGAGGAGCTGATCAACTATTTCGAAACCCAGTACCCCGGGAAGAAAGACCTCCCCTACATCCAACAGCTGAAGGGGATGTGCAGGGAGTGGGAGGCGGACTGCCTGTGGGGTTACTTCGGCTGGAGTGGTGAATCGGTGCGCCACCTCCGACTCGGCTTCTACACCGGGGAGATCTTTACCGAGGAGCCGACGGTCTCCCGAGACGTGGCACCGGTGCTGAAGCTGCTGGAGGAGATCAATCCGGATGTGATTACCCTGGCTCTGGACCCGGAGGCCAGCGGACCGGACACCCACTACAAGGTGCTGCAAACCGTCACCGAGGCCATCCACCTCTACGAGGAGAGAACCGGGCGCAAGGATTTGAGGATTCTCGGCTACCGCAACGTCTGGTATCGCTTCCATCCCAGCGAGGCGGATATCTTCGTGCCGGTGTCTCTGAACATGTTCGCACTTCAGGAAAGCGCCTTCCGCAACACCTTCATCTCCCAGAAGTCCGCCTCCTTTCCCAGCTATGAACACGACGGCCCCTTCTCCGAGCTGGCCCAGATGATTCAGGTCAGCCAGTACCAAACGCTCAAGACCTGCCTGGGCCGGGAATTT
The DNA here is from genome assembly GCA_964551205.1 of uncultured Spirochaetaceae bacterium. Taxonomy (GTDB): domain Bacteria; phylum Spirochaetota; class Spirochaetia; order SZUA-6; family DRHE01; genus JAFGQJ01. Next base: position 10,210 of record CAZKCQ010000011.1, read on the forward strand.
TTCAACGAGCATCCCAGCGCCCTGATCCGTGCCACCAGAGGGATGGTATTCTTGAAAACTATGAGCCTGGAAGAACTGTACGATCATTCCCGATGCTTGAGGCGAAGCACCGAAAACCGTTGAAGCAGGTTGCCTCTAGTGGATCGGCCGTATTAGGATTCCCTGGCAGATGAGAAAACAGACTTTAAGCCCCGGAGAGCTCGGCCGGGCCCGGGGACTGTTCGTACTGTTCGCGGTCCTGAACGTGGTCTCCTTCACCCTGCTCAGCGGGAATATCATCACGCTGTACGTCCTGCGCGTGGGTGCGGGCAACTTCCTGGTCGGACTGCTGTCCTCGTTCATGTACTCCGCCTATCTGTTCCTGTTCGTCGGACGAAAGGTAGCGGCGAAGTGGGGGGTGGTTCCCCTGATGGGCAGGTTCTGGGCGATCCGCTACCTGCTGATGCTGCCGATTCTGGCATCTCCTTTCTTTGCCTCCAGGGGCTACGTAGAGCTGGCCTATGCCCTCATCATCTTCAGCGTGCTGGGATTCAACGTGGCCAGAGGAATCGCCATCGCGGCCTACAACCCGGTACTGGGGGAGATCGCCGCGGAAAAGGACCGGGGTGCCTTCATAGCTCGAATCCAGGCGATCCAGCAGTCGATCACCCTGGCTCTGGCCGTGGCCATGGCCTTGGTTCTTGGGCGCAGCGCGCCTCTGTACGTGTACTCCCTGTTCATCCTGGTGGGAATCAGCACCGGTCTGATCGCGGCCTCGATCGTCTTCCGCTTTCCCGAACCGGTGCAGACCGAACGATCCCGGGAGCGAAATATGTTCCAGGGTTTCAAGGATGCTTTCACTCAAGGGCACTTTCGGAAATTCATCCTGCTGTACTTCTTTACCACCCTTCTGATCTACATGGTGGCGCCCTTCCTGGTCGTCTATTTCAAGCGAGTCTACCAGCAGGCTGACAATGTGATTCTGTTCTTCCTGGTATTCGGCAGTATGGGGGCTGTTCTCATGGCCCTGGCCAGCGGATTTCTCATTGACAAGATCGGGGCCAAGCCGCTGTACTTCTTGTTCTTTGCCGTGTTCACCGTCGTTCTCATCCCTATGATCGTTTCCCCGCCGGTTGTCAGGGCCTGGGCGGTCTGGGTCTTTGCCTGTTCGGTTCTACTGTTCTTCAACCTGGGACAGTTCGGCATCATGAACGCAGGCCAAACCTACTTCCTGGGAGCTATAAAACCGGAGGACCGTCTCGATCTGGGGGTGATCTTTTTCATGACCCTGGGGGTGGCCGGAGCCTTGGGATCCGTCCTCGGGGGAGTGATCCTGGAAACCCTGGAGGTGTGGCTTGCCGGATCGGCTCTGTCGCCGCGGGCGGGAGAACTGCAGACCCGGGTGTATCAGATCTACTTCGGGGCGGTAGCACTGTGTTCGCTGGTCGTGCTGCTGTTCGTGAACTCCATGGAAAATCTGGGCGCCTATCCGATCCGCGACGCCATGGCCGCGATCTTTTCCCCCAGGGATCTGCGGGCGATCAGCCTGACCCACCGCCTCAGGCGGGTGCAGAGCGTGGCCGAAGAGAAGCAGACCCTCAAGGCCATGGGGGAGGCTCATTCCGGACTTTCCTTGAGCGACATCCTCTCCAGGCTGCGCTCCCCACGGTTTACCATCCGGGCCGAGGCGCTCCAGGCCCTGGCCGACGTGCCGCTGAACGAGTCGGCGGTTCAGGCACTCAGCTCCGAGGTGAAGAATCACGCCTTCACCACCGCCTACCTGGCCGCGGACATCATTGGTAGCAGGCGCATCAGGGAGGGCATCCCGGTACTGCGGAACAGTCTGGACACACAGGACTTTTTCCTCCAGGGCAAAGCCATGGTGGCGCTGGCCAGGTTGGAGGATGGGGAGAGTTATGGGAAAATACGGGGGAAGCTTCGGGAAACCACCAATCCCCGGGTGATCATCCACGCGGCCACGGCTCTGGAGCTGGTGAGAGACGTCGAGGCCATTCCCCTGCTGCTGGAGAAGATCGGAATGAAGATGCAGCCCTACGTCCGGGACGAGCTGATTCTCTCTCTGGCAGGGATCCTCGGCTTTGGTGAGTGGTTCTATCCGCAGTACGTCGCCTTTCTGGAAAGCGCCGCAACCGGTATCGCCATGCTGGGAGATTTCGTGGCGGACGCCCATGTCCCGGGGGTGCCAAAGGAACTGCTGGAGGAGCTTCTGGTCCGGCTGCCGCAGCGGGACCGCTCCCTATATACGGCCTTGGCCGTGGAGCTTCTGCAGAGCGCCGAGATCGTCGTTGCCGGGAAGAGCGTGAGCGGCTTCTTTTCAGACGCGATTCTGAATCCCAGGCTGATCAGGCTGGAGCGCTTCCTCTTTCTGGTCACGGCCGCGATCATCTGGTACGCCTGCCGTCCCGAAGCGCCTTCTGCACAGTAGGGAGTAGTCACACTCGGCCGAGTTCCGGATCATCCCCCTCTGGGCCTGGGGGCATTACTAGTCGGGACGAAGCTAGGCCGCCGGAATGGGCCATATTGGCTGGTTATACTAATAGCCCGTCGAGATTCGCCCAAAAATCGCTTACCGGAAAGATATCCAAAATGCAACAATTGGTAGAAATGTACATTTTTGACAGCTTCCGGGGCAGCGAAAATTTCCCTGCAGACCCGCCCTTAGTCGCCCCCTGCTTTTCCGGCGGGCAGCTTCATGACGAAGCGGGACCCCGAATGGGTGGCCGTCTTCGGCCAGTTCGCCGCCGCGAGCGACTCGTACCACACCTCACCACCGTGCTGCTCCACGATCTTCTGCACCAGGTACAGGCCCAAACCAGCCCCGTCACTCGAGGAGACCAGCCGGGAGAACTTCTTAAACAGCAGGGGGATCTTCTCCGTCGGGATCGGGGATCCCCCATTGGCCACGGCCAGGATCCACCACTCCCCCTCACTCTGGGCTGAAAACTCCAGCCACTGATTTCCGTACTTCAGGGCGTTGACGATGAAATTGCTGAAAACGATATCCAGCAGAGACACATCGGCGTAGACCACGGCCGCTTCAGGCCAATTCCAGCGGATTTCGAAATGGCTGTGGGCGATCCAGCGGTGGAGTCGTTCCAAAAGAGGTTCGATCACGTTTTGACGAATATCGATCATCTCGGGATTGTAGCGCAGCGTTCCCTTCTCCAATCTAGAGAGGTTGAGATAGTTCTTGACCATATCCCTGAATCGCTCAACATCCCGAACGACCTGGTCCAGGATCTCCCGATCCTCCGCCTGCAGGTTCTGCTCGGTGTCCTCGGCCAGAAGGGCCACGTTGAGCATCAAGGAACCGATCGAATTGTTGAGCTCGTGGGTCACAAAGCTGAGCAGCTCCTGGTAATCCTTGTTGGCCGCTTCCAGCTCGACGTTCTGCAGCTTGAGACGTTTCTCCCTCTCCCGGATCGCCTCCTTCATGCGCTGGAAGGCATCGGAGAGGACAAGGATCTCCTGGGCTCCCCCGGGGGGAGTCGAGTCCGTCTCGAATTGGCCTAGACGGATCTGGGCCGAGACTTCTACCAGGCGGGCCAGAGGCTTGACGATGCCCCGCGCGATGAGAAAGGCCGCCAGCAGCACCAATCCGAGGGTGGGAAAGATCAGAGTCGATAGAAAGGTAACGGCCCGGTTGCGGATATCGGTGTACTTGCGCTCCAGAACGCCGACGTAGAGAATCCCGATATTCTCACCCCGGGGATCGCGAATGGGCTCATAGGCGGAAAGGTACCACTCATCCACTACGAAGGCCCGCCGCAGCCATACCTCGCCCCGCTCCAGAACCTTCTGTCGGACCTCCTCGGAAACCCGGGTGCCGATGGCGATCGTGCCTTCAGGTCCCAGTACGGTGGTGGCAACCCGGACGTCCCGGCAGAAGACCGTGACCGTACCAAAGGGTTTGTTCCCATATAGATCATCTCCGAACAGGTTCCTCTGGATCTCCCGAACCAGCTCGATGTTCCCGTTCAACACCGTGCCCACGAAAGCGTCACCGCGCTCTCCCCGGTAAGTGGCAAAAAGACAGAGAAGCTCACCGGCCGGGCAGGCAGCCTGGGCTTGCTGTCCGCTGGGTATGTAGCCGATTTCCTCCAGATCCTCTCGAGAGAGTTGGACCATGCCCCGCTGGGGCTGTCCAGAGACGATGCCGAGACGAGCCAGGGACGGCGGGAACCCGGCGGTAAATATCAGGGAGATATCCGGTTCCAAGTTTCTTTCCAGCTGATCCAGCAACGCCACCGCATGGATTTGAGCGGAGAACGACAGCTCACCGAGCCTGCTTTCCAGCTCCGCACGGGCCTCTTTCAATCCCAGCTCAACGCGGCTGATCGCTTCGGAGCGCACCGCGTCGGAGATCAGCACCGCACCGAGGATCGTGCTCGCAAGAGTGGAAAAGACGATCAGGCCGAAGACGCTGAAAAAGATCCTGTTGACGAGTTTCACGAGGCTCCGGCCCGCCCTTCCTCCGGAGGTTTGAAGACCACGGAGATCCGCTTCCGTCCATCCATCTTCGCCACCAGAGGTTCTTCGAAGCGCAGGTGGAGGAAATGTTCGGTTCGGTGGGCAGGCGGATGGGAGCGCAGCCAATCCCAGTCGATGAAGTTCGTTCCGGAATTGCAGGGGATGTCGAAGTAGCCGATATTCATCGAAGTTACATTGTGGAAGAAGTGCGATCCCAGGGAAGGATCGACCTTGAAATCCGGCAGCTCCGCCTCGACGATGATTTTGACATTGGAGATGTGATTCCAGTTGACGGGAATCCCCAACCACGGATCCCGGCTGCCCCACCGGCCGGGACCGATGAGGATGTAGTGCCGGTTCTCCTTCTTCAACAGGTTGTTCAACTCCTCCAGTTCTCGAGTCATCTCCACGGTGCGGGCCTTGTCGAAACGCTCCGGGTCAACGAAGATCACATCCCGCAGACCGTCGATGCGACCGTTGCCCATGGCGCGATCCGAGTATAGGACAAGTTGGTCCCTGTCCACCTCCGACAGCTCCAGATTGTACTCCTCCAGGTCTCCCAGTAGGGGTTTGATCTGAAGGATGTAGAAGTTGGGCTTTCCGTTTCCAGCCGGCGCGAGATCCACGGAAAACTCGATTTCTACGGGCGTGCCCATCGCGCCTTTGACGAACTCCAGCACCACCTCGAGAATCCCGGCCAGGGGGAAAGAGTCGTACTTCAGGATGTAGGCGAAGTTCACGACCCGCGGGCCTCGTGCATCGACTCCCACCTGCAAGCGGTTGTTCTGGACGTCCCAGGTAGAGGCGCAGTACTGCAGCACCCCGTGGTCCCGGGCTTCACCCAGAGACAGGCGACTCAAGGTAGCATCGTCTCCCCCGATCAGGTTCACATGATCGTCGGTCATGTCGATGCCGTAAAACTCCTGCTGGCTGAACTCCAGCTGCTCCTCCGGTGAGACGAAGTCGATCTTGGGGTAATGGGGACAGAAGCGAAAGGCCTTCTCCCCGTCGATCACGTATTTGCCCAGACCGATGCCGATCACGGCGATGCCGTCTTCCGGTTTGAGATAGGCCACCGGGTAGTAGTTGTACGACTGGGCAACCCCCGAGAAATGTGGATAGTAGTACCGACCGTGCCGGCCTCCCACCACCCCCTGGATCAGCACGGCCATCTTCTCCTCGTCGGTCTTGTAGCTGATGGCGTCGAAGTAGGCCCGGGCGGAATCGGAGAGGATCGAGGCGTAGACCAGCTTGACCGCCTCCTCCAGATGCTGCAGACGGACGCCGGAATCCGGATGATTGTTGGGTAGCAGGAAGGTGTCGTAGATGCCGGCGAAGGGCTGGGACAGGGAATCCTCGAACATCCCGGAGGAGCGCACAGATAGAGGTCCCTCGGAGTACTTGAGGTAGCGCCGCAGCTTGTTCCGCAGACCGGGGGACAGCTCCCCGGCCAGGAAGCGCTCCTTCACCTCCTGATAGGCAGCGGCCCGGGTGAAGAACTCCCGAAGGTTGTTCTGCTCGACAAAGAAATCGTACTCCTCCGTACCGACCACCGCGGTCTGGGGGATGCGGATGTTCACGTCGGGGATCAGGGTGTTGAGATCGCAGTTCTCGATCATCAGATGCAGGAAGGCCATGCCCCGGCCCTTCCCTCCCAGGGACCCCTCCCCCAGGCGCAGCACGTGGTGCACCTCGTCCAGCAGGGACTCGTCGAAGGGAACCACCTGACCCCGGGTTTGGTTCTGCTGCACCTGCTCGTGCACCTCCAGCAGATGCTGTCTCAGTTCGGTGGTGGAGTTGAAGTCGCTGACCTTCACAGGCTGCAGCTCCTTGGCGATCTGGATCTCCCCGTGGGCCATGAGCCAGCCGGAAAAGTGGTTGCGGTTGGCGTGATACACCAGGGATTCGTCCGGAACGGTGAACAGCAGGTCCTTGAACTCCTCCATGCTGCGTGCCCGGCCGATGGGCTCACCCTCCCGATCGCGGAACACGAAATCCCCGAAACCGAGGTACTGGAATACGAACTCCGTCAGCTCCATGGACAGATTCTCCGAAGCTTTATTGATATGGCTGACGTTCAGCTTCCTGGCCGTGTCAGCAGCCCCCACCTCGGCGGATTGGAGCAGGATGGAAAGGTCCGGCAACTGCCGGCGCACGTACTCGATGAGCTTCACCCCCGCCTGATCGTCCCGCCTGCCCTGGACCGGGAACTTCATATCCGTGATCAGGCAGAGCAGGTAATCCTTGTACTCCTCGATGATGCTCTGGGCTTCTTCGAAGCTCTCCGCCATCAGCACCTTGGGCCGCGCCCTCATGCGCAGGAGCTTCTTCACCTCCACCAGGTGTTCGTCGGTGATTATCCTCTGGGTCTGCTTCATGATCTCGGTGTACAGCAGGGGCAGGTAGCGGGAGTAGTAGCGGATCGAGTCCTCCACCAGCAGGATGACCCGCACCAGGCCGATCTTGGTGTCCTTGACCGCGTTGATCTTGTCCTCGATGTACTTGATCATGGCCAGGAAGATCTTCGAATCCCCGTTCCACACGAAAACCTTGTCCAGGTAGATCAGCCGATCCCTCTTCTCGGCGATCAGGGAGATCTCGGTGTTGTCGTTCAGCAGCAGCAGAATGGGAATATCGGGATTGACCTCCCGGATCCGGCGGCTCAACTCGAAGGGGCTGATTTCATCGATGCGCATGGTCAGGATCACCATGTCGAAGGAGCGGTTTTTCAGGATCTCGATCGCCTCCTCTCCGAAGGAGACGCTGGTGATGCGGGGCGCGGTGGACAGATTGAGCTGGTGGTACTCCCCGAAAATCTTTTCGGTGAGCTTGTCCTCCTCTTCGAGGATGAAGGCGTCGTAGATGGTCGCGACCAGGAGGATCTCCCGGACCCTGAACTGCATCAGGTCGTGGTAGATGTCATTGTCGGTCTTGTACCGCTTGACCAGCTCCGTCAACCGCTGCTTAAAGGGAACTTCCATTACTAGTCAGGATAAACAAAAATGACGCCCCAGCCAATAGGGCTGCGGGATGGGCCGGCGGGGCATGCCGGCTCCACCTATGTCTGGAACAACTCTTGACGCAATTGCAGCGATTAATTATGATGTATGCTGAATGTTGTCATACATCATAACATTATGGTCACTTTGAGGGGTCGATCGATCTACAACGACGAGGGAATCTCCCTGTCTCTGGAAAACGGCCGGATTGCGGACGTACAACCTGCGGAAATCCCACCGGATGCACCCTATGTCTCGCCGGGCTTTTTCGATCTCCAGGTGAACGGCTACGCCGGAAATGACTATAACTCCCCCGACCTGAGCACCGCCGAGATAAGAAGGATCGTGGATCTCCTGGCAGAATCCGGTACCACCGGTCATCTCGCCACTGTTATCACAGGCCCTACGAAACGAATCGAATCCAACCTCCGAACCATAGCCGGGGCGATCGCAGCAGATTCTTTATTGGCCGAAGCGATCCGAGGGATTCATCTGGAAGGACCCTACATCTCCGCTGAGGAGGGAGCAAGGGGTGCCCACCAGGCGAAGTATGTTCACGACCCCGACTTCGATGAGTTTCAGGGCTGGCAGGAGGCCTGCGGAAACCGTATCAAGATCATTACTTTGGCTCCGGAACGCAAGGGAGCGCTTGAGTTCATCGAAAGAGTGAGCCGGGGGGGAACGATTGTGGCAATAGGGCATACCGGCTCCTCCGCGCAGAGGATCATGGAGGCGGTGGAGGCCGGAGCCCGGATGTCTACGCATCTGGGCAATGGAAGTCACAGTATGGTCCCCCGGCTGCAGAACTACATCTGGGAGCAGCTGGCGGAGGACCGCTTGCACGCTGGAATCATATCCGACGGTTATCACCTGCCCGCCGCGGTGGTCAAAGTGATCGCCCGTGCCAAAGGGCTGCGGCGACTCATCCTGGTGAGCGACGTCGCGGTGATGGGAGGAAAAGAACCGGGAGTCTACGAGTGGGACGGCGTCGCCGTACGGGTGTATGAAGACGGTCACCTGGGTCTGGCCGATGCCGAGTTTCTGGCCGGAGCCGGGCACCTCCTGGACAGATGCATCGCGCAGTTCATCCGCTTCACCGGTGTTCGGATTGACGAAGCTGTCCGGCTGTGCACGACGAATCCAGCGCAGTTTCTTGGACTGCAACCCGCGGGGGAAGGATTTTCCGCCGGATTGCCCGCCGACCTGACGCTTTTTCGCTGGAATCCGGGTGCGGACAAACTAGAAGTGGAAAAAACGGTCCTGGGCGGAGATGTTCTGTACGACGGCAAGCGAAGCTGAGAGATTCAATGTTGAAAAACCTCAAGAGTGAGAGCCTGAACACCGCAACCCAGGAGCAGATCAAGGTCTTCATCATTGAATCGGGATTGAAAGCAGGTGACCTGCTCCCGACGGAGAAGGCTCTGGAGGAACAGCTGGGGATCAGCCGGACTTCGATCAGGGAAGCTCTGCGTTCGTTGGAAGCCATCGGTATCGTGGAAAGCAGGCAGGGAGTGGGCCGCTTTCTCAGGGAGTTCAACTACGACGCCATTCTCGAAAATCTGTCCTACAACATCAACGTCAACGTCAAAGATTTCCGGGAGATCATCGACGTGCGCATGGCTCTGGAGTCCTGCTTCCTCGAGAGAGTCGTACCCCGCATAGATGAAAATGACATCCATCAGCTGTACGAGATTCTGGACAAGATGGCCGAAGAAGTCAGTGCGGGAGAAGAAGAGCAGCAGCTGATACGGGTACATACGGAGTTCCATCTAAAACTCTACGAGAAGGAGAACAACAAGCTGTTGCTTCATCTCATCCGGATCTTCGCTACCATCCAGCGTATGCTCACGGTGGCAAATCGCTACCACACATCGGACCGCAAGGAGTTCATAGAGCTGCACCGCAGGCTCGTTCAGGCGATCGAAAGAAGAGATCCCGTGCTTGCAGTAGACCGCCTGGTTGAACACTTCAAGGACGTGGTGGCCTGGATTCAGGAACATGAGCAAGAGGAAAGGAGGTGATTTGAGGCTATCTACCCGTTAGAGTTTTTTTGTGGTCCGTGGGATCACAGCAGAATCTTAATTGGAAAAGACAACAGGAGGTTATCATGAAAAAGGCACTGCTTTATCTGATTTTGTCCTTTTTCGTCGTTGGATTTGCATTCAGCGGCGGGCAAACGGAGATCCAAACGATCAAGCTAGGACACATTCGCGATGAAGCTCACCCGACCCACAAGGGGGCTCTCGAGTTCGCCAAACTGGTAGAACAACGCACCGACGGCCGAATCAAGATCGAGGTGTTTCCCAACAGTCAGCTGGGTGGAATTCAGGAGATGTTTACCCAGATCCAGACCGGAGATTTGGAAATGGTATACGGAGGCATCAACACCCTCGGATTCATCGATGGCGGCGATGCTTTTGAAATTACCGCGATCCCATTTCTCTACCGTGATTACGAGCATATGCGAAATTCCCTGAAAGCGGATTTTTTCAAGCCCGTATTGGAAGATGCGGAGAGAAAGACCGGCATTAAAGTACTGAACATAGCCGGGGATACGGCGCCCCGGGGCTTGTCCGCAAACAGGCCGATCAGAAAACCGGAAGACTTCAGGGGTTTGAAGATCCGGACCGCCGCCAGCGAAGTGGTACTCAGGGTTATGAAAAAATTAGGTGCCCTTCCGCAGCAAATCCCCTTTGCCGAATTGTACGTAGCGCTCAAAACCGGCGTCGTGGACGCACAGGAAAACGGTGCTATCGTCGTGAAAAACAACTCGCTGTACGAAGTTCAGGATTATTACATGAAAACAGACTATATCCGGGACGTCGAGACCTTCTACATAAACCCTGAATTTTGGAACTCGTTGTCTGCAGAGGATCAGCAGATCCTGATGGAGGCCAGCGAAGAAGCCGGAGCTCTGGTCACGGACCTTACCCAAGAGCAGCTTCAGGAGGCCTATGATTTTTTGGATTCGAAGATAACGGTCATACGGCCGCCCGAGCTCGATCTGGAGGCGATCCGCAAGGTCCTGGAAGGAACCTTTTCAGATTGGGAAGGTGTGAAATGGCCGAAAGGTCTGCTGGCAAAGATTCGAGGTCTATAGACCTATAGTCCGAGCTTAGCACCGATTACCGCATCGATCAGGGAAGGACGGCCATAGCCGGACTTCCCTGATCACGATTAGCACGAAAAAACACACTCAATGATCGTAGTACTTTTTGGATTACTTTTCCTGCTGATAGGTTTCGGATTCAGCATATGGTCAGCAATGGGAATCAGCGGCGTCATCTACATCCTGTTGAGAGGTGACGTGTCCCTGCGAATCGTGGCCTCCCAGATGGTAGGGGGCATCGATTCCACGACCCTGGTGGCGATTCCATTCTTCATTTTCGTAGGCAATTTGATGAATCGCTCGGGAATCACCCGAAAACTGGCCGACTTCGCCGATTTCTTCGTAGGACGATTTCGCGGCGGTTTGGCCTACGTGTCGATCGTCGTTAGCGTCATTATGGCGGGCGTGTCAGGATCCGCCGTGGCTGACGCCAGCTCGGTCTCCGCTGTATTGCATCCCATCATGCGTCAGAGAGGTTACGACGACACCTTCTCCGCCTCGATAAACGCCAGCTCGGCTGTTATCGGCCCGATCTTTCCACCCAGCATCCCGATGATTTTCATCGGCGTCATCACCGGACTTTCCATCGGCCGATTGTTCCTTGGTGGAGTAATTCCCGGTCTGCTGATGGCCGCTTTTCTCTGGGTGGTATCAGCCGTTGAAAGTGGAAGAAGAAAGTACCCGCGGGTCGAGGCACAATTCAACCTTAGACGTTTCTTTGCGGTGCTGAAGGATACCGCTCTGGCCATCCTGGCGCCCGCGTTTGTGCTGGCCGGCGTTATCTTCGGTTTCGTAACTCTGGTTGAAGTAGCGGCGCTTGCCATACTCTACGTCCTGTTTCTATCGCTCGTCGTGTACCGAACGATTTCCGTCAAAAAGCTTTTCGAGGCTTTCGTGGAGACCGCCGTGTTCTCTTCCTCTATCATGATCATCTTCGCCGTAGTGGGTCTCTACCAGTACATCGTCGCCTCCGAGCAGTTGGGCCGACAGTTGCTGTATTTAGTGGAATCCCTGCACATGGGAAAAAACATCTTTCTCCTGTTCTCCATGATCTTTTTCTTGCTGATGGGCTGCGTCCTCGATGCCGTACCGGTCATGCTCATCTTTTTTCCGGTGCTATTGCCCATAGCTATAAGTCTGGGCATCGATCCCACCCACTTCGGGGTGATTGTGGTCCTGAATCTCATGATCGGCTTGCTCACACCGCCGATCGGGGCTTTACTGTTCATCCAGACCAAGATCGCCAATCTTCCCTTCAATACCCTGATACGGGCGATCTGGCCGTTTACCCTGGCACTGATAGGTGTGCTGATCCTGGTCACCTACGTACCGGCGTTGATCCTTTGGATACCCAACCTGGTGTTCGGAGTTGGAGGATAAACCTATGCAGAAGATATGTGATGGAATGCACTGGTTCCTGACCCGGCTTAGCGGAGTGCTTTTCGCCGGTGTTTTTGCCGTAACCGTTTTAAACATCAGTCTACGAAACCTCGGCGGGGTTACCTGGCTCTGGATCCCCGGCGTCTCTCGCCTGCTGTTCATTTGGACTATTTTCATGGGAACGGCCGTTCTTTACGAACGAAAGGATCACCTTATCATGGATTTCTTTGTCAACAAACTGGCACCTGAGAAACAGGCAAGGCTCCAGCTGGCAATCAACGGCGTCTTTCTGGCATTCTTAGTGCTATTTGTGATTTACGGGCTGAACATCGCAAAGGTCAGAATGCATATATCTTTCGAGACCTGGAAGTTTCCTACGGGCGTCGCCTATCTGGCAGCACCGGTATCAGGATCGATCATGATCCTCTTTTGTATCAATAAAATCCGTCGCTTTCTGAAAGGACAGAGGGATGAATAGAGAATTTGAGTCATACATGAGTGCCATATCGACAATCGTGTCGAAAATCGCTTCCCAGGAGGCGATATTCTCCGAGGCAGCCCGGGTGATGGCCGAATCGATCGCCGCCGATGGTATCATACACGTAATCGGGCCCGGGGGACACTCCAACATGGGGGCCGAAGAGGTCTTGTGGCGGGCCGGTGGCCTTGTTCCTATCAATGCGATCCTCGATGCCGGCACGAACCTGATTCACGGCGCCAAGCGTTCCAACTACGTCGAACGTACCCCCGGCTATGCCCAAAAGATATTAGACGCCTACCGGGTGGGCCGCTACCCCGGCGAAGTCATCATCATCGTAAACGCCTACGGTATCAATGCAATGTGCCTGGACACGGTAATGGAGGCAAAGAGGAGAAAGATGGTGACGATCGCCATCACCTCCAGGGAGTTCGCCGACAGACTGCCAACAGATCATCCCTCCCGCCACCCCTCCGCTAAGAATCTCTATCAGGAGGCGGACTATTTCATCAACTGTCACCTTCCTTACGGTGACGCGGTTGTCGAGGTAGAGGGTTGCAGACAAAAAACAGGCCCAACAGCCACAATCTGCAATGTGGTGGCGTTGAATCTGCTCGTCATAGAAACGGTAAAACAGCTCGTTGCCCTTGGCGCGGAACCGCCTCTGTGGATGAGCGCCAATCTACCCGGCGGGGATGAGGCAAACAGGGCTTTTGAAGAAAAGTACATTCCCCGGATCAAACATCTCGGTTGATCGGGGACTCCGACAGCGGACAAATATCTACGTCACAGATATCAGTGCTTTGATCCGCCGCACGATCGATTCGCTGTCCAGGTGATGGAGCTCAAGCAGGTCCTCCCGATCCCCCACGCCGACGAACAGGTCCGGGATGGCCATGGTCTCCAGAG
>CAZKCQ010000012.1:0-22662 GCA_964551205.1 uncultured Spirochaetaceae bacterium
CATCAGTCTTTCCAGTATTTGATGTTCTCCTCAAACCAAGCATTTTGTTGTTTCCAGTGCTCGTAGCTCTGCGTGTATTCGAAATAACCGTTTGTTTCTCCGATCTGTCCTCCCGTGAAGTATGGCTTGAACTTGTACTCGGGTCCGAACGAATAGTAGCGGAGTTTCCAGTCCGGATAAGTTTCATAGTGATTGAGGAAGATAGAGGAGTTCGATCGAGTGAATTTACTATACAAGCTCAACAAGTATTCAGTTGGCGTCCCTTCGACGAAATGTCCAAACATGAAACGGGTCAGGTCTTCGAGGTTGGATTGGGTAGTGGCGAAATTGGGGACGCCGGACATCCACCAATAGTCTGCGAAGTGTTTTTCGAGCATAGCGTTAAATCCGGTGGCGATACCCGAGACAAGCTGATCGATTGTTTCCAAACCAATCGACACTTTGTTCAAAGCACCTGAGCCAGGAACCTCGGTATTATTTATCAGTTCGTAGGCGCAGATGACGTCATCGATCATACCGACAACGTCGGCGCTGGTCCCGATGATATCTGCTTCAGTGCCGTACAGAAGTTTGAGCGCTCCGAAGTAGTCCTCGTGACCGACTATGTCATATAGAGGTTTGTACATTTCCACTCGATCTTTATTTGAAAACAGGTTGTGAATTTTGTCGATCAGATAAAACATCGGACCGTTGGTGTTGCGGATGTCGTGTATCGATGCATCCTCGTTATCCTGTTCCAGTTTGATTATATAGTAGCTGTCCAACCTCCGGTTGGTACCTATTGCTTTTCCGCTCCACTTTTCTATGCTGTACATGTCTGCAAGCTCGCCCTCATAAACTTGACTGACATACGTTGTAAAAAACTCATCACCGATTACTTTCGCGATACGGCTGGCGATGACATCGCGCAACAGAGCTGGATCGTTGTCGATGAAAGCAAAGCCATAATCCTCTGCGATCTTCAACGCCATCTGTGTGTGCGAAGCGACCGCATCGCGGGTCTCCAGTTGCTGGAGCAGGGCAGCGGCGGTAACGCCGTCGCGGTGCGCTTCGTGCTGGAGGACCACACCGCCCATCAAGCGGCTGTTTCGGTCCCATCTGTCCCCCAGTGTGGCCAGCTGGATCTGCCTGGTGTTTCCAACCAATTGAGTCTGCCCTGTTGTATCGGAAAAACCGACCAGGAGCTCCGCCTTGCCGCTGAGCAGATCTTCGTACAGCTCTTGTCCTTCTGCATCGCTGAAGGAGTACAGTGCCCGCATCGAGGTTCCCACGGAGCCGTAGCCCTGGTAATCCCGGGTGCTTTCCCACTCACCCAAGTGATCGTAGGAACGGATTCTCATGCTCTGGATCCAGGTATCCAAACCCGAAGCCGCATCGGCCACGGCGGTCAGGCTGACATCAGCTCCCCGTTGGCCGAAAGCCAGCTGCGGTTGGTCGGCGCCGATGCGAAGCTCCAGGAATCCGCCGGAGAGAGGCCGGTCCTTCGCATTAAGTCCGAACATGCTGAAATCCGCGAGGTTGAGGATCGTTTGACCGGTCAAGGCATAATCCAGACTCGCCTGGGTCAAACCGCCCGCCAGTTGGGAGAAACCCCGTACATCCTCGATATGGTCAGTGGAGAAACCGGTGAGGTTCCCCTCAAGCAGATAGCCGACGCTGGATCCGGAGAATTCCGCCAGATAGCTGCGCAGTGCCTGGCGGCCGATCAGAGTTTCTTCGTACAGCGCGGTGTTGAACATGAGCTCTCCGTCGGGATCGAATTCGAAGGCGTTGATAGTTGCGCCCGCCACCCGGTTTGTCGCGCTCTCCACACCATGAAGCAGCGCTTTGCACACCCCCTCCTCGGCAAAGGCTCCGAGCGCCCCTTCCAGAGCGTCGAATCCCACGCCGGTTCCGGCGGTCACCCCACTGACCAAGGCCTGCTTGCCGAAAGAGAGGATCCCTTCTTCCAGCTCCACGTATCCGCTGGATACGTCCGCCGCCGTGAACAAGGCATCATCGGCAAGGTTGATCGCTGCAGCCACCCAGACATTGCCCGTGGCGGACGCCGCAATTTTCACCGCCAGGTCTACCGCGTCCCGGGCGCTGGGTGCTTCGAACCAGCTGTCCGACTCGCCGTCGTTGTCCGAATCGTCATCCCACATGCGCAGGTTGTACCAGGGCACGGAGAGCATAGACAATCCCCGCGCCTGCCGGGCCTCGTTTCGGAAGTAGGCTTCCATGATCACTCCGAGCTCGCCGTAGCCGGGTTCCTGAACTAACTCCGGAGCATCACTTCGCATTATCGGTTCGTAGCCGATGTGATAGGGGAACAAGCCGTCCACTTCATGAAAAATTCCTTCTTTTCTGTCGAATCCCTTGGCTGTCCGGAACGAGGCGGTCCGGGCGTTGAAGTAGTCCTTGAACTCGGCGTTGATACCCCGCCAATCCCAAGTGGATCGAACTTCATCGGAACGGCCGAAGATCAGCTCCAGGTACCTCGACAGATTTTCCTGAGCCCGAACGGCAAGCTCCTGGATGTACTCCCCGGAGCGACCCTCCAGAGAAGCTCTGCTGAGATCCACCCCCGCGTCGAAGTCGGGGGCGACGAAGTGCCGATACGCCGGCACGGTCTGGTTTTCGTCCTCCAGACCCCCGAAAAGGGTGTTGTCGATTACCGACGAACGGTTGAATAGGGAACCGTTCCTGCGGTAGCCGCTTCCCTGCATCAGATCGGACAGATTATCCTCCATGCTGCGGTTTGCCTCGGCAATCCTGTCATGTATGGATCCCTCGGCATCTTCGATGTATACCCGCATCTGCAGGGCCGTGGCCAGGCTGATCCGGCTGTAGATCTCCTCCCCGATCTCCCCGGCCAGTTGTTCGGCCAACAGGTCGGCCGTCCCTCTTGGCTGGACATCCGGCAGATAGATCGCCCGAGCAACAGGGTGGAAGTCGGGGGAAAGGTCAACGGCAAGGGCATCCTGCAGATTTTCCGTGAGCCCCGGCCCCGGAAAGGCTCTGCCGACCAGGGAAGCCAAATCCGATACCCGGCTGACCATTTCCGGGATGGTGATGGTCTGGATTTCCCCGATCAATCGGTCCGCATCCACGTTCAGCTGCCGCGCCACCGACTGCGCGGCGGCGGATACGGCGTTTTCGGTGCTGTATTCGACCCACTGTTTGCGATTACGGGAAAACAGCATGTACCGGCTGTCCCACAGCCGCTGCTTCTCCTCATACTCCTCGGTGAACTGCCCCAGCCAGCGATCGTGGTTTTCGTTGATCCGCCTTGCCCCGGCGCTCCATTCTTCCAGACCCGCCGCCAGCAGTTCGCCGGCATTAGTTTCCCAGAGGATGCGCTGATCGCGGATCCGGCGCAGCTGCAGCTGGAGATCCTGTTGAGCCCGATCCTGGAGGAGACCCAGGCGATGCTCCATCAATCCGTACAGGGCACCTGCAATTTCCGATAATTGCCGGAATCGCCCCTCCGAGGTCGATGGTTGGAGCAGCCGGGCGTAGTGCAGCTCCGCCTCGCGGTAGGCATCCTCGCTGAAGGTGGGATTTGAGAACAGACCGGAGATGGCCGCGGTCAACGCCTGCTCGTCGCTCCCGGGATCGTAGAGACAGCGCAGATAGGTCTCCAGGTCCAGATCGCGTCCGTTGGACAGGGCAGATACCGCTTCGGAGATCGCCGTCCTGTGCTGCTCCAGCTCATCATCCAGCAATATATCTATGCCCGTCAACGCCGACACATTGTCGGTCCGTTGAGCCGGGTCAAGACTGTCGAAAGCCTCGCCAAGGATCCTCAGGAGCGGTTCCTCCGCGGAGACTATCTTTTCCAGGGCGGAGAAGAAGGATTCCCGGCCCGTACCTTGATCCCCGGTCCGGCCGGTAAGGAACTCGAGCTTGCCGATCCAGCCGAGCAGGTCGGTCCGCAGGCGGCAGCTTTGCTCGATCCCGGTGGCGATTTCCGCCCGTTCCTCGGCTCCGCTGGCCTGGAGGGGCGCGATTTTCTTGCGCAGCGACTCGATCTCATCGGCCCTCCACCATTTAAAGCGCCACCACTCAGTCTCCCAATCGTGCTGCAGACTCCTCGCCTTGTCCTCTATATAGCGGTAGGCAAGGTCTGTGAGGTCATCCCGGAGGAAGTCGGGGCCGGGGGTGAAATGCCCGGAGACGAGCATGGCCTTGAAGTAGGTGTACAGGCGGCTCGTATCGGCGTCTGATTGCACCTCCCGATAAGCTTCGGCGGCTTGCTTGGCCAGATAATCTTCCGGGAGCAGGTTGTACGGTGAGTAGAACGTTTCGCGTTGAACGAGCTTTCCGTCTTGGAACCAGACCAGCCTGGTCTCCGGTCCCAGCTCAAGATACTCCTCGACAAGTACAGAGACATTCGGATTGCGCAGGATCGGGAGATCGACGGCGTCCTGAACCTCCGGATCGTAGTAGTAGGCCAATCCGAAGCTGCGCAGTGCAGTCTGGCAACCCCCCTCCAGATCGTTCATAGCCGTAAGCCAAATCGTGACATCCCTGGAGAGTCTCTCCGATAATCCCTCAGTTTTCCCGGAGAAGTAGGTCTCCAGTGCAGCGGCGAAATCGGCATCCGCGACCGCCGAGAAATCGGTGAGCAGGTCGACGCCGAGTTCATCACCGGGGGCTGAATAGCCGACTGCCGGCAGGATATCGAATATTTCTCCAATCGAGGCTTCCAACGCGGCCATATTGGCTGCAAGGGCATTTTCGACCTCGGCAACCGATACCTCCAACGATTCGCAAGCTTGAAGCGTAAGCTGCCGCGCATTGAGCAGGTCCAGCTCCTTTTCCTTCAACCCGAGGTAGACCGGTTCGAGCTGCACAGAGGGCTCGAGCCGGCGAAGCGACTCCAGAGTTGTGGATATACGTTGGTGGGCTTCCAGGAGTTGGGTAGCGATGCTCTCGGGGATCTCCTGGTCGGCAGTGCAGTCCATCTGTTCGGCCAGGTAGAGCAGCTCCGATTCAAGGCGAGCGATCTCCCGCTGCAGCTCATTAGCCGGACACAGATCGGCGCCGAATGCGCGGATCTGTTCTTCCAGATGGAGGAGGGCGGTTTCGGCCTCGGCAAGGGCTTGTCGGCTTTGCCCGAGCACACCCCCGTCGCCGTACTCTCCCCGCCAGTAGATCAGTTCTTCCCGCAACAGCTGCAGCGTGTCCAGGCGATCCGGGTTACCCTCTTCTGCCAGTGCGGAAATCTCTTTCTGGAGACGTTCTATGTTTATTTCACTTATCTCGATGATGTCGATGTGCTGACTGTAGAGGGAGAGTAGGGTTCCCAATTCCCGATCCAGCTGATCTATCTGTTCCCGGGATTGGGCGGCCAGCTCGCCGGTCTGGCGTTGGTAGTCCAGGAGAAACTCGGATTCAGCTCGCTCCCAGGAAGACAGGCCCGCTTCCAGGTTACTCTGCATGCCTTCGATCCAGCGTTCCCGAGCCTCCTCGAATTCCAGGTATGCTTGTTGCCAGGCCTGTTCGGTCTCACCGTAGAGGCTGCGGGCTTCCTCCTCCCAGCGGATCCGTTCCCGGAACAGACCCTGCTCCGCCCGATTCCAGGCTTCGATTCCCCGTTCAAACGCCCGCGAAAAATCCTCCCGCCAGGTCTGCGCGTCCAGCACGACCGGAAGCTGTTGATGTTCAGAGCTTTTCTGGGTATCCGCCTCTGGCAAGACGTCGGCGTGCCTGAGCTCCGCCTGTGTCCAGGCGATCAGATTCTGGGCCAGTGCGTTAGCCTCTTCGGGACCGGGATCCTTCGATTCAGCACCGGTGTTTCCTTGCAGCCTGAGACGAATGAACTGACTCTCCGCCTGGCGGTACAGGCGCTCGAACTCCCGATGCACCTCCGCCGTATACTCGCTCAAGGAGGCGGTGGCCTGGGTCTGCAACCCGGGGCGGTCCAGGGAGTCCAGGGATGTCAACAGCTCCTGGTAGACAACCTGAACCTCTCCTTCCCACTGCCGGAGAAGCTCCTCCATGCAGGCTCCCAGCTGCACCTGCCAACTCAGATAGTCCGTTTCAGCCCCGGCACTCTCGAGGGCCAGGGGATCGCCCCGATCGTCACGGAGCAGCGTTCCTCTTTCCCCGGTGGCGAACAGATAGAGTTCATGTACCCTCCGGATTTCTTCGATGAACGCACCCAGCTCGGGTTGGGGCAGGCTCTGCAGCCAGCCGTCTCGGACCCAGCGCAAGAGCCGATTCTGTTCCCACTCGGCGATGTCCGCGGTCAGCCAAGCCGCCGACTGCAGGTCCGGCGAATGCAGCGGAAGCTCCGGTTCGGCCGGCTGACCGACGTACAGCAGCTGCGGGAAGGTTTGTATTTCAGGGAATTGACTGAACGGCTCTGGCTCGTCGGAAGCGGCAAGACCTGGGAGGAACAGCAGGAGCAGAAGCCCGAAACCAAGAACATTAGCCGGTTTCATGCTCCACTTCTCTTTTAGTTGTGAGCATCATCATAAACCGGCAGTCGGGAATTGACAAATTTATTTCCGGAATAAATCGAGTTTTTTGCTTTTTCTATTTCCGGGAGAAGGCAGAGAGGGCACCGGGTCGGGAACCTGCAGCTATGCGGCGGTTATTCCTGCGCCTATTCCGCTGGTTTTTGGCGGATCCAGGATTTTTTTTCGGGGGCCCTTTTGGCCTCCTCGAATTCAACCAATCCCTGCTCGGCCATAGATCTCATGAGCATCAGAACGTAATCTTTGGAGATGCCGAGCCTCTTGGCGAAAAAATCGCAGTTGAGCTTGGCGTTTCCCTGGTCCTTCATCGCCTCCAGCATTCTGCTCTGATAGCGCTGCCTGGTTTCTTTGTTTAATTCCATGATCGATCCTCCTTTGCTCGTTTTCTTCATCCTATCACGGAGCACCGGAAATACATAGCCCGGCGATGCGGACGGTGGAGGGGGCGGTACTACATTTCGCTGTGCGGTCGAGAGAGGTGCGACGCTTCGCCGCCCGGCCGAGGGGTGTCCGCAGCGGTCGACTCCTTGCCACCATCATGAACCGGCGCGGGATTGCTACAAGCACCGTAGTCCGGTACAGTCAGAACATCATGCCCAAGATCGATCTGCTCGAAATGATCGACATCTCCAAGAGCTTCCACACCATCCGAGCGAATCAGCGGGTGAATCTGCGCATCGGTTCGGGGGAGATCCTGGGGCTGCTCGGGGAGAACGGGGCGGGCAAAACCACCCTGATGAATATCCTCTACGGATTGATCGCCCCGGACTCGGGAGAGATCCGCATCAACGGCCAGCCGGTGGGCATCCAAAGCCCCCGGGATGCGATCGGCTTGGGCATCGGTATGGTCCACCAGCATTTCATGCTCATAGAGAACCACACGGTGGCGGAGAACATCGCCCTGGGATTGAGCGATGCCCCCTTCCTCTCCCCCTCACGCCACGTAGCGCGCAGGCTTTCGGAGTTCGGGGAACGCTTCGGCCTGAAGATCAACCCCCAGGAGCGGATCTGGCAGCTGTCCGCCGGGGAGCAGCAGCGCGTGGAGATAGTAAAAGCACTGGTCAAAGGGGCGGATCTCTTGATCCTGGATGAGCCGACCTCCGTCCTCACCCCCCAGGAAACCGAGCAGCTCTTTGTGATCCTGCGCCGCATGAGCGCGGAGGGGCATTCGGTGATCTTCATAAGCCACAAGCTGGAGGAGATCCTCTCCATCTGCCACCGGGTTATGGTCCTGCGCAAGGGAGAGGTCGCCGGGAAGGCGGAAACCAAAGACGTGGACAAACGGGAGCTGGCCCGCATGATGGTCGGCCGGGAGATCATCTTCCGGATCGAAAGGCCCGCGCTCAAACGGGGAGAGCTGGTCCTGGAGGTTCGGGAGTTGGTCGTGCCGGGGGATCGGCAGCAGGTCGCCGTGCGGGGTGTCGGCTTTCAGGTCTTCGGGAACGAGATCTTCGGGATTGCCGGAGTTTCGGGAAACGGGCAGCGGGAACTGGTCGAGGCTATCACCGGTTTGCGCAGGGCGAGCGAAGGAGAGGTCCTGTTAGGCGGGCAGGACATCACCAATGCCACGGCCCGGGTCGTGGCCAGCCGGGGCATTTCCCACGTGCCGGAAGAACGGATCCGCTTCGGCATCGTGCCTAATCTGTTCGTGTACGAGAATGCTGTCTTGAAGCAGCACCGGCAGCGCTTGTTCTCCCGTGTCCTGTTTCTCAACTTCGGCAGTATCCGCAAGTACGCCTCGGCGATCATCGAGCGGTTCAACGTCAGCGTTCCCACCATAGATACCCCGGTCAAGAATCTGTCCGGAGGAAACATTCAGAAGCTTATCCTGGGACGGGAGATCTCCGGTCAGCCGGTGCTGTTGGTTGCGGCCCATCCCACCTACGGTCTGGATGTCGGTGCCACCGAGTACATCCGACGGCAGCTTCTCGAAAAGAGGGGGGAGGGTTTGGCGGTCCTCCTGGTTTCAGAGGATCTGGAGGAGATCTTCGAGCTCTGCGACCGGATCGCGGTGATGTATGAGGGCCGGTTCATGGGGATCGTATCTACGGCACAGGCGACCATGGAGAATATCGGATTGATGATGGCGGGCTCCATGCCCGAGATAGCCGGCGGAGGAGCGGACCCTATGCCTGCGGATGCGGGCAGAGGCTTGGAGTGAGCATCTCGATGCGTCTGGTGCCCCGGCATCAGACCTCCACCGGCCGCCAGCTCGCCGTGCTGCTGTTCTCCCTGCTGGCCGGATTCGTCGCGGTTGGAGTTGTCTTCGCGGTCAAGGGGGTGAATCCTCTCTTCGCCCTTTGGAAGATCCTGGCAGGATCCTTCGGCAGCTTTTACGGGATCTCGGAGACCATCACCAAGGCGATTCCCCTGATCCTCATCGGATCCGGGCTGACCCTGGCCTTCCGGGCCAAGTTCTGGAATATCGGGGCGGAGAGTCAGCTGCTGATGGGGGCGATCTGTGCGACCTGGATCGGGTTGAATCTGGGAACGCGGCTGCCCGGCTGGATGGTGATTCCCCTGATGTTCCTGGTCGGTTTTCTGGGCGGGGCTGTCTGGGGCGCGCTCCCCGCACTGTTCAAGGTGCGCTTCGGGGTCAATGAGGTCATCTCCACCCTGATGCTCAATTATGTAGCCGCGGAGTTTCTGAACCTGCTCATCGTGGGACCGTGGAAGGGCGCCACCCAGCAGGGCTTTCCCTACACCGACGATCTGCCCGCCGCGGCCACCCTGGCCGTGATCCCGGGAACCCGCATCCACTACCTGACCCTGCTCATCGCATTGGCCTGTGCAGTGATCCTCTTCGTCCTGGTCCACTCCACGAAGTTCGGCTACGAGCTGCGGGTGGTCGGGGAGAATCCCGAGGCGGCCCGTTACGCCGGCATCGACTTTTTCCGAACCACCGTGATACTGATGGTGATCAGTGGCGGAGTGGCCGGGTTGGCCGGGGTGGGGGAGACAGCCGGAATCCATCATCATCTGACCTATCCGGGGGTCATTTCGGCCGGCTACGGATTTACCGGCATCATCGTGGCCTGGCTGGCCAAGCTGAACCCGCTGGCGTCGATCGTCTCCGCCCTGTTTTTCGCTGGGATTTTGGTCGGGGGAGACGCCATCCAGATTTCCCTGGGTCTGCCCGCGGCCACGGTTCACGTATTCAACGGGGTGCTGCTGTTCTTTCTGATCATGGGGGACACCTTCGTAAACAAGCGCCTTGTGGTCATTCGGGGAAGGAGGTCGTAGCGGATGGGAAGCATTATCGTATCGACACTGATCCGCACCCTGATCGCCGGAACCCCCCTTCTGCTGGGAACCCTCGGAGAGATCGTTACTGAGCGATCCGGTGTGTTGAACCTGGGCGTGGAGGGCATGATGGCCATCGGAGCCATGACCGCCTTCACCGTGACCCTGACCACGGGAAGTCCGTGGTTCGGCCTGCTGGCCGCTTTTTTGGCCGGTGCGTTGGCCGGGGGGATCCATGCCTTCGTGTCCATTACGCTCAAGGCCAATCAGGTGGTCTCCGGATTGGCCCTGACCATGCTGGGCCTGGGGGTCAGCGGCCTGTTCGGCAGGCCCTTTATCGGCCGCCCCCTTCCCAGCAAGCTGAGCACGCTGCCGATCCCGGGACTGGCGGATATCCCGGTGCTGGGGCGCATTCTCTTCTCCCAGGATCCTCTGTTCTACCTGGCTGTCATCCTGGGAATCCTGCTCTGGATCCTGCTGGCGCGCACCCGTTGGGGCATCGAGATCCGATCGGTCGGTGAGAACCCGGCGGCCGCAGAAGTTCAGGGGGTCAACGTGGCCAGAATACGCTATCTCTGCGTGCTTCTGGGAGGCGCCCTGGCCGGGATGGCCGGAGCTCACCTGTCCCTGGTTTACAGCAAGTCCTGGACCGAAGGGCTTACCGGCGGCCGCGGCTGGATCGTCATCGCCCTCACCATATTCGCCCTGTGGAATCCGCTGCGCGCCTTCCTGGGCGCCTTCCTGTTCGGCTGTATCTTCGTGCTTCAGTATCTGCTACAACCGATCGGTGTGCCTCCGAACTTTCTGGCCATGATGCCCTACCTGGCCACCCTGGCCGTCCTCCTGGCCGGAGGACTGCGCAAGGACCACCGACGGCTCCTGGCCCCGGCAAAGCTGGGAGAGGCCTACACCAAGGGGGAGCGCTGAGGGTGAGCCACAGACCGGGCCACGGCGGATGATCCGGCCGGGATCGTGGCTACACCCATTTGACCTTTGCCCGGCGCTGTGACTACTTTTTCAAAGGGCAGGCGTATCTGCATCGGGCAGGCGCATCTGCATCGGGAACAGCACCAGAGAGGAGAGCGAGAATGATCAAAGTCAATTTGGGCGAGCACAAACAGGTGGTTGATGCCGCGCTGCAGCGGATGACCGAACAGCGGGTGATCCAGCGGATCTGGTCGCAGGACCACACCGTGTGGAAACCCGAGCCCGCCGAAATCAGCAACCGTTTGGGCTGGCTGCGGAGCGCCGAGCTGTCGAAGCAGAGCGTCGCAAGGTTGACAGGATTGGCCGATGAGCTCCGGGCGGCCGGGTATCGGAGAGCCGTTCTGCTGGGCATGGGCGGGTCCAGCCTGGCCCCGGAGGTGTTCAGCAGGACCTTTGGTCCGGCTCAGGGCTACCTGGACGTTTCGGTGATCGACAGCACGGATCCGGAGTTCCTCCTCTCCTTCGCCGAAGAGCTCGATTTTGCTACGACACTGTTCATCGTATCCACCAAGTCCGGGGGCACCGTGGAAACCCTGTCCTTCTTCAAGTTTTTCTACAACCGTACTGAGGAAGCCGTTGGGGCGGAGCACGCCGGGGAGCATTTTCTGGCCATCACCGATCCGGGAAGCAAGCTTACCGATCTGGCCGGGGAGTACAAGTTCCGGGACACCTTCCTCAACGATCCCGATATCGGCGGCCGCTACTCCGCCCTGTCCTACTTCGGCTTGGTCCCCGCGGCCCTGCTGGGGATCGATCTGCCGCGGCTTCTGGAGCGGGCGACCCTGGCGGCCTGCGGCTGCGGTGATCCGGGCTGCGGCGAAAGCCCGGCGGAGAACGCGGCGGGTGGTGACAGGGCAGGCAGTGGAGAGGCCGGCCACGGTTTCTCGAGTGCCGATCCCTGTGCCCTCCTCGGGGCGGTCCTGGGGCAGCTGGCTTCGGCTGACGCCGCAGGATCGCGGCGCGACAAGCTCACGATCTTCACCTCCCCGGGCTTGGAGAGCTTCGGCGATTGGGTGGAACAGCTGATCGCCGAAAGCACGGGAAAGGAGGGCAGGGGGATCATTCCGGTGATAGGGGAGCCCCCGGGAGCCGCGGATATCTACGGTCCGGATCGGTTGTTCGTGCAGCTTCGACTGAAAGGCGCGGATGAGCTGAACGCGGCCCTGGGAGCCCTGGAGCGGGCAGGACACCCGGTGGTGCGCATCGATCTTCAAGACCTCTACGATCTGGGTGCTCAGTTCTTCCTCTGGGAGATGACCACCGCGGTTGCCGCCCACCTCCTGGAAATCAATCCCTTCGACCAGCCCAATGTGGAGAGCGCCAAGGTGCGGGCCCGAGAGATGATGAAGGCCTACTCAGAAACCGGTACGCTCCCCGAGGACCGGGCCGAGGCTCCCGAGGGCGGGGTGCTGGATGAGTTTCTCCGTCAGGCCGGACCGGGAGACTACGTGTGCTTGCAGGCCTATGTGAAGCCAACCGAGGCGACCAGCGCCCGGCTGCAGCAGCTGCGCGTTCGGATTCGGGACCGCTGCCGTGTCGCCACCACCGTAGGCTACGGTCCCCGTTTTCTGCACTCCACCGGTCAGCTGCACAAGGGAGACGGCGGTGCCGGGCTATTCATACAATTCACCAATACGCCGGGGCGGGACGCTGCAATCCCGGATAAAGCCGGGCGGGAACCGTCGGCGGTGAGCTTCGGCATTCTCAAAATGGCCCAGGCTCTGGGGGACAAGCAGGCATTGAAGGACAATCGGCGCAGGGTGATCCGCATCAACCTGGGAACGGATGTTCCCGCGGATCTCGAACGGCTGCTGTCCGAATTCGGAGGTTGATGATATGGCCTGTGAAAGGTTCGTAGATCGAAGCGTGTGGATCCCGGGATGCAGATGAGTTTGAGAAAACCCCCGCCTGCTACGGTCGTGATCTTCGGGGCATCGGGCGACCTGACCGGCCGAAAGCTGATCCCAGCCATCCACAGCCTGTCCTGTGAAGGTCTTCTGCCTGAAGGGACCAGGGTTATCGGAGTGGCCCGCAGCGCCATGAGCGACTCGGAGTTCCGGAGCCGCATCTTCGAAGGCGTGCAGAGCTATGCCCGGCTGAAACCTCAGATCTGCAACTTATGGCCCGGCTTTGAGAACCGGATCACCTACCTTGCCGGCGCCTACGACGATCCAAAGACCTATGCCGATATAGGCAAGCTGCTGGCCCGGGACAATGCGCTGTTCTATCTGGCCACACCTCCGAATCTGTACCCGCCGATCGTGGACCAGCTCGGCCGGGCCGGGTTGAACGATTCAGAAGCTGGCTGGCGGCGGATCGTCATCGAGAAACCCTTCGGCAGAGATCTGGCCAGCGCCCGCCGGCTGAACGAGCAGGTACATTCGGTGTTCCAGGAACACCAGATCTACCGGATCGATCACTACCTCGGAAAAGAGACGGTGCAGAATATCCTGACCCTGCGCTTCGCCAACGCCATTTTCGAGCCTCTGTGGAACCGGAACTTCATCGACCACGTCCAGATTACCGTGGCCGAGCGTGTCGGGGTGGAGCACCGGGCCGGGTACTACGACAAGGCCGGGGTTTTGCGGGATATGTTTCAGAACCACCTGCTCCAGCTTCTGACCCTCACCGCCATGGAGCCGCCCTCTCTGTTCGACGCCGACGCCCTGCGTGATGAAAAGGTCAAGGTTTTGCGGGCCCTGCGCCCCGGGACCGAGTCGGTGCGGGCCCAGTACCGGGGCTATCTGCTGGAGCCGGGAGTGGATCAGAACTCCAAGACGCCGACCTACGCCACCCTGCAGCTGTTCGTCGACAACTGGCGCTGGCAGGCGGTGCCTTTCTTCCTGCGCTCCGGCAAGTCGCTGAAGATGAAGACCAGCGAGATCGCCATCCAGTTCAAGGGGGTTCCCCACCTGATGTTTCCAGCCGATGCGGAGCAGAGCATTACCCCGAACATCCTCTCCCTCTGTATCCAGCCCGATGAGGGCATTCACCTGCGTTTCGAAACCAAACAGCCCGGGGCGGGCATGCGGACCCGTTCGGTGGACATGGATTTCCACTACGCCGATGACTTCGGTCACGACGTGCTGCCCGAAGCGTACGAGCGGTTGCTGTTGGACGCCTTGCAGGGGGACGCCTCTCTTTTTGCCCGAGGGGATGAAATCGAGCTGTCCTGGGCATTGATCGACGATATTCTGGTCTCCTGGGAGCAACCCTCCGCTTCGCCCCTGGTCATCTATGAACCGCAGAGCTGGGGACCCGAAGAGGCGGAGCAGCTCCTGAGCCGGCAGGGCAGAAGGTGGTACCAGGACTGCGGGATGCACCATGCCGAGAGACGATAGTGAGGACTCTTCCATGAACCGACCTTTCCTTCCCGACGCGGGCATTCCGATGAATCAACCGGATCGTCCGGACGCCCCGATGAGGGCTGAGGTGTCCCTCCGGGCCTATCACGAGGAGCGGGAGGTTTTCTCCAGCATCGGCAAGTGGCTTTATCCGCTGTTCGAGCTGGAGCAGTTCCTGGACACCTCATCCTACCGGCCCGAATCCCTTCGGCTGGAGGACAAGATCGTGGGCAAGGCCGCCGCCCTGCTGCTTGTTCGGCTCGGCATCCGGCAGGTTAGAGCCGGGGTGCTGAGCAGGCTGGGCCGTGAGGTGTTGGAGGCTCACCAGGTGTCATACTCCGCAGAGCAGATCGTGGAGCGTATCGACTGTCAGACGGAGATCCTCCTGGCCGAGGTGGAGGACCCGGACCAGGCCTACCGGATCGTACGGGCCCGGGCGGATCTATGAGGTCCGTGGCGGTCGGTTTTTATAACTGATCGATGATACCCGCGCAGCCGGTCAACGCCTCAGGTAGGACAATTTCTCCGGCAGGGGCAGGTTGTTGCCGAAGTCATCCTCGCCGTAACCGTTGTCGGCCAGAAGCCTGATATCCTGCAGCACCCGCTGATCCCCGAGGAAGGTCACGTTGATATCCATGACCACATCGATCTTTCCCATTGTGAGCAGCTGGATCAGCGCACGGGTGATGTACTCGGCGGCCGTTTCCTCCGGAAGGGCTTTGATCTCGATCAGGGGAATGTTCCTCTCATAGAGGACGAGTTTGTTCTGGGAGAACAGAGCTTGAATGGCTCTGTGGACCAGCTTTTCCATGAGCTCGGCCCTCTCTCTGTCTTTGTCCTTGCCGCCGGAGTCGCCCGCGTCCCCCGGGCGGTAGTTCGGTCCCAGCTTGTGCACCTCCGCTCTCAGCCAGCGCTTCTTTCCGGCGTTGATCTTCTCGTTGGCCCGAAACAGATCCAGGGTTACCCCGGCGTTGTAGGTCTCTCCGGCCAGCTTCATCTGCACGTCGCTGCCGTAGTGGCTGACGATCTTGGCGACCAGGGTCGAGGGGCGGACGTGAAACCCCCGATAGCGAGGCGCCGGAACGGTGATTCGGCCCTGGATCGCGTAGCGCCTGAGCATCTCGTGGCAGAGGCTGCGGGTCCTGGTGATATATCGGCTGGCGAAGGCCACTGAATAGTGGATCAGGACGTCGAGCAGTTTGTTGGGATCGATCAAACCGCGCTGAGAAGCCTTCGGATGGGAGGAAAAGCTGAGGATGTGCCGCTCGCAGTAGTGGGTGATGGCCGTTGCTGTCTCCAATAAATGGTATATAACCGTGATGTGTCCGCGCAGCACCGGCAGATCTTCATCCAGGGTTTCCACGTTTGAATCCGAGATATGGGTGTCGTAGAGGGATTGGAGGTTGTGAAACATCTCCTCCAGATTGCGCAGCCGTTCCTCGCTGACGGGATCGGGGATCCAGTCGGCGTAGTTGTCGATGTGCTGGTTCTGCACGGCGTGCAGGAAGGTGCTCTGTCCGGCGAGGTTAAGAAACGCCGTGGCCAGATACACCACCGTCTCCTCCGGGGAGGCGACCTTCTGCTTCGGGCGATCCGAGGCAAGATGCCCGTTGAGCAGCCCATCCCCGAAGCTTTCCAGGGCAGGCACCGATTCGGGAATCTCGAGGCCCAGTTTCCTGGCCTGCCGGATCAGGGCTTCGTTGCTTTTCACGAGAATCGAGCAGGTAAAAGACAACGCCTTCTCGGTGGCCTTTGGGAAATCCTCGTCGATCGGAAGTAAACGGTAGTTGGGCAGGAAACGGAGGATATGGATCAGGATGTAACTCACGTTGGAGAACAGCTTGATCGGGGCTACGGCCTGGCGGAGGGGGAACCAGCGCCGGTTGTTCTTCACCCCGTAGGCGTCCAGCAGCTCCTCTATCTTGGTCGCCTCGGAGAGCAGGTCCGCCAGCAGAGGCCGGGTGAAGCATCCCTTGCCGGAGGCATTCTTGCTTACGTATACGGCCAGGGTCATCAGATCCCCGATTCTCCGGTTCAGATAAGTGCGGAAGGCCTCGTCGGACAAGGATTGGTAGGCTCTCATGATGTGCGTCTTTTACCGCTTGAGTTAAGGATAAAACGACAGCCTTGCTTTGTTCAACATACAAATATGGATATAATGATCCTCACAAGAGGAGAAACCGCCATGTTCGTCAAGTGGATCGCCACCTTGATCGTCGCCGTCAATGCCAACAGCCGTGCCGGAGAGGTTGCCGCCGGTGTTTCCATTGCCCTCCTCCTTGCCCTGATTCCCTCCGGCAACCTGCTCTGGTTCTGCCTGTTCCTCGTCACCTTTTTTCTGAAGATCAATTTGGGGGCAGAGCTACTGTTCCTGGCGCTGTTCAAACTCCTCGCGCCACTGACCGACGGCCTGCTCCACCGCCTGGGCCGGATCGCCGACACCCAGAAACAGGCCACGGACGCGGTGAAATCACAGTTGGAATCCCAGCTGGAGAAGCTGCCCCTGCCCAAGCTGAAGTTTTGAATCGGGAGCCGCGGGCCTCAAGCCAATGATAGTCAGCGCCAGCAGAAGAACCGACATCCCCGCCTTCTACACTCCCTGGCTGCTCAGACGGCTGCAGGAGGGCTACGCGCTGGTTCGAAATCCGGTGAACACCCGGCTGGTTTATCACGTACCGATATCCGCCGGTAAAACCCGCTGCATTGTCTTCTGGACCAAGAACCCGACCGCCCTGGCCGGGCACCTCGGGGAGCTGGAGGATTCCGGCATTCCCTTCTACTTCCTGTTTACCCTGACCGGCTACGGGCCTGAGTTGGAGCGCAACCTTCCCGACAAGAAGAGGGTCCTCCGCACCTTCCTCACCCTGGCCAGGCGCCTGGGTCCGCAGCGGGTGGTCTGGCGCTACGATCCGATTCTGTTCACCCCCGAGTATTCGACATCCGTGCATCTGCGCCTGTTCGCAGGGTTGGCCCGGGAGCTGGCCGGCTCGACCCGGCGCTGCATCGTCAGCTTTCTCACGATGTACAACAAGTGCCGGCGGAACCTGGCCTCCTTCGAGTTGACCGAGGTCACTCCAGCCGGGAAGACCGACCTGGTCCAGAGCCTGCAGGCCGTAGCCGCACCGCTGGACATCCAACTGACCAGCTGCGCCTCCGCCGAGATGGTCTCCGCCGGGGTTCCGGCGGGCAGGTGCATTGACGATCTGTTGATCTCGCAGATCAGCGGAGAGGAGTTCAGGGGGAGGAAGGACAGGTCCCAGCGGGATTCCTGCCTCTGCGTGGAGAGCGCGGATATCGGGGCCTACGACACCTGTACGCATCACTGCCTGTACTGCTACGCCAACAGCAACTACCAGACCGCGCTCCGGCGCCGCCGCCTGCACGATCCGCAGTCCCCCCTCCTGTACGGCAGGTTGGGAGAAGAGGATCAGCTTCTGGAGCGGACGGGGTAGCCGTGACCCGCATTATCCTGGTGCGCCACGGCCAGACAGAGTGGAACCGGATCGAGCGATTCCGCGGCCGCGCCGATGTGCCGCTGAACCGCATGGGGATCGCCCAGGCCGAAGCCACGGCGCGCCGCTTGGCCCGGGAGCCGAAGCCCGCCGCCGTCTACAGCAGTCCCCTCTCCCGGGCTGCGTTAACGGCCGCCAAGATCGCCGGATTCCATGGCCTGACGGTTCGGCTCCACGACGGTCTGATCGACATCGACTACGGTCAGTGGCAGGGACTGACCCCCCGGCAGGTGGGGGAGCGCTGGCCCGAAAAGCTGGATGCCTGGTACAACGCACCCCAGGCGGCCCGGATCCCTGCGGGGGAGGACCTCCAGGTCGTGCGGGATCGGGGGATGGAGACGGTCCGGGAACTGGTTCGGGAGCACGGAGAGGCGACGATCGTTCTGGTGGCCCACACCGTGATGAACCGGCTGATCCTGCTGGGAGTTCTGGGCCTGGGAAATGACCGCTTCTGGGATCTGGGTCAGGAGCCCTGCGCGATCAATCGCATTTCCGTCCGGGAAGGTGGGTTTGCGCTGGTGAGCCTGAACGACACCTGCCACCTGGAGGAGCTTTAGAGTGTCAGGGCATTGTTTACGGTGATGGTCCGGCCGACCAGGCGCTGAATTTTGTAGAGCATCGCCTTGCGCAGCCTTTCCTCCTCACAGTTCTGGAAGTTGCAGTAGAACTCTTCCTTCTCCACTTCGCAGAGAATTCCCCGCTCGTCGAAGTAGTTGGACTGCTCCGGCGCTTCCCGGTTCCCTCCCGCGCCGAATCGTCCCCAGTCCAGCCAGCCGACCGCGACGTTGTAGTCCGTGCCGATGTTGTCGACACCCCGGTCAGTCAGACGGATCTTCACGTAGTAACGGGTACCGGCAAACCAGAAGGTGAGAACCCCTTCCCGTTTATCCAGCTGATCCACTTCCACATCGAGGTCGGTTTGTTTTTTGAACTTGGCCAGGCAGGATTTTATGAACTCGAGTTTTTCCAATCCCTGCTTGAACTTTCCCTGCACGGCTCTCATTTCATCAACTTCCATCTTGTAGTCCTCTCTGCCCCATTATACAGATCGGCTGGGTTCGATCAATCCGGCCGGGGTGCCCTTTAGAGGTGCTCTTTAAAAGACGTAGGCAATACCCCCGATATGGTAGCTGGTGGATCCCGAGCTGGTCTCGCCGTATTTGAACCGGTAGGACAGTCCCCAGTGTCTGGTGAAAAAGACATTGACCATGCTGTCCACCGTGGAAAAATAGTCGTCGGCGTTGAAGGTTCCGCGGTACTTTGCATCGACAGTGATGAAGTGGAAGATGGAAACGCTGGTATTTATCCCGGCGATTCCGAAAGACTGGTAATCGTCTGTCGGGTCGTCGAGCGAAAGCGGAGGACCGGAAGAAAGATTTCCTCTAACCCACTGCGGCTGAACACCCGCCCAGGGCAGCAGGGACACGCTGAGCCTATCATTGCCGAAGGTGAAATATCTGCCGAATCGTGCGTAGGGCACGATGATATTGTTCAGCATCTCGAAGGCGGTTATTGGCGCTGGTAAGTTGTCCCCAGCATCCATATCGAGGCGGATATACTCGATGCCGGTGCCGACGACGAATTTTCCCCGCTCCTGCACGCCGAAATAGTAATCGAAGATGAAATGCCCGCCCCATAGAGTGCTGTAGTTGATGTCCGAAGCCTGGTAGAGGAAGGTGTTCCACTGGTATCGGTCCGGATTGATCCACTGGAAATATAGACCTTTCATCAGTTTGGAATCATCCAAGTTTAGACCATGATCCTTATAGACATTGGCAACGTAACCCAGGTATGGGGCTACGATCCGGATATCCTCCGACTCAGCACCCACAGCGGCTGTCACGAAAAGAATAATCAGCATGGCAAGAACAATAGTGGATCTATACTTTTTCATTGGTAATCTCCTGATTGTGTATCTGAACACAATGCCGACCTCAATATTGAATGTCAATAAATGCTACATGTCAACCGTGCTCCCGCACCGTGCGGATCAGGAAGGGCAGGTTCATGCAGAACATGAAGGTCGAGGTGGCGAAGGAGCCAACCACTACGTACCAGGGATGTCCGCCGATGGACAGATGGGCGAACAGGGGAATGTCCAGGATGAAGCTGGAAAGCAGCACGATGAAGGGCGTCAGAACCACCGACATCACCGGTATCCAGCGCCCGAATTTGTACGAAAAGCCCTTGAAAAATTTGAGCACGATCACGCCTCCGAGCAGCAGTGCCAGAAGGTACTCAACGGGCACGAAGAAGATGAACAGCCCCAGCACGGCGGCCAACCCCCCGCCGCCCTTGAAGTTGTAGAACAGCGGCTTCATGTGTCCCAGCACCGCGGCCATGCCGACCAGAAAGAGGGCCCAGAAATCGGCGTAGGTATCGCCGGAAAAGAAGAGCAGCCGACCCAGCAGGATGGGAAGGAAACTCTTCAGAGCGTCCATCAGCCCCACCAGCAGACCCCAGGCGGGTCCGACGTTGCGGAATACGTTGGCTGCCCCGGGGTTGTGGCTGTCCAGCTCTCGGATGTCACGGCCCTTTAGCGGGCGGGTAACGATGATGGCATAATTCACCGAACCGCTGAGGTAGCCTGCCACCAGCATGAGCAGAAGAAAGAGGAAATACAGCATCAAGAGATACACCCCCTGGCTGGGCGCCTGCCGGAATACCGGCACAACCGTCATTCCACGGCCACGATCAGCAGGCTGCCGCTCTGGCCGCCGTAGTGGAACTCCACTTCCAAAGGATTCTCCGGCCGCCGAATGAGCCGTTCCAGCTCGGCCTTGCAGGACTGATCGAAGGCGTCACTGTAATAGAAGGATATACATCCGGCTTCGCCGAACTCGAGTCCGGCCAAGCCGCGCTCCACCGCCGGCACCAGGGATGCGTCCACGGCCAGGATATCTTCTCCGCGAAGCACGAAAAAGTCTCCCTTCTTTATCTCCACATCGCCGTAGCGGGAATCCCGATTGCTGCGGTAGACCTTCAGGCAGACGGCCACACCCAGGCCGTCCCGCATGCTGCTGATGTTCTGCTGCGGTGAATCCTCCCCATTGAAACCGTACAGAGCCGTGATACCCTGCACTACGTTTTCAGTGGGCACCAGGAAAACCTGCTTGCTCGAATTTTTTTGAGCCAGCATGGCCGCGGGGATGATGTTCTTCTCATTGGGCAGGACGATGATATTTTCAGTGTCCATCCCCTCCAGGTATTCGAGTATCTCCCCGCTGGAGGGCAGTTGATCACCGTACTGCAGACAGGCTGCAGCCTCCAGGTCGTAAAAAATGTCTTTGAAACCGGAACCCGGAACAACGGCCAGCACGCTCGTTGCCCCGTGGTCGGGAAGGATCTTAACTCCCGCGTTGATCTGCTCGGCCATGTCGTCGACCTTGGAGGCCAGGATCGTCCCGTGTTTGGCCATCCTGGCTCTGATCTCCTCCGGTGCGTTGCTGTGGATATGCAGTTTGATGTATTCCTCTTCCTGGACCAAAGCGATGCTGTTGCCCCGCTGCTCCAAAAAAGCTTTGAGCTCCGGCCAGGGTAACTCCCCCTTCTTCTGCACCGTCAGTTCCGTGCAGAAGCGGTAACACAGGGATCCCTCATCCGTCTCTGCTATATTCGGGTCCGGCTGGAACCGGTAGTCCTGCTCTTTTTCGCTCTTCAGTTCGCCGCCGATCAGTCCCTGCCTCATGCCTTCGACCACGAAGATGAAGCCCAGGCCGCCGGCATCGACCACCCCTGCCCGGGCCAGCACGGGCAGCAGGCGGGGCGTTTCGAATATCTTTTCCCGGCCGCGATCCAGGGCGGATTTGAGAAGCTCCGCGATATCACCGGATTCGCTCTCTCCCATGGCTTCGGCCATGGCCGTGATGATGGTGACCATGGTCCCTTCCACCGGCGACAGGAGGGAGGAACGGGCCGCGTAGGAACCGCTGTGGAATCCCCCCCGGAACAGCTCCGCGGTGATCTTCCCGGCACCATCGAGTCGTTTGGAGAATCCCCGGATGAAGCAGGCCAGGATAAACCCCGAGTTGCCGCGGCTGTGTTTGTTGGCCTGCTCACTCAACAGTGCCCAGGCTTCGGCGCAGCTGCCGACGGACTCGGCAGCTGCGATGATTCCGTCGGCCAGCAGTGCGTCCACCGCCGGTTTCAGTGTGGAGAGCATGTTGATCCCCGTGTCCCCGTCAGGCACGGGAAAGACGTTCAGATTGTCCAGGATGCCGGTGTTCAGGCTCAGATAGTCAGCGGCGGATTTGAGCGACCGCTTGAGCTCGGCGACACCGATGGCTTCAATCTTCATGCACCGTATAGCCCAGGTCGTAAAAATCCGGCCCCGCGTGGGGCATGGCGCTGTGGTTGGTGGCCAGGACCTGAACCTCCGCGTCCCAGCCCTGCTGCTCGATCAGCTCTTTCAGATGAGTGGTTTCCCGCTCGTAAGGACCGATCCGGCTGATCACCGCGCTCACCCGGCGGGCCTTCCTGGCCTCCAGATCCTCCGCCATCGCGGCCACGAATTTCTGATTGGCCTGCTGATAAGTTTTGGCCTTGCCGATGTTGCGCAGCACCCCAGCCTCTTCGGAGGAACCGAGCAGCGGGATTATCTTCACAGCCGTGCCCAGGATCGCTTTGGCCCGGCCGATGCGCCCGGTGCGTTGGAGGAAAAACAGGTCGTAGACCGAGCCCACATGCCGCGTGTTGCTGCGGTTGCGCTTCATCATTTCCATGAGATCGGGATAAGCCATGCCCGCCTGCAGGGCACGAGCGGCCAGGAGGACCTGTACTGAGTAAGCGGCTATCATATGGTGGGTGTCGAACAGTTCGATGTCGATATCGGACAGCTCGGATTTCACCTTCTGAAGTACCGAGACCGTGATGGTGGACATCCTGGCCGACTGATGGATGGTGAGGATCTTCTGATCTTTGAAGTGCTGGAAGACCATCCGCAGGTCCGCCTCCTTGAGACCGGAGGTACTCACGGTGTTCTTCTTGTCCTTGATCAGCAGGCGGAGCCTCTCCTTCTCCTCTCCGCTCATGGACATGCTCACCGGGTAGGGCTTGCCGTTCACGAACAGGGGATACTCCACCACCTGGATGTTCAGCTCTTTGATCGTG
>CAZKCQ010000013.1:0-21779 GCA_964551205.1 uncultured Spirochaetaceae bacterium
GTGTCCTTTCCCGACTTCGTAGGCATGTTTCGGGCGCTGGGGGGTGAGGTTTCATGAACGATCCCGCGAGCTTCCGATTCGGGGACTACACCTCCCATGTCCACTTCACCTCGTCGATCGAGGCGTCCCGGCTTTCGGCGGACTCCGGTGTGGTCCTGGTGTTCGACAGAAACACGGCCGGCGTCCCGGCTGTCACCGGCGTCCCGTCCAATGACATTACTCCGTCGTTGGCACGGGTTGTCCTGCCGCCGGGGGAGAAGAGCAAGAGCTGGCCCGGGGCCAGGCGTATAGTACGCAAGGCTCTGGAGGCCGGCCTGGGGCGGGACGGGCTGATCGTCGGGATCGGCGGAGGCATGATCTGTGATTTAGCCGCCTTCGCCGCCTCCCTGTTTATGCGGGGGTGCCGGTTGTTCCTCGTTCCGACCAGTCTTCTGGCCATGGTGGATGCGGCCATCGGGGGAAAGACCGCCATCAACTACGGCGGCTACAAGAACATGGCCGGGACCTTCTACCCGGCGGAGCGGATCTTTATCGTGGTAGAGGTATTGGAGTCCCTCCCGGAACGGGAGTTCCGCTCCGGCTTGGCGGAGGTGATCAAGACCGCCCTTCTCGGGGATACGGCTCTGCTCGAAATGCTTTCGAGTAGGAAGGAGCGGATTCTGGCCAGGGATCCCGCCCTGATGGAGGAGACGGTTCGGCGCTGCATCGCCGTGAAGGCCGGAATCGTGGGGGAGGATCCGAGGGAGGCGGGCAACCGGGCCTTCCTGAATCTGGGACATACCTACGCCCATGCAGTGGAAGCGGTGACCGGATACAAGCTCTGGAGCCACGGTCAGGCCGTGGCCTGGGGAGTGGTGCAGGCAGCCGTGCTGTCCGAGCGCCTCGGCCTGGCTGATCGCAGCTACGTCGCGACCATTCGGGATCTGGCTGAGTCCTACGGTTTTGATCTGCGGGTCCGATGGAAACCCGAATCCCTCGTAAAAGCCATGCTGGTCGACAAGAAAAGGAGGCGGGGAAAACTTCGCCTTGTGCTTCAGCGGGGAATCGGCGATACTGTGGTGAGGGAGGTCGATCCCCGACTTGTAGCGGAAACGCTGAGGCTTTCTCCAAGGAACATCTCATGAAGATTACCAAGAATGTCTACCAGAAGTACGTGAAGACCTTCGAATCCGGGGAAGTTCTGTTCAAGGAGGGTGAGCCCGGGGATGTGATGTTCATCATCATCCAGGGGGAAGTGGAAATCCGCAAGCGCACCTCCGCAAAGACAGCCAGGACCCTGATCACCTTTCAGGAGGGAGATATCTTCGGTGAGATGTCCCTGATCGAGAAAAAGCCCCGTTCGGCCACCGCCATCGCCCTGACTCCCTGCCGCACCCTGGTAGTGAACGAAGCGCTCCTCGACAACATGATCGAGAACAATCCGGATTTCGCCAAAAAGATGATCCGCATCCTCTCAGAGCGGATCCGCAAGGCCAATCTCATCATCCAGAATATCAGCAGCACCAACCGGAAGAATCAGATCTTCAACGGGCTCAAAACCTTCGCGCAGGAGAAGGGGATCTCCACCTTCAAAGGCCCCCGGGTCAAGTTGAGTGAATTCACCGACTGGGCCCGCAACCGCCTGGGCATCGGCGAAAAGGAGCTCAAACAGACAATCGCGGATCTGCTGAAGCACAGGATCGTGACCGCTTCGGCGGTCGGCGAGGAAGAAATCATCGTCAATCTGAACCGTCAGCTGTACTAGCTCACCCGCTGAGCCTCTAAAGCGCCTCCAACTCCCCGGTAAGCTCACGGTACACCCTGTTGATCTCCCCGCTGCTACCCCGCTTCTGTTCATCCGCCAGGGTTTCCAGGCTGTAGAGGCTCTCATTGAGGGCGGTGATGTAGTTGCGGGTCCCTCGAAACCAGTAGCTGCCCTGGCCGTCGGAGTGCAGGGCCAGGAAACCCAGCTGCTTCTTCTTTTTCGGCAGCCGGCAGAGTCTGAGCAGGTCGGACAGTGAGCCCTCGAGGGCGGTGAAATCCTGCGGGAGCGTAAAGGTGCCCTCCGGGATCTCCTGGGCGATCTCTGCAGGCTGTATGCGGGGGATCAGCTTGAGTATCGTAGCCAGCCGCATGCCGCTGCATACCTCGTGTTCGCCGACGATGAGTTTGCCCCGCAGCTTGTGGTAGTGAGGGAGCAGCTGCGCGCTGCCGGCCGCGACAACCGGCCGTATCTTCTCCCAGGGCAGGAGCACTGTTTTTTTCTTGCCCTTTTCCATCCGGACCTCAAACAACTCTCGGCCGATCTTCACGTTGTTCGTGAAATCCCGTTTCCGCCTTTGCCCGGCTTGTTCCCCTTTGCCCCGGCCGGCTCCTTGAGGGATGAGTTGTCGGGCAAGCTCGGGGGATATGCGCTGCAGCCAGGCCCGACGCAGCGGGGACACCGAGTGGGCCCAGGTGCGGGAGGTGCGTACGATCTCCCCGGCCACTATGTAGGCGGGGTTCTCCCGGAACATGACGGATCCCGGATGGATCTGGATACGGCCGGCGGTCGCGGTTTTATAAACACCCCTGCCGGAGCGCACGCAGACGAACTGGATCAACCCCCGGGCTATGCAGCACAGGTAGTCGGCGATCTCTCCACCCGAACCGATCGGTACTCCCAGCTCCGAGGTGATCTCCTCCAGCTGCACCTTGATGTTGACGATCTCGTTCATAGTCCGCAGATCCAGGTAGAAGCGCCGGCAGAAATCCTCGGGGTTTCTGCTTTTGCGAAAAGCTAGAAACAGTCTCAAGTAGGAGACGAAATCCCCCATGGGATCGCGGAAGGTGTGGTGGGCCTTTCTGGCTTCCAGCTCTTCCCCCGGGGGCAGGAAGAAGGGATTTCGGGTGGAGAGAAAGGCCACCCCGATCAGGACCTCCTCCACCACGTTCGGGTAGCTGTTGATGGCCTCCACGATTGCCCGGGCCAGCCGCGGGAGGATGGGGAAGGCCAGCATGCGCTGTCCGACAGAGGTCACCTCCCGTTGTTCGTCCAGGGCGTCCAAGAGGCGCAGCGTTTCGATGGCGCTCAGGATTCCCTCCCGACCGGGCGTGGATATGAAATCGAATCCCTCGAAGTTTCTGATGCCCAGCTCGGCCATGCGCAGGACCACTTCGGAAAGATCGGTGCGCAGGATCTCCTCCGTCGTATACAGGGGACGCAGGTCGTAGTCCCTTCGCGAGTACAGGCGATGGCAGACTCCCGGCCGGGTCCTGCCGGCCCGCCCCCTGCGCTGATTCGCCGAGGCCTTGGATATCGGTATTTCGATGAGGGAGGAGGTGTAGTTGCGCTGGTTGTAGTAGTTGATCTTCGCCAGACCGCTGTCGATAACCGTGGTGACGCCGTCGATGGTAACGCTGGTCTCGGCGATGTTCGTGGCCACGATGACCTTCCGCCTGCCCGGGTATTCGTGGAACACCCGCTCCTGCTCTTCGGAGGACAGCCGGGCATACAGCGGCAGGATCTCCAGGTGCTTGCGGATCGGCAGGCTCTGGATCTGGGCGATGCAGTTCTTGATGGCTCCTTCCCCGGGCAGGAAGATCAGGATGTCTCCTTCAGCCGAACCGTCAGAGCCGATCTTGGCCACGATCCGGGCGATCTTTTCCAGCAAGGCCTCCGGCCCGCTTCCCGGCTTCGGAGGATCGTAGTGCATCTGGACGGGATACATCGGGGTTTCTATGTTCACGATGGGACAGGCGTCGAAATATTCGCTGAAGATTTCGGCGTTGATCGTGGCCGAAGAGATCACGATCTTGAACTCCGGGCGTTCCTCCAGGACCCGTTTCAGCAGTCCGAGGATGAAATCGATGTTGAGGCTCCGTTCGTGCGCCTCATCCACCATGATCAGGCTGTACCGGGAGAGGGATCGATCCGCCTTGATCTCCTGGAGCAGGATCCCGTCGGTCATGATCTTGATCCGTGTTCTCGGATCGGTACGGTCCTCGAAGCGCATTTTGAATCCAATGATTTCCGGGATGCTGGTTCCCTGCTGTCGGGCGATGAACTCGGCAACGGATACGGCGGCAATGCGTCGCGGTTGGGTGACCCCGATCATCCCCTTTGCGCAGATGTCCGCTTCCAGGAGGATTTGGGGAATCTGGGTGGTCTTACCGCTGCCCGTAGGGCTTTCCACCACGATGACCTGGTTGGAGATCAGGGCGTCGAGAATGCGGGTTTTCTGCTGATATATGGGAAGCTGCAAAGGGTCCACGCTCAGATGTCCGTTCTATCGACCCGGGAGCGGTTGCAGAAGTTCAGCGACGCGCTCCAGCAGCTTTTTGAAAGGCAACTCATCGTAGTTTTGGCGGCTCCCCAAATCTCTCAGATTGTACATATCTTTTTCCATTTCGTTCTGGCCGTAGAAGATCGCCAGGGGGATCCCCCTCTTCTCGGCGTACTTGAGCTGAACCGCGACTTTTTTGGGGGCTGGGTAGATCTCCGCTGACAGACCCTCATCCCGAAGGGACCCGGCCAGCCTGTGATAGGCCCCCAGCAGGGGTTCATCCAGCAGCAGGATCAAAACATCCGGTGCGGTTCTCTGGGAACCGGCCACGCCCAGGTCTTCGAGGGCGGACAGCAGGCGGTCCAGTCCGATGGAAGCCCCGACACCGGGAAGCTTCTCCTTCGTGTACAGGGAGGCCAGGTCGTTGTAGCGCCCTCCCGAACAGACGGATCCTATGTCCGGGGCTTTGTCGAGGAAGGTTTCGAAAACCACCCCGGTGTAGTAGTCCAGGCCGCGGGTAATTGAGGGGTCCAGGAGCAGGTGTTGCTCCAAACCACACTCTTCGATGCACCGGGAAAGCTCCTGCAGCCGGGAGATCGCCGCGCTGTCCTTTGCAAGCGCCGAGGAGAGTTTGTTCAAGGTCTCCCGGTTGGAATCTTCGGCGGGGATGAAATCGAGAATTTCCCGGGCATGCTGCCGTCCCGAGAGCTCGGCCAGCTGGGCTTCCACCTCCGCCGCCCCGATCTTCTTCAGCTTGTCGATGATGCGTAGAACCGGCAGGTACTTGCCTGCCAGGCCCATACTCTCCAGCAGCTCATTAAACAGCTGTCGGTGGGAAAAATACACGTGGAAGGTATGGATCCCGAGGGCCTCCATGCTCTCGGCCATGACCGTCATGATCTCGAAATCCGCCGATGTCGAATCCACGGCCACGATGTCGAAGTCGATCTGGATGAACTCCCTGTAGCGGCCCCGCTGGGTGTTCTCCCCCCTCCAGACCTTGGCCATATGGTAGCGTTTGAAGGGGAGGGGAAGCTCGTGGTAGTGAGCGGCCATGAAGCGTGCGAAGGGGACGGTGAGATCGAAACGCAGAGCCACGTCCCGCTTGCCGTGATCGAGGAAGCGGTAGACCTGCTTGTCTGTCTCCCCCCCGCCCTTGCCCAGGAGTATTTCCGCGTACTCCATGGCCGGGGTGTCGATCGGTACGAAGCCGAAGGAGTGGAATACGCGGGTGAGTTTCTCCTGGATCTCGAGCTTCCGCGACTCCGTTTCCGGGAGGGAGTCGCGGAAACCACGTAGATTTCTGGGTTCGATGATTTCTGCCATGATTTCCAGTTCAAAGAGTATCCCAATCGATTCGGGGTCTGTCAAGGCTGGGCCGCCTGAGCGCTGAGCGCGCCCGTCGAACCGGCATAAGCCTGGGGTGCGTTTGGCAACGGCACACCCCTGGCCGCCGCTTGATGCGGAACCGATCGATCACTACAATAGAGATACTTCAATTTACTGAACCTGGACGATCGCAACTTGCTTGTACGCTACGGCACCAACGCTGAAGGAAGACCAGTCAAAAAGGCGGA
Source organism: uncultured Spirochaetaceae bacterium (assembly GCA_964551205.1). Classification (GTDB taxonomy): domain Bacteria; phylum Spirochaetota; class Spirochaetia; order SZUA-6; family DRHE01; genus JAFGQJ01. The sequence continues at coordinate 5,822 of CAZKCQ010000013.1, forward strand.
TGTATACACCGCCGAAGATCATCGCATCGATCCCGGGCTGATCGATGAGGATGCCCGGCGGATCATTCGGCGGCTGCGGCGGGCCGGATTCCAGGCCTATATCGTCGGCGGGGCCGTGCGGGATCTGCTGACCGGGCAGGAACCCAAGGATTTCGACATCGCCACCGACGCCTTGCCCCGCAGGATCCGCAAGATCTTCCCCAACGCCAGAATCATCGGCCGGCGCTTCCGTCTAGTCCACATCTACGCTCAGCCGGGGAGGAGGAAGGGGAAGATTTTTGAAGTGAGCACCTTCCGCTCCGGGAGTGCTTCAGGGCAATCCAGGGAGCCTACGATCTACGGCTCTATCGAGGAAGATGTTTGGCGCCGGGATTTCACGGTGAATGCTCTTTACTACTGCCCGCAGCGGCGGATCATCATCGATTTTGTCGGAGGGTACAGGGACATCCAGGAGCGAAGGATCTGCACCCTGGTACCCGCCGACACCTCCTTCTGCGAGGATCCGGTTCGCATGATTCGGGGTATCAAATACGCCGAGATGACCGGTTTCCCCCTGACCGCCGCGGTTGCCGCCTCGATAAAACGGCATCGCCACAAACTCGCCGTCTGCTCCGCCGCCCGCCTCACCGAAGAGTTCTACAAGATCCTGGCCAGCGGCTATGCCGCCGGCATATTCCTGCGCATCTACCGGCTCAAGTTGCTGGAGGTTTTTTTCCCGGCGCTGCACGAAACCTGGCGGTCCTTGAACCGAAAGCAGCTGCTGGAGAACTTTCGCTCCAATCTGGATGTTCTGGATGAGCGGGCCAAGAAAGACAGCTTGAGCAGGGGATCGATGCTGGGGTACCTGATGCGCAGTTTCGGTAAGCGGTGGAAGCCCGCCACGGAAGCGGATTCCGTTGCGGAGTGGATCAGCCAGACCTGCAAACCCCTGCTGCCCTCCCGCAAGGAATGTCAGAGAGCCGCTGCTTTGCTCCTGCGCTGGATCACTGCATGATCTCTATGCGCTGCAGCAGGGAATCGCATTTTTCCGTGTAGGATTCAGCATCCAGCTCTTTGGCCTTTAGCAGATAATCTTTGGCCTGGTCGTAGCGCTGATCGGCAAAGGCGTTGACCCCCAACGCGTAGTTGATCAGAGCGGCGTCGATTCCCATCTCCATGGCCCTGCGGTAGAACGTCCGGGCAAGCTCGAAATCCTTATCCTGATAGGCGATCAGCCCGAGGTAGTAATATGGAATGTAGTTGTCGCTTCGAAGTTTCAGGGCCTCTTCAAAGCTCCTGCGGGCCGATGACAGCTCCTCACCCCCGTACTGGTCAACCCCCAGGCGCACCAGATCGTTGAAGGTCAACAGCGAGGAAATGTAGGATTCGAAGGATCTCTGCAGTTCCGTCAGATCGACCCAGCCGAAGGCCTTGTCCAGCACCCGCCGGGAGTTCTCCGCCAGTGTGGCGGCGCCGTCCATGGCTGCCAGGGACTCCCACAGGATCCGGTTGTGGGTCCTCTCCGGGCTCTGGATCAGGAAGTGGACCAGTCCCCAGGCGCTGGGATAGAAAATCTCGATCCCGGCCTGAGCAAGCTCCTTGTCGATAAGCAGCAGATCCCTGAGGGTCAGTTCACCGATGATTTCATCGCTGGAGAGCAGTTTTTTGAGCGAATCCAGCCAGGCGTAGTTGGCCTTCCAGATAAAACTCTCCGTCATCGGATCGTACTGGGAATACTCCAGGTAGGTGGCCATTCCCTCCTCGATCCAGAGGGGAGCGGCAGGCACGTAGGCGGAGAGAAACTGGATGAATCCGTAATGGAGAAGGGATGGATTGAAATCCTTCTCCTCCGCCTGGAAACCGACGAGTTCGCTGCGGTTTGGATCGCTGTAGGATATATACACGAAATCCGAACGAGTTTCAGAAATCAGCCGGATCAGATAGCTGTCGTAATCATCCTTGTCACTGAATATGCGTACCCGCAGTTGAGATTCGAGTGCGTTCAGATCGAAGTGCAGGTACTCGTTGTACAGCGAGAGAGCCGCTTCGAGCTTGCGGGCGATCTCCATGGCCGCCGTGGCGCCGGAGTCCGACAGAACCCGGTAGTGCTTGCTCGACCAGCTGTTCATCGCCTGCTCCTGACAGGTCAGGCGACCCGCGCACAGGAGCAGAAGCAGACCGCTCAAACCGGCGATAAGGCGCGACAATTTCATAGCGTTCCCACGTCACCGTGATTTTAAGACCTCAAGTGAGGGTATGTCAAATCATTATTTCCTATGTTTCCTACGGCGGGCGCTCCGCCTGCGGGGGCCCTTTTCCAGGAGCCGAGCGATGGGGCGCAGCGACGGTACGTCTTCCAGTACGATCTTGATGGAGGTCATGAGGGGAATGGCCAGAAGCACGCCGGGGGCACCCCAGAACCATCCCCAGAAGAACAGGGAGAAGAACACGACGGGGATCGTGATTTTCAAGCCTGAACCGACCAGCGCCGGTTCCAGTATCTGAGCCACCAGGTTCTGCAGGATCACCAGGACCAGCAGGATCCATAACGCTTTGGCGATGGAGGCGTACTGCACCAGGGCGATCAACACCGGAAGGGCAACGGCGACCAGCGATCCGAGGTAGGGGATGAAGTTAAGAACGAAGGTGAGAAAACCCAGGAAGACGGCGAACTCCACGTGGAAAAGAGCCAGGGCCACCCCGCTGGACGCTCCGATGATCATGCTCACGAAACTCTTGATGCCCACGTACTTGCGCAGGTCCTTGTCGATGTGCACCAGCACCATGACCAGTCTCTTGGCTTCTTTGCGGGGGAAGCTGCGGAGCAGCTTCCGGGTCAGGGTGTACTTGCTGGCCAGGATCAGCAGGGAGAAGAGGAAGACCAGGAGGAAATCCGCCACCAGATTGGCGATGGAGCTGACCGTTGAGAATACGAGAGGGCCGATCTGAATCTTTTTCAGCTCATCGAGCACCCGCAGCTCGAAGAAATCCCCGGTGAGAAGCTGGAAGCGCGCCACGACGTCGGTGAGCATACGCACGAAGGCCGCCTGATAGCTCGGTACCTTCCTGGCGAAATCCAGAGTGTTGTTGTATAGGATGTAGCTGAATACGGAGGAGGCGCCCATGAAGAGGACCCCGGCGATGATCACGGCCAGGACGACCGGTACCCGCCAGCGGCGGAGAAAGGCGACCAACGGATCCATGAAGTAGGCCAGGAAGGCGGCGATCAGCACGGGAATGAACACTGAGCGGGCCAGCCGCAGGATTACGCCGGCGATGAGGAGTGTGATGAGGGTGAGGAGGATATTACTCGTTACCCGTCTGTCTGGTCCTTTTGGATACTCTGCCAATCGTTACGTTTACCTCTTTGAGTATGAGTCCCGTAAAACTCTCTATATTTTTTGCTATATATTCCTGCAGCTCGTACAGGGGAGCCGCTGCCTGGGTGCGGAAGGGCACGTTCAGGACGACCTCCAGGCCATAATCCATGCGCTCCCGATCCACGATCACCTTCTCCACGGTCATCGAGCTGTCGAACTCCTGAACGCAGTGGATCACCATCTGGGTCAAGGCCGCTTCCGAGATGCTGACGCTTCCCCTGCTGGTGTACGCCGGCCGCACAACTGTTTTTTCAATTATGTTTCCCGATTTCATCGGCTGAAAACGGCGCTTGAAGAAGATCTTCATGGAATCTAGAAAGATGTGCGGATAGTCGCGCTTGACCTCCAGAGCCGGAACGGGAATGATGTGCTTTCCTTCGGAGTTGCGGGAACGGATGGCCGCGGTTATCTCGTCCCGGGAGGCGACATCCTCGATCTGAAGTATCTTCATGGGGTGGGGAAGTTGCAGCCTCTTGCCGATTTTCCTGACCATCTTCTCGGATGTGCCGATGAGGAGGATCCGTTTAAAGCTCTGTTTGCTCAGGGTCTGAAGTATGTTCTCGGCGTGTTTGTCGTCGGCGAATAAGGCGGTACCAATGGCCGCCAGGATGCCTTTTTCCTTTTTTGCCGACCGGCCCGCCAGGATCTTCTGGTCCCGGATCAGCAGGCCGTCGTCCACGATGATGTCGATCCCATACTTCTCCGAAACCAATTTGGCCCGGAAACTCTTTCCGGTACCGCTCCCGCCGACCAGGGCGAATACCCGGACCCCTCGCAGGGTGTAAACCAGATGGTAGTAGATATTCCTGAAGACAGACATCGTCGAAAGTGTTTTCCAACCGCGAGTGTACCTGCGATCCAACCCGCCTGTCAATTGAGCACGTTGAGCCGGGTTGTCACAAGCTGTTCAGCGGTGAAGCAGGATCTGCAGAACCTGGTCCGGATCCGTGGCGCTTTTGATTTTATCGATCAGATCGGGACGGCGAAAAACAAGGGCCAGCTCGGCGATGATCTTGAGATGGAGAAGCACCTGATTCGCGCAGATCAGGCAGAACAGGTGGGTCGATCGACCGTCCAGGGAGTTGAAATCCACTCCGCTGCGGGACACACCGACTACGATCCGCGCTTCCCGGACCGGGCACTCCTCCGGCTTTCTGGCGTGGGGCACGGCAATGCCGGGGAAGATGGCCGTGGAAACCATCTCTTCCCGCTCTATGAGCTTTTCCACGAAAAACTTCGGATCATCCAGCAGGTTCTGCCGAACCAGCAGGTCGGTGAGCAGCTCCAGGACCCGCTGCACGCCGACATCCTCAATGTCCAGGCGTACCAGCTCAGGGCGGAGCAGAGCCGAAAGGGGTACGGGGAGTTTCTCTGATTCGATCAGATTCTCCAGTTCCCGGTCCGGGAGGGCTTTCATCCTGGCGATCAGCCAGTCGTCGACAACCGAGCGCATGAACCGCCACTGACTGGCGACTTTGGTCGCGGGGATATCGCCCCGCTGGGCCATCCGCAGCAGGGACCGCCTGGCTACCTTGAGGTAATCCGCCATCTCCGCCAGGGTCATTATCTTCTTGTCATCGTACATGGTGTACCCAGCATACACCTGTTTCCATTTCTTCGTCCATTACAACAACTTGACAAACCCCGGCATGGGGAGAAAACTACTGCATCGGATAATACTGTTTATGGTTGGCTCTCGTTCGCGGATCCTGCTATTTGTCTGCGCCCTGTTCGGCGCAGGAGTCATCGCCCTGGCGGTCTCCCTCCTGGCGATTGCGCCGGAGCGTATCGGCAGGAGGACCTGGAAGAGATACTACACCCTGCAGTTCGAGAGCGGCGAGAACGCAGAACAGCTGATCAGGCGGATCGCCGGGATCCGGCGATTCCAAGGCGTCGTCTCCAGATTTACAGCCATGGTAAGCTTCAACACCTTCGACGGTTTTGTCTCTGTCCCGATTCATCGCCTCTCCGAACGGCTCGATCCGCTTGATCCTCGTTTTGATCCTTACCTGCAGCGGGTGGGCGGGCTTTTTTCGACATCCGGCGGTGCGGCCTGGGAGCTCGTGTATCTGCGCACCGATGGAAACGTGCTCTCGACCTATCTGTATCTGCGGGGGCTTTTCAGAGGGCTGGGCCTGCGATGGCGGCTGATCGAGTTCGATCCGCTGTCCACGCTCATAAAGCTTCTGCTGTTCATCTTCTACCTGGGCGTGCTTATCCGCTTGGGATCCAGTGGATCGGTTCGAACGGCGGTCCTGCTGGCCTCCCTGCCGTGGCTGCTTCTGGTCGCGATCTCGGATTTCCAGGCGCTGCTGGCCTTTTTTCTGGTGATGCCCGCCTGGGTCCATCTGTTCGGGCAACTGCACAGCCGCCGCTACGTTCAGCGCCTTTCCGGGCCGTCCGGGGCGATTGAAGTCTTTGCCCGTCCGGCTGCGGCCCTGCTGGCGGCGGCGGGATCGGCTGTTCTGCTCAACCTTCCACGACCCTCCGCCGGTCTGCTAGTGGCGATGGCGGGGGGTGTGGCGGCCGCAGCTTTTCTGTACTGCTCTTTCATTTTCCGGGATTCCCGGCATGCCCACCCGCCGTTCCTGGCCCTACCCATCCTCCGGCGGCTGCGTCCCCGCCTGGCTCCGCTGTCACCGGAAGTTTCCCTGCACCTGCTGCTGGCCTGCATCGTACTATTTTCCTATCCGCTGCTGCGCTTTACGGCGGTTCTTGCGGGACCCGAACCCGAAACGATACGGATGCGCTCCATCGGATTCGACGACCTGTCCTGGCGTTCTCTGGATGGGCTGTCCGACTACGCCGGTCCGGGGGGGATCCCCAATCTAGCCGACTATCTGACGCATCGGGCCTACCAGGAATCCCTGATATTCGGGCGTTCCTACGAATTCCCGGCTCCGGGAGAGCGCATTCTGATCTCCGAATATCGGATCGATCCCCGGGATGCCAGGGTGCAAAAGACATTCCGGGTCGTGAAACAGTTCAAAGAATCCTGGCTGTATGCGATTCTGGAGGCGGCCCGCCCCGGGAGCGTGGCCCGGCTGCTGGCGGACCAGGGATTTGCCGGAACGGTCGAGATAGCCTCCGCCCCCGAACCGGTGGCACGCTACGGCTTTTCCGGCGTTCTCATCATCCTGTTTTTGATTCAGTTTCTGGTTCCCCGCCATTTCAATTTGACAGCATCCGTATTGTATGCTACTAGGAATCTGACACTTAGGAGGTACTGACCGCACGACATGACTTACAAACTACGGACCTTCGGGGGGGGCGGTGTCCATCCCCACGATTACAAATCTCTTACCAATGAGGTTTCCATTCGCAATGCACCGATACCCCCTGAAGCGGTAATTCCTCTTCAGCAGCACATGGGTGCACCGGCGGAATGCCTGGTCGAGGCGGGGGATACGGTGCGGGAAGGGATGCTCATCGCAAGAGCTCCCGGTGTGTTTTCCGCCAATGTGCATGCCTCGATCCCCGGCAAGGTCAAGGAGATCAGGGATATCTATCTGGCCACGGGGATGCTCAGCAAAGCCGTGGTCGTGGAGTTCGAGGGTGAGTTCGAACGCGGCGGTAACGGCCCCGTGCAGTGGCAGGACAAGGATCCGCAGGAGCTCCTGGATCTGATCCGGGAGCGGGGAATCGTGGGCATGGGGGGTGCGACCTTTCCCACCCCGATCAAATTCACGACCCGCGAGGGCAGCCCCGTCGAGTACTTCGTGGTCAACGGCGTGGAGTGCGAACCGTTTTTGACTGCCGACCATCGGTTGATGCTGGAAAAGACGGAGAGCATCCTCGAGGGGATCGAGATCGTGCGCCGGATCCTCTCTGCCCGGAAGGTGCTGATCGGGGTGGAGGAAAACAAGGCCGATGCGGTCGAGGTGCTCCGGACCGAGATAGCCCGCAGAGGTGCGGAGATCGAGGTCGTCGTGCTGAAGACCAGATATCCCCAGGGCGATGAGAAGCAGTTGCTGAAGGCTCTTATCGGAAGGGAAGTGCCCTCTGGAGGCCTTCCCCTGGACATCGGGGCGGTGGTCTCCAACGTCGGCACGGTTTATGCCATCTATGAAGCCGTGGCTCTGGGGAAACCACTGATCGAACGGATCGTGACTGTCACGGGTCCGGCCCTGGCCAAACCGGGGAACTTCAAGGTGCGTATCGGAACACCGGTGGGAAACCTCCTGGAGGAGTGCGGGGGCTTTTCCGCCAAACCCGGAAAGATCGTGGCCGGCGGACCGATGATGGGATTCGCGCTGGCCGACCCCGGTGTGCCGGTGGTCAAGGGGACCTCCGGTATCCTGGTGTTGTCCGAAAGACAGTCCAGGATGGCACTCCAGACCCCCTGCATCAGCTGCGGACGCTGCGTTGCCTCCTGTCCCTTCGGATTGAGCCCGACCTCCCTGTACAAGTGGATCGAACATCGGGAGTACAAGGAGGCGATGGCAATCGGGCTGATGGACTGCAAAGAGTGCGGGTGCTGCAGCTACGTGTGCCCGGCGCACATTCCCCTTGTGCAGGGAATGAAGCTGGGAAAACTCATGGCGCGCAAGAAGGGCTAAAGATTATGGCAGATGTCAACACCACCTGGAGTGCACGGGTCACCGTATCGCCTCATCTTCACGAAGGGAGCAGCACGCCCAGGATCATGATCAGCGTGATCCTCTGTCTGCTGCCCGCCGGTGTGTGGGGGGTATTCCTGTTCGGGCTGTACTCCCTGTACGTGATATTAGCTTCCGTGGCCGCCAGCGTGCTTACCGAGTTCATCATCACCCGTCTGCAGGGCCGCTTCACACTGAACGACTGGAGTGCCGTGTTGACCGGGATTCTTATAGGCTACAACATGCCACCCTCGGTGCCCGTGTACATCCCCGTGATCGCCTCGGTTTTCGCCATCGCGGTGGTGAAGATGGCCTTCGGTGGCCTGGGACACAACTGGATGAATCCGGCTCTTGCCGGTCGTGTTTTTGTCACCTTCTCCTGGACCGGCTTCATGACAACCTGGAAGACACCGCTGACCTGGTCGGCGGATGCGGTGACCAGTGCCACGGCCCTGGGATTCATAAAGTCGGGCCTCCTGGATTTCCAGGGTACGGTCCGGGGACCCGTCGAATTTCTGGCCTCGAAGGGCTATCCACTCGCGAGGCTGCCGGCGTTCCTCGTCCCCCTGGGCAAGCTGTTCTCAGGGCGCTACGGTGCCCTGTTTCTGGGCAACATACCGGGGTGTATCGGCGAAGTTTCCGCACTGCTGCTCCTGTTGGGCAGCATCTACCTGTTCGTCAAGAAGATCATTACCTGGGAAATCCCGGTATCCTACCTCGTTTCCTTCGCCCTGCTAATCTGGTTTCTGGGAGGGAAGCCCTTCGGAGGCGGGGTATTCACGGGGGATGTGCTATTCCATCTCCTGGCCGGGGGACTGATGCTGGGCGCCCTGTACATGGCCACGGACATGGTAAGCTCTCCACTGACCCGCAAGGGGATGATCATCTACGGCGTGGGCGCGGGATTCCTGACCTTTCTCATCCGCATCTACGGATCGTTTCCGGAGGGGGTGTCCCTGGCCATCATCATCATGAACATGTTTGTCCCGCTGATAAACCGCATGACCCGTCCCGTGGTTTTCGGCTACCAGAAGGAAGGCAAGGAATGAAGAGCGTAGCGGTTGTAGGATTGAAGCTGTTCGCCATCTGCGCGGTTGCCGCACTCACCCTGGGAGGGATAAACGCCATCACCGAACCGTTAATCATCCAGAGGAAGATCATGGAGCTGCAGCAGGCCCTGGACGAATTGACCCCCGATGCCGAAACCGGAGAGGCGGTGGAGGTAGCCGACAATCCGGTGATCGTAAAACGATATCCCGTTCGCAAAGAAGGGCAGAGCGCCGGCATGATTTTGCAGTTGGAGGGTTCGGGATACGGAGGAGAGATGAAGATCCTGGCTCGCTACGAGCAGGACGGAACGATTCGTGCGGTGCGGCTCATGGACGACACCGAAACCCCGGGTTTGGGCAAGAAGGCGGAAAACCCGGCCTATATGGAGAAGTTCATCGGCACCGGTTCTCCGGCCAACCCGGTTCCGGTTCGAAAGGACATGTTAGCCCCCGCTGACGCCGATGCCGTCACCGGGGCAACCATCACCTTTCTGGGTGTTTCCAAGGCCCTGGCAGAGGGGGCGCGGTACGCCGCAGAGATATCCGGAGGACAATGATGATGTACAGCGATTTCAGCAAGGGGGTCTTCAAGGAGAATCCCATCTTTATCATCCTTCTGGGGCTTTGTCCGACCCTGGCGGTATCCACCCAGGTGGTGAACGCCCTGGGCATGGGAGCGGGGGTCATATTCGTTCTGCTCGGATCCGAGATCTTCGTGTCCCTGCTGAAGGATTTCATCCCCGAGCGGATCCGTATCCCCTCGTTTATCGTGATCATCGCCTCCTTCGTTACCGTCGTGGATCTGGTGATGCAGGCTTATGCACCCTCCCTGTCCCGAAACCTCGGGGTATTTGTGCAGCTGATCGTGGTCAACTGCATCATTCTGGGCAGAGCCGAGGCTTTCGCCAGCAAACGGAAGCTGGGCGAATCCCTGCTCGATGCCCTGGGCATGGGCGTGGGCTTCACCCTGGGGCTGCTGCTGATTTCGGCGATCCGGGAAGTCTTCGGATCCGGCACCATCACCCTCTTTGCAGTGGGTTCCTTCGATGGGGTGATCCGTATCCCCGGTCTCTCCTCTCAGCCGGCACGGGTATTGGCCCTGGCGCCCGGGGCGCTGTTGGTGATCGGTTTTTTGAAAGCCCTGTTCAACTGGCTCGAGATGCGCAGGGAGGCCCGCGAGGCTTGGGCCGTGGCGACGCCGCCGCTGGTGCCTGTCGCTGCCGCGGCAGCTGCATCGGCCGCTGGTGCGACAGCTGCGCCGGAGGTCGGCACGGCCACTGACGCTGAGCTCTCTGCTGGTAGCCCGGCGCCAGCGGAAGGAGGAGCCTCATGAGCTACATCGGAATCATCATCACCTTCGTTTTCATCAACAACTTTATCCTGACCCAGTTTTTGGGGCTCTGTCCGTTTATCGGGGTGTCCCGGAAAACCGATTCGGCGATTGGCATGGGTTTTGCCGTCATCTTCGTCATGTCCATGGCCTCCCTGGCCACCTGGGCCGTGTACAGGCTGGTTCTGGTACCTCTGAACATAGAGTATCTCCAGACCATAAGCTTCATCCTGATCATCGCCGCCCTGGTCCAGCTGGTGGAGATGGTGATCATAAAGATCTCTCCGCCCCTCTACAAGGCGCTGGGCATCTATCTGCCCCTGATTACGACCAACTGCGCGGTTTTGGGTATCGCCCTGATCGCCGTGCGCAACGACTACAACGCCCTGGAGAGCTTCGTGGCGGGTATTGCCGCGGGATTGGGCTTCCTGCTGGCCATCGTGGTGATGTCAACGATTCGCGAAAGACTGGACCGGGAATGGGTTCCCAAACCTTTCAGAGGCGTCCCCATCGCTTTTATCACCGCCGGCCTCATGGCTCTGGCTTTTATGGCCTTCGACAAAGCGCTGTTGAAGAACCTGCTCGGATAGGAGGATCCCAGGTGGAAGTCGTACGAGTAGCTTATGCATTGGCATCGGTGGCAGGTTTGGGGATTCTCCTCGGGCTGGGCTTGGCCTTCGCTTCCCGGTTGCTGGCAGTACGCCGGGATGAGCGGGTGGAAGCCATAGAGAAGGCTCTGCCCGGCGCGAATTGCGGAGCCTGCGGCTTCGCCGGCTGTGCGGCCTACGCCGCGGAAATCGTGGGCGGAGAGGTGGCATTGGATCTGTGCACCGTGGGCGGTCCGGACGTGGCCGCCCGGGTTGCGGAGATCATGGGAGCCGAGTATGAGAGCGCCGCCGCGGTCAAGCGGGTTCCCCAGGTTCACTGCCGCGGCGGCGGGTCGGCGGCCGAACTGGCTTTCCAGTATACGGGGGTGGCCGATTGTGTAGCCTTGTACACGTTGTTCGGCGGCAATAAGGTCTGCAAGTATGGTTGTCTTGGCCTGGGCAGCTGCATCGCGGTTTGTCCCGTGGATGCGATCTACTATGACGCTGACGGGCTGGTCTGGGTCAACAAGGAGATCTGCATTTCCTGCGGTCAGTGCGTGAAGGTCTGTCCCACCGGGGTGATGCAGTGGCTTCCCTACGAGGCGGACTACCTGGTTGTCTGCAACTCCAAAGACAAGGGCGGGCGGGTCCGCAAGTACTGTAAGGTGGGATGCATCGCCTGCAAGATCTGCGAAAAGAAATCCCCGGAGGGGGGGTACAAGGTCGAAGATAACCTGTCGCGGATCGACTACCAGATCGCAGGTGACAGACGGGAGGGGGCGGAAGCCTGTCCGACGAAGTGCATCGTAAAAAATGATGTTCATCCAAGACGATGAGTTCAATCAGCCTGGTATTCGGCACCTACAATCATCAACCCGACGGAATGCCCTCGCAAACGTTTGAAACCGCCTATCAACGGTCCTACAAGCCCTTCCTGAGCCTGCTGTACAAGTTTCCCCGAACCCATACGGTGCTGCACTACTGCGGTGCTCTGTTCGAATGGATGGAGGACCAGCACCCCGAGTTTATCATGCTGCTCAAGGAGATGATCCGGCGCAAGCAGGTGGAGCTGCTCGGCGGGGGGTATCACGCGCCGATACTGCCACTCATCCCCGACGGTGACAAGCTGGGGCAGATCGAGAAGATGAGCACCTTCATCCGAACCACCTTCGGTACCCGGCCAAGGGGAAGCTGGCTTACCGAGCGCGTCTGGGAACCGACCCTGGCCCGCATCTTGAGCAACAGCGGGATCGAATACACCTTCCTCGACGATCATCACTTCCACATCGCCGGTGTTCGGGAGGCGGAGTGCTATCAGCCCTACCGTACCGAAGACCAGGGAAAGGCCGTCACCGTGTTTCCCCTGCACCTGGGTCTGCAGGCCATGGTTCCCTCCGGCAGCCCCGAGGATCTCATCCTGGAGCTGCGGGGGATAGCCGCCCGGGGTCAGGGGCAGATCGCCGTTATCCTGGTGCCCGGTGAGATGTTGGCCGAAGATCGCGCCGCTACCGGGATTTACGGGGACGGGGGATGGCTTACCCGCTTCTTCGGGCTCTTGGAGGAGAACCGGGATTGGCTCCACTCGATCAATCCCCGCTACCGTCCCGAAGTCCTGCGCCCGCAGGGACGCCTGTACTTCCCCTGCCTATCCTCCATGGAAACCATGAACAGCGCCCTGTCGCTGAGCCGGCAGAGGGTCTGTCAGGAAATCAGCAAGAGAGTCCGCAGGCCCGAGAGCGGCATCTATCTGCAGAGGGGCTTTTTCCGTCAGTTTCTGACCCGATATCCGGAGGTCGGCCTCCTGTACTACCGCCTGATGTACACCCACGTCCTGGTGAACCAAATTCGCGGGGACAAGTACAAGAAGAAGGCCGCCCTCAACGAGCTGTGGAGGGGACAAACCGGAGCGGTGTATTGGCACGGCCGATATGATGGAGCCTACTCCAACAACCTGCGCAAGGCCGCCTACCGCGCCTTCAACGAGGCGGAAAAGATCACCCGCAATGCCGGAATGTTCATGTCTTCGATCATCGCGACGGATTACGACATGGACGGTCGGGAGGAATACCTGTATCAGGGCAGAGTCCTGAATGCCTTCGTTCACAGCTATGGCGCCACCCTCCTGGAGCTGGATTACCTCCCCAAAAGCTGGAACTATCTGGATACGATCGCCCGCTGGCCGGAACACTACCACCGCTACAAGTACGAAGGCTGCGACTGGTACATGCGCAAGGGCTTCATCGACCATTTTTTTGCCCCCTCCACGACCCTGGAGAAGTTCGACAGGATGAGCTATCAGGAGATGGGGGACTTCATCAACCGGCCCTTTGAAATCGAGGAGCTCAAGCGGGAGCAGCGCAAAGTGGTGCTCACCAGGCACGGACAGGTGCGCATCAAACGCAAAAACAACCCCGTCACCCTGTCGAAAAGCTACTGCTTCAAAGAAAACGGGATCGATCTGAGCATCTTCATCCGCAACCCCGGAACCATACCTGTCGAGTTGTGGTACGGCCTGGAGTTCAATCTGTCCCTGGCGGGCTACGAGCAGGCGACCCTGATGCTTCCGGGTCGGGAAAAGGAAACCCCTCTGGACTGCGAAGCTGCCGATCTGGGGACCCTGAACGGTGTGCGGGTCTACGACAACCTCAACAGTGTGCAGATTGCCTTGGGGGCGGACCGAGAGTTTTCCCTATGGAGCCTGCCGGTTTACACGATGAGCTACGTCGGCGATACGCTGCGGAAGGTCTACCAATGCTCGTGCCTGCTGCCGCAGTGGCAGCTCAAGCTGCAGCCGGATCAGCAGGAGGAGTTGAAGGTGAGCATCGATCTGCGCAAGCGGTAAAGCGGGAACTACCGTCGCCGGGGACGAAAACCGCCATTCCCGGGGATAAAAGTTCTTCCGGAAAATCGCCTGTTATTTTTCCTTCACCGCTCGCGATGAAAACTTCATGCTCGTGGGGATGATCAATCTTTTTGCCGGATTGAAGCGCGGGAAGATCGCGCAAGTCGATGCGTTTCTGATCTTTGGACCAAAACAGGTGCGGTATGTCGGACATAGCGCACCTGAAGCCGGCCGACCAGGTCGCAATCGTGAACAGATACGAGGGAGGCGAACTATAACCGCATCGTTCGGTGGCAGCGGTCTATGGGATGCGCCAGATACCGGAGGGCATCAGGGCTATGCAAGATGCAACCTATCCCGGAAAGATCGTTGTATATCCCCTGGTAGCAGATTTTCCGCTGACCGGGCTAACGGAGCTCAAGGATAAGCTTCCGGATGCATATCAGGCGCCCGAGGAAGGGTCTGGCTGGACAAACGCCGCCGAAGAACAGTTACTCGAGGATATGCTGGCTGGCGAGGACGGAAAGTAAAATATGGGAACGGTGGTTCAATTCGGCGCCGGAAACATCGGCCGCGGGTTCATGGGACAGCTGTTCTGGGAAGCAGGATTCAAGACTGTATTCGTCGAGGCCGACGAAGCTCTGGTCGGGCTCTTGAATGCGCGTCAATCCTACACTCTGCGGCTTCTCGACGCTTACAGCGTACGGGAAGTGCAGATGCGAATTGATCGCTTCGAAGCGCTGCACATCAGCCAGGAGGCGGAGATAGGAGATGCGATCGCCGATGCGGAGCTGATTTGCACGGCGGTGGGAGTGAAGAGTTTGGCCGCGGTTGCACCGCTGATCGCAGCAGGCGTCAGGAAACGCTGTGATCGGGGCGCAGCAGGGGTTGACGTATGGTTGTGTGAAAACCAACTCGGCGCAGCCGGTAACCTGGAGAAGCAGGTCGCCGGGCATTTGGATGAGCGATACCTTGTCTGGTTGAAAGAGAAAGTCGGATTCGTAGGAACCGCTGTAGCCCGAATGGTTCCTTCACCGGCAGGCAGGGAGAGCGAAGGCGATCCGCTGCTGGTGGTCTGCGATGCCCATCACGAGCTTCCCTATGACGCCGCCGCGCTCAGGTCTGTGGTCCCGGTGATTTCCGGGCTGCAGCCGTCGGCGAACTTCACGGTTGAGATGGAACGCAAGCTCTTCACCCACAATCTCGGCCACGCCTCTCTCGCCTACCTGGGAAAGTTGAAAGGATACCTGTACGTGCATGAGAGTCTGCAGGACTCATCACTCAACACGGTGTTCGACGGAGCGTTGGACGAGACGACGGAAGCTCTTATCAGCAAGTACCCGGCATACATCGATGCTGAGCAGCATGCCAGAATACGGCGGGATGTCAGGGTTCGATTCGGAAATCCGATGATCATGGACACGGTGAAACGAGTTGCAAAGGATCCGCTTCGCAAACTGGGACCGGATGAGCGGCTGATTGGAAGTGCTAAGCTCTGTTTATCCCAAGGAGTCTTCCCCGACAACATTGCAACCATCTGCGGAGCCGCGCTCAGATACGACGAGCCCGATGATCCGGAAGCCGTACGACTCCAGCAGATGATCGCGGAGAGGGGGATCGATCACACGACCGCGGCGGTGACCGGCCTGGACAGTGGAAGCGAGTTTTTAAGGACGATCGTGTCCCGATACCACGAGCTGGCCGAAGCGTACAGCTCCAGATCATAAAGCCTGAGGTTTTTGAGGAAAAAACGAACAGTTGAAGTATGCCGATGAAACAGCCGGCGACTGAACAGAACGATAATACCCCGTTCCATTTCAGGGCGTGGCGGGAAGTGCTCGGGAGGCGTGGGATCAGGCTATCCCGCCGAAAGTTCGACCAATAGTTGAATGGGAGGACTCCCGAGGACGCGGCACTGCTATCGCTGCGTTAAGGCTGCTCCCAGAGGTGGCGAAAACAGGACTCCAGCCAGGGCTGGACCGGGCCGTAAAGCTGCCCCTGGGACAGGACGAACTCCAGTAGCGCCTCTTCATACAATCCCTGGAAGTAATAGACCTGAGCCAGATAGAAGCGTACCCGGGCTTCGGTATAGGGGGAACGCCGGATGTTGAGGAAACCCTGTAGTTTCGATTCCGCCCCCGCGTAGTCGCCGGTCAGCAGATGCTCCTGCAGGATATCGTGAAGGCCGGTCGA
>CAZKCQ010000014.1:0-7800 GCA_964551205.1 uncultured Spirochaetaceae bacterium
CTGAATTACCGGTACTCCTGGTAGACGACGAGCCGGCGGTGCTGTCCAGCATGGCTAAGATTCTGAAATCCGCCGGGATCGAGAACCTGCACACCTGCGGCGATTCCCGGGAGGTTCTTCCCTTCCTGCAGCGCCAGGAAGCGGAGGTCATCGTGCTGGACATCAACATGCCCCACCTTACCGGAGATGTTCTGCTCAAAGAGATTCACGAACGATACCCGCATATCCCGGTCATCATCGTCACCGCCTCCGAGGACATCGACATGGCCGTAGGCTGCATGAAGGAGGGGGCTTTCGACTACATGGTGAAGGCGGTGGAACCGAACCGGCTGACCAGCGGCATACAGCGGGCGGTGGAGATGCGGCGCCTGGCCCGGCGCTACAGCAGCTTGAGGGAACGGCTGCTGGCGGAAAAACTCAGATCACCCGAACACTTCAGCCCGATAATCACCCGCAATCCCAGGGTTCAGGCTATTTTTCGATTCATCGAATCCATCGCTCCGACCTCGGAAACGGTCCTGATCACCGGGGAAACCGGAACCGGCAAGGAACTTTTTGCCGAGGCGATCCACGCGGCCAGCGGGGTGCCCGGATCTCTGGTCAAGGTGAACTCCGCCGGTCTGGACGACAATGTATTTGCAGACACTCTATTCGGACACAGCAGGGGCGCCTACACCGGTGCGGACAGCGACCGCAAAGGTCTGATCCAGCAGGCCAAAACCGGCACCCTGTTTCTCGACGAGATCGGGGATCTGTCTGCGGCCAGTCAGATCAAGTTGCTGCGGCTGCTCGAATCCAGAGAGTACTACCCTCTCGGTTCCGACCTCCCCCGCTCCACGAACGCGCGCTTCATCATCGCCACCCACCGGGCTCTGGCCGAACTGGTTGCCGATGAACGATTCCGGCGGGATCTGTTCTTCCGGTTGCAGACCTACGAGATACGCATTCCCCCGCTGAGGGACCGCAAAGACGATATTCCCCTGCTGCTCGATCACTTTCACTGCCTGGCCGCCGAGAAGCTGGGGAAGAAGCGCCTGGCCGTGCCTCCGGAGCTGCTCACCCTGCTGGAAACCTACGACTTTCCCGGGAATGTTCGGGAGCTGCGCTCCATGGTTTTCAACGCGGTCAGCCGCCAGAGAGAGAAGATGCTGTCCCTCCAGCCGTTTCGGGAGGCCATGGGCTATGCCGGCGAGGAGACAAGACCCCAAGTTGCCGAACAGGAGTTGGTCTTCCCGGAAAAACTACCTACCCTGAAAGCGATGACCGAGGGGTTGATCGAAGAAGCCCTGTCCCGGGCCAAGGGTAACCAGGCTATCGCCGCCGGACTGCTCGGCATCACCCCCCAGGCGCTGAGCAAGCGGCTGAAGAGACGAAAAGAGGGATGACCCCTGTGGGCGGCCTCACCTGGCTGCGATTCAACACCCTGTCGGTTGGCTCCCTCACCACAACCCTTCTTCTGGCCCTGATCACCGGCTATCTGCTGTCCCTGAGGAACAAGCGGCCGGACACCTGGTACCTGGCCGGTTATCTCGCCGTATTGATGATCCTGCTGCTCTCCTACACGATTCGCTACTCCCTGTTCACGAGCATATCCAGGCATACCAGGCAGGTCTCGAATCTGATCATCTTCGGCGTGGTTTGTCTTATCCAATTCTCCTACTGGTACGGAACGAACCAGCTTCGGCTGGAGTCCCGTGTCGTTTTGATAGTGTCCCTGGGCGCCGCACTGATAATCTGGAGCTCTCTGTTTGTCAAACGCAGCTCCGCGGTGACCTACGACTTCAAGGCCGAGTATTTCTCTTTCGCCTCCGGCTCCAGAATCAGTTACTTCATCCTGATCGGGTATCTCTGGTCCATCCTGGTCCTGCTTCGTAAAGTGATTCACTCCTCCAGGACGGAGAGCGGGCGCAGCGCCTCTGCTCTGCACTATCTGCTCCACCCGGGGGGTCGGGTGGCGCACTCGGCCCGGAGTTTTGCCCTGCTCAGCCTGGCCACCACGGCGATCGCCCTCAGCTACCTGTTCTATCAGACAGGGGTGATATCCAGCAACACCTATGCGCTGATGTTCAACAACGGCTCACTGCTGATCTGCCTGCTCACCTTCACGGTGTACGTCAACAACGCCCCTCAGCCGACCAGCTACATGTCCAAGCTGACCGGAATTCCCCTGGCGGTGATCATGGTGGCCTTCGGGATCACCGCCAGCGCCCTGATGCCGGTGGTCCACGGCGGTCTGGCGGATCTGTACCACAGAGAGATCGAGCAGGCCGAAACAGCGATTCGGAACCAGGACCGGAGCGGTCTGTCTCCCGGCGTTTCCTACATCCTGGCCACCGACACGGCTCCACCGCAGGTCTTCTATTCCGAGAAGCCCCTTTCTGCACAGGAGGCCGACAAATTGGCCAGGCATCGCGGTTGGGAAGGATCGATCCCGCAGCGGGAGGGATTGACGCCTCGTTTTCTGTATCTCGATGTTGCCGATACGAGCAGCTTCTACCTGTTCTACACCATCGAGGCGGAGAATCGAAGCTACCGGGTTGGATTGCCCTATGACGATTATCGCCTGTGGATCCATCGGTTCGCCTCAAAACTGGTGCTCGTTGCCCTGGCGACGTTCATACTCGTTGTTTTCGGTTTTCCCGCCACCTTCCGCAGAGGGTTGGTGAAACCCCTGGTCATCCTGCACGAATCGGTCAGACAGGTCTCTTCGGGAAACTACCGCATGTACGTGCCGGTCCCTTCCGAGGATGAGGTCGGCCAGCTGGCCCGCGGCTATAACCAGATGGTTTCCTACCTGAGAGCGGCCGAAGGAAATTTCAAGGCTCTGGCCGAAAACTCCGCCGACGCCATCCTCATCCTCTCCAATGAGGGCCGGATTCTCTTCGCAAATCAACAGTGCAGCGAGGTTTCCGGATACGACCCCGCCGGGTTAAGAGATCTGCACTTCCGCGACCTGGTTCATGCGGATGAACTGGCCGTGGTATCCGACCGCCTCAGCGAAAGAATGGCCGGGGGCAAAACCCCGCAGCGTTACGAAACCCGCATCGTTAGCAAAGACCGGCGGATGATCCCCGTGGAGATCACCCGGGCGCGGACGACCTGGCAGAAGAATGCGGCGGAGGTGGTGATTATCCGGGACATCTCGGAGCGCAAGGAGGCGGAACAGCAGTTGCAGGCCCAGCAGCAGCAACTGATGCGTGCCGACAAGCTGGCCTCTCTGGGAGCGCTGGTTGCCGGGGTGGCCCACGAGGTGAATAACCCCAATCAGGTCATCGGTATGAACACCCGCTTCCTCCGGGACGGGTTGCCCCGGCTGTTCACTCTGGCGGAGTCCCCGGAGCAGGCCGATGAGACGATTCGTCTATCCGGTATGGGTTATGAGGAGTTCAAGGCGGCCGCTGCATCGGCGTTTTCCGAGATCGAATCCAGCACGGCCCGGATCGAGCATATCGTCTCGGAGCTGAAGAGATTCGTCAGGGGAGGCTCCGGAGGAAGCCGGGAGCCCACCGACGTCAATCAGGTGATCCGCACGGTCGCGGATCTATCCCGGTACATGATCGTCAAAACCACCGACTTCTTTATCCTTGACCTGCAGAAGGAGCTGCCTCTGATTTCCGCCGACAGGATCGGATTGGAGCAGGTAGTACTGAATCTCCTGCAGAACGCCTGTCACGCCCTGACGGCCAAAAAACAACACATACGCATATCCACCCGCTTCGATGCGAAACTGCAAACTCTGGTTATCGAGGTGGCGGATCAGGGCGTAGGCATCCGTCCGGAGGACCTGGAAAAGCTCACCGATCCTTTTTTCACCACCCGGGGTGAACGGGGCGGGACTGGGTTGGGCCTGTCCGTTTCCCGGCGCATCCTTCGCGAGCACGGTGGAACCATGAGTTTCCGCTCCGCCACCGGCCGGGGGACCACGGTTACCGTGAGCCTCCCCGGGGCCGCTGAGAAGGACTGAGCCTTTCTAATCTGGAAGCTCGAGGGAGGCGGCTCCCATGGCTTCCAGATTCTTCTTTTCTCTCTGTACAGCCTCTGCATGGGTGAGGAATACCGAAACTCCGCCGTCGAAACGGGCCAGCAGACCTCCGGCCGCCGACCTGAGCTGGGCCGGGGTGCAGGATATCAGAGCATCCCGCCTGGCCTGACGCTGATCATCGGTTATGCCCAACAGCTGCCTCTTCAATGCCACGAAACTCTTCTCTCCGGGTGCCATCGGCCTGTCCTCCTTTCCCGCCGCTCCGAGCACGATCTTCTCGAACGCCTCCGCATCCGGTTCGAACCGGGAGGCGAACGCCAGGGCCTCCCGAAAGGAGGACAGGCTGCTCAAGGTGTTGGGATCCCTGTAGGAGGAGAAGCCGAACAGCGCCTCCAGACCGTTCGCCGCCGCTACGGCTCCATAGGCACCCCCCTGCATGCGGATACGCTCCCAGAGAAATCCCGTGGTCAGGAAGTGAGCCAGAACCGCCTCGTGGGCGTTTTCCCTGCTCCCGAAACGGCTGCCGGGAAGCTCGTGGGCCACGAAGTTGACGTTCATCGAACCCACCAGCGTTTCCGCCGTCGCCCTTGGCAGAGGATCGATCGGAAACAGGTTTTCGGCTGGACTGCTGTCCCCTGCCGCGATGCCCTCCAGGGAGTCGACCAGATCAGCGGCAACCGCAGCCGCCCGTTCTGCCGCCCTCTGCTCACAGGTAATGTTCACTGTCAGCGAAGACGGATTCATCAGCAAAGCCCTGAGAGTCTCCAGAGCGGAGGCCAGCTGCTCGAAGCTCGCCTGTCCGCTTCCAAGAAGACGGCTGAGTGTGTCCAGCCAGATATACTGGGAGACGCCCTTCCACCGCTCCTCGATCACCGAAGCGGAGGACAGGCGTGCCGCTGCGCGCAGCGCCGCATAGTGACTGCCCCCGGGTACCAAAGACGCCTTCAGATCGTTTCGCATTTCCAGGACCATCGTTTCGAGACGGTCGTAATCGCGGAAGTCCGGCCGGCGCAGCAGATCCCCCACCAGCTCGACGGCGTTCTCCAGATTTTTCTCGAGCATCTTCACCCGGAAAAACAGCCGCCCCTCTACGGACCGCTTGGGCCCGATCGCCGTGTCGGCGCTCAAAGCGGCGCTGAATCCGCCGGTGTGGAGGGACAGCCTGCGGGCCATGTCGTAGTAGGGCACACCGGGTATGCCGCTTCCGCGAACGGCCCGGCTGAAGAGGGGCAGGAGGTGAAGGAAGCGCTCCTGTACCGCGGCGGTGTCGAAGGCCAGGTCCAGATACACGACGCCGTTGGTGTACAGATCGTGGTACAGAAGGGGGAAGGGCGGCTGCGGGCTCGGGGATTCGGTGGGGATGGTCTCCACCTCCCGGCGCAGATCCGAAAGGTGCAGCGCGGGAATCCGGTCCAGCACCTCGGGATCGTCCGGCTTCTCCTGGAAGGCTTTCAGCCGCTCCAGTTCCTCCTCGAGTTTCTCGATCTCCCCCGCGCCCCAGCCTTCACGGATCCCTCTGAGTTCGCGTTGTTCCTCCTCCTGCTCACGGCGCTGTTGTTCGGGGTCGGGTCGAACCAGCACCGTGCTCCGGTGAGGATTTTTTACCAGATACTCGTCTATCAGCCCCTCGAAATAATCGCCCTCGGCAACCTGGTCTCGCAACGCATCCATGGGCCGGCGGAACTCCAGGGTGGTCTGCGGATCACTGCCGTGCAACCACCCCCGCAGAGCCCGCCGCATCAATGTCAGGGAATAGGGCCGCCCTCCCCTCTGGATCTCGGAATTGCGGAAATCCACCCTGTGCAGGGCAGCCTGCACCAGCTCCTCCGGCACCCCCTGTTCCACCAGTTCCACCAGGGTCGACAGAACCAGCTCCTGCACGGTTTCAGCCGCCTGGTCCTGGATTCCCCGAAGACCCACGGTGAACACCAGCTCGCTCAGCTCCGTTTCCAGTCCCGTGGCAGGGGACAGGTCATCCCCCAATTTCGACTCCAACAGTGCCTTATGCAGGGCGGCGCCTTCATTACCGATCAGGATCTCCGAGAGCACCTCGAAGGACAGGAGCCTGAGCGGATCGGTCACCGGGGTCGTCAGCCAGTTTAGGGTAACCGTGGACTTGCCCGTCTGCCCGGGAAAGGTTCTGTCCACCCGCCGCGGCTCAGGCCAGCGCGGTTGGGGAGCCACCCCGGATCGGATTTCCAAGGGATCGAAGGAACCCAGAAACTCCTTCTCCAGGAACTCGAGGGTTGTCGATGTGGGGATGTCTCCATAGAGAAAGATCTTGCAATTTCCCGGGTGGTAGAAGCGGCGGTGGAAGTCCCGCAGCTGCCGGTGCGTAAGGGAGGGGATCGCCTTGGGATGCCCCCCCGACTCGTAGCCGTAGGGGGAATCCGGAAAGAGGCTGCGCAGGGAGGCGTCCGCCACGACGGATTCGGTGTTGGAGAACACACCTTTCATTTCATTGAAGACGACTCCGGAACGTTTTAGACCGCTGCCTTGATCTTCCGCCAGTTCCAGATGATGCGCTTCCTGCAGGAAGACTTCCCTCTGCAGCAGGGGGAAGAAAATCGCATCCCCGGCAACCAGCATGAGATTGAAGAAATCCTTCCGCACCATGCTGCTGGCCGGATAGACGGTCTTGTCGGGGAAGGTAAAGGCGTTGAGAAAGGTCTGCAGACTGCTCTTCAGCAGCACGACGAAGGGGTCCTTCAATGGAAAACGCCGTGAGCCGCAGAGCACGGAGTGCTCCAGTATATGGGCCGCCCCGCTGTCGTCCCGGGGGGGGGTGCGGAAGGCGAAGGCGAACAGGTTCTCCGGATCGTCGTTCCGGAGATGGAACACCTCGCAGCCGGTGTTCAGGTGCCGGTAATGCAGGGCCCGGGAGCCGTACTCCTCCATCTGCCTGTTTGTTATGAGCTGGAAACCGGCGCTGCCCTGGCCGGGTGAAAAGTCGTCGGGATTCACGTCCTCTCCTTGTCCTGAAGTGCATCGATCACTATGATGAACGGTAGCCAGCCGTCCCATGGCGGCGCTATAGCCGAATGCCGTACGTTTACAAGAATATAGTAACCTCGACGCCCATCGGCAACCTGTCGAGCCGACGCTCTTGCGCCTCATGAGCACCTTCGATCTTCAGATTCTGCGCACCAGAGCAAGGATTATCCAGCTGGTCAGGGAGTTCTTCCGGAACCGGGGTTATCTGGAAGTCGATACGGCACTGCTCCGACCGTCCCTGATCCCGGAGGGCGCTTTGGAGGTGTTTCAAACCCGCTACCGGCCGCGCCACGGCCGGGGCCGGGAATATTTTCTCATTCCCTCCCCCGAGGTGATGATGAAACGGCTCATCGCGGGGGGAGCCGGCAGCATCTTTCAGATCTGCAAGTCCTTCCGCAACAGCGAACCGGCCACCCCCGTCCACAATCCGGAGTTTACCATGCTGGAATGGTACACCCTGGAGGCCGGATACCTGCAGTCCATCGACATCACCGAGCAGCTGTTCAGCCATCTGCTCAAAGAGCTGTTTGCAGGACCCATCCTCGTGCGGGGGAATCGGCGGGTGGACTGCTCTGCGCCATTCTTTCGCCTCTCCATGACCCAGGCATTCCGGGACACCCTCCGGCTGGATCTGCGGCAACTGGTTGAGACCGGCTTCGAAGCCCTGGCACAAACCGCCCGGGGACTCGGCCTTTCGGTCACGGAGTCCGACGGTCCTGAAGATCTGTTCCACAAGATCTTCCTGAGCGCCGTGGAACCCAATCTGCCAGCCCACCGGGCGTTGATCCTCTACGACTACCCGGCCCTGATACCCACCCTGGCCC
>CAZKCQ010000014.1:7900-20906 GCA_964551205.1 uncultured Spirochaetaceae bacterium
GCCCACCGGGCGTTGATCCTCTACGACTACCCGGCCCTGATACCCACCCTGGCCCGCAGGAAACCCGGGACCCCCTGGGCGGAACGATGGGAGCTGTACCTGGCCGGCGTGGAGATCGCCAACTGCTACTCGGAGGAAACCGATCCGGCAGCGTACGAGGAGTTCTACGGTAATCAGGAGAAGTCGAAACA
This sequence comes from uncultured Spirochaetaceae bacterium, assembly GCA_964551205.1. Classification (GTDB taxonomy): domain Bacteria; phylum Spirochaetota; class Spirochaetia; order SZUA-6; family DRHE01; genus JAFGQJ01. Next base: position 8,092 of record CAZKCQ010000014.1, read on the forward strand.
AAAGGCCGCGGTCGTCCATCCCAGCGACCGGGAGCTGCTGCGGATCATCCGGGAATCGGGTTTTCCCGCCTGTTCCGGCGTCGCCCTGGGTCTGGAGCGCCTCCTTCTGTTCTTTCTCGGCCTGGATTCGATCCGGACCGCTCTGCCCTTCGGCTCCTCTAACCCTTCGGAGGATGATCCCCCAATCTGAAAGAGCGCCGGCCCCCAGCGGGGCGGCGAAGGGATGCGAGGCGTCCGACCCCGGGGCCCTTGAAACAGGCGGGGGAAGTGATTAGGATAGGAAATCCTATGATACGCGCAGGTGCTATTTCCAAAGGTGTCTTTCTGCTCGTCAAAGACGAACCCTACGTGGTCGTAGAGCGGGAGTTCGTCAATCCGGGGAAAGGTTCGGCCTTCGTGCGGCTGAAGCTGAAGAGCCTGGTCACCGGCCAGGTGCTGAAACAGGTCAACAAGAGCCAGGAGAATCTGGAGGACATCAACATCGAGGCGAGGGAAGTCCAATTCCTCTATGCCGACGCGGAGCAGTTCCACTTCATGGACCTGGAGACCTACGAACAATTCACCATGCCCATCGAGGGTCATGAGGACAAGAGGCTGTTCATCCTGGAGGGGGAAACCGTCCAGCTGTCCTTCTGGGATGAAAAACCCATCGATATCCTGCTGCCGTATAAGGTCGTACTGAAGGTCACGGAAGCCAGAGAAGGCCTGAAGGGCGACACCGTATCCGGCGCCACAAAACCGGTGACCGTGGAAACGGGGCTGGTGGTAAAGGTGCCCCTGTTCATCAAAGAAGGAGATAAGATTCTGGTCAACTCCGAGACCCGGGAGTACGTCGAGCGGGTCAACGACTGAGGGGGGAGTTTCGGCGACTACTCCCACCACAGCTCTTCGCCGTTTATGTAGAACTGCTCCTCCGGGTAGGCACGACGATGGGCTTCGATGTTGTTCACCGCTTCCAGGTAGGCCCGCAAGCTGGCCTCCACCACGTCCGTGGAACCGGAGTGGCCGTGAAAACGTCTTCCCAGGTAGGCTAAACTGACCGTCACCTCGGCCCGCGCATCTTTGCCCTCGGTCAGGTGATCCACGGAGTACAGGATCAGTCGCGGGTTCAGTCCGACCGCCCTGTCCACGGCCCGGCACAGGGCATCCACCGGTCCGCTGCCCGTGGCCGACTGCACCAGGGCCGTCTCCCCCGCCTCGAGCTCCACGCTTCCCACGGGCAGGCAGTGGGAACCGGTCATCACGTTGAAGGAGACCAGTGAGTAGGCCGCCTGGCCCTCTTCCAGGCGGGCCTGCACCACGATCGACTGCACCTCGCTGAGGGTGACCGTCTTTTTGCGACGAACCTGAGACTGATACAGGCTGTAGGCCTTGTCCAGGTCCACCCCTTCGGTATCTACCCGAAAGGTCTTCAGTTGCTGCTCAAATCCAGCCCGGCTCATCTCCCGATCCCCGAACAGGGAATCCTCGGATTTACCGATGGTGGCTCCCCGCAGCAGGTGCCTCAGGTGCCCCGGAAGGGATTTCTCCTCTTCGCCGCCGTCTGCCGGCCCAGATTCCGGGAGTGCGCATTTTCCCAGCACAGCTTTGTTGGGATGCGGGGAAATCCCGGTCAGCCGGGCGAGCAGCGTTGAGGTACGCCACAGCTGATCCATGCGGATGTGATGGGTCAGACCCAACCGCTGCCCGAACGCCTCCAGGACGAAAACGATCTCCTCCAGCGCCGTATTTCCTCCTCTCTCACCCAGACCGCCCAGGGTGCACTCGACATGGCGTGCCCCCGCTTCCAGACAGGCCAGCGAATTGGCGGTAGCCAGGCCCAGGTCATTGTGGAAGTGCACCCCGATTCGAATATCCGGCTTCCCCTCCAGGGTGGCTGCAATCCTGTGGATCAACCCGGCTGCGGCCTGGGGGTGCATGCTGCCGTAGGTATCGGCCAGGTTCAGTACCCCGGCCCCGCCCGAAGCGATCACCGCGGCGGCTTCGATGAGAAACTCCGGCTCCGCCTCGGCAATCTCGCCCAGAGAGAACTGTACCGGCATCTTCCCCGCCGTCTCCAGGCATCGTTGAATCCGCGCCAGGGTCTGCTCCGCGGAGAGCTTCAGCTTGTTCTTCAGGAAATGGGGTGATAGGGGAAGGAAGATGTGGACATGGGGTTTCGGGTTTTTCGCCAGCAGCCGGCAAACCTCGTCGACGTCTTCCACCACCGCTCGGGAGAGGGCGGAAATGCTAGGGCCCCGTACTTCTTCCGCGATCGCCCCGACGATATCCCTCTCCTCCTCCGAAGAGGCCGGATAGCCGGCATCGATAATATCCACGCCCAGCGTGGCCAGCTGCCTGGCGATGACCAGGCGATCGTGCCTGTCCAGGACGACGAAGGGGAGTTTGTTCCCGTCTCGGAGCGTCGTATCCAAAAACTCTACGGTTTCCGCCATGGCTTCCTCAACCCCGCAGGCGGCTCAGGGCACCTGCTCCAGCCAGGGGCTGCCCGGATACTCGGTTCGCAGCCTTTCGAACAGCTCGGCTGCCCTGTCCCGATAACCCTCATCCCAGTACATGCGCCCGGCCCTGTACAGGCCTTCGGCGGCCAGGTCCGCCTGGTCCGGATAGAGGAAATGTACCTTGAGGTACTCTTCCGCCGCTTCCTGGTTCTGACCGCGGGCCTCCAATACCCGGCCTATACTCAGCTGCGAAGCCGCTCCCGGCCGCTGCGAATTGGCGCCGACGATCCCGCTGAAGATATCGTAGGCCCGGTCCAGCTCACCTTCGATCCTGTAGTATTCACCGATCAGGAAGTTCACCTCACTGGCCAGGGGTTCCGCCGGATCCTCGGCCCTCACCGTCTGGAGGATGGCCATCGCCCCTTCGGGCTTGTCGGGAAAAATAAAGCGGGCGTACTCCAGACGAACTCGATTCTTGAACTCCCGCTCCAGCGAGGGGCTGCGGTCAACCCGCCTGTAGAACTCTTCGAATATACGCCCCTCCCGGCCTTGCCGGTCCCCCTCAAGCCCTCCGATCTCGGAGAGGATTCCCCGGATCTCCTGTATGGCCAGGTCGGCCAACCCGCCGGAGGAAACGGTGGAGTCGCCGTTGTCCTCCAGATACCCGATCAGATGCTCCAGGGCGGCGGCCCGATCTCCTCCACGGGCGGCGCTCAAGCCCGCCCAGTACAGAGCAGTGGCGGCGGCCGGCGTTGCGGGAAAGCGCTCCTTGACCCGGAGGAAGCCGCCGGCGGCGCTCCGGTAGTCGCCCAGGCGGAAATCCTCCTCGGCGATCTTGAAAAAGGCTTCCGAAGCCAGGGCGCTTTTCGGAAACTCCCGGCTCAGGGTCTCATAGCTGCGAATGGCCTGCTCTCTCTCCCCCGCCGCGAGATGACTCAATCCCTTCTGATAGAGAATTTCCTGGCGCAGGTTGTCCCTGTATTCCCCCGTTTGGGTTCCCCCGGTCCCGGCGTTCAGCGCCTGCAGCGCCCGGTCGTAGTGCCGGATGCTCTCCGCGTGAGCGCCGACCTGAGAGGCACAGACACCGGCCCGGTAGAAGCTCTCGGCAACCCGCTGTCCTGCAGGGTAGCGTTTGGTAAGGGTTAAAAAGGTTTCTTTAGCCGGCTCGAACAGATCCAGCCTGAACTCCGACAGCCCTTTCCAGAACAGCGCCTCTTCTCCCTGGGAGGCCTCCCCGCCCGCCCCGGAATCCCCGCCCAGCAATTCCGCCGCCCGGCCGAAGCTGTCGGCGGCCTTCTCCAGCTGCTCGATCTTGTAGTAGGTCCTGCCCAGATAGAACCAACTCTCCCCCACCCACGCCGAAGCTGTACCTCCGGCCGCCCGGCCGGATGGCCGTTCACCGGAAGGCCGTTCACCGTGGTCTCCACCCCCTGTGTTTCTCTGAAACCAGCTCACCGCCGCCTCGTAATCCCCCGCATTGAAGGCGCACACTCCGGCCGCCAACACGGCGCGGCCGGCCAGTTCCTCCGAAGGTCCGGCTCCCAGAACCTCTTCGAAGTAGGGTATCCCCCGGACATACTCCCCCCGCTGGGAATAGATATAGCCGATATTGTACGTGCTCTCCGGAGCGTAGGAGGACTCGGGCCAGCGATCGTTGAGGGAATGGAAGTCTTTGAGTGCGGCGGCGATCGAACCGCTGCGCAGATTCACGGTTCCGCGCTTGAATAGATACTCGTCCTGGTAGGGAGAATCGGGATAACGGGTGATCAGCTCTGTGTACAGCGCTTCGGCTTTTGTCTGCTGCCCTCCCTCGTAGTGCAGCGCGGCCAGGATCCTGGTGGCCTCTTCCCGCTTCGCGGATGAAGGGTAGAGGCGCCGGAACTCCTCGAAGCGATCCGCAGCCTCCCCGACGAACCCCAGCTCCGCCTCTACGTCGGCCAGGCGGAAGAGGCTCTGCTCGGCAATCCCTGAGCGCCCCTGCAGCGCTCTTTTCAGGGGTTCGACGGATCGGGGCAGATCCCCGTCCAGGTAGGCGGAAAGCCCCATGTTGTAGTAGATGACCTGCCGCTCCTCAGCTCCGGAGCTGTTCTGAAGAGCTTTTTCGTAGGCGGCGTAGGCCTCGGCATAACGCCTCAGGTCGAAGAGCAGGTCCGCTTTGAGCCGGGCCAGGGGTTCAAGATAGCGGCTGCGGGGAAAGTTCAGCTCCAGCTCCGAACAGTAATCCAGGGCCTGTCCGGCACGACCGAGCTCGGAGAGAACCAGGGCCAATCGATACAGGCTGGTCTGCCGCTGCTCCGGCGGGGGATCGGAAGCCAGAACGGATCTGAAGCTGCGTTCGGCTTCGGCGTACCGGCCCAGAAAGAAGTGACACTCCCCGACGAAAAAAATCGCCTCATCGGCATAATCCGAGTCGGGAAACTCGACAAGGATCCGGCTGAATGCAGTCAGCGCCTCGGAATAATCGGCGCCGCGCAGGGCGATGCCGCCGGAGCGGTACAGCGCCTCCGGCCAGAGATCCCTGGCCGAGTCCCGGCTCAGTAACCGGCCGTAGCTCTGCCGGGCCGCTGTCCAGTCGGACAGATTCTCCTCCACCATCGCCTTCAACAGCAGGGCGTGGTCGTGGTAAGGCTGCTCATCGGGATATTGATCCACCTGTTTTTGGAGATGGGAACGGCTCTCGGCGTAGTCGAGCAGCTGGAAGTAGGCGCTGCCCAGCCAGTATGAAACCCTGCTGTTGTTCGCCGAGCGGGGATACTTGCGTACGTAGTTCTTCAAAGTGGAAACGCAAGCTTCGAACTCCCCGAGATAGAAATCCGCGACCCCGCTGAGATACTCCGCATCGTCGGCCAGGGGGCTGTCCGGATACTGGTCGGCCAGCTCCCGGAAGTTCCTCCCTGCCATGACGTACATGCCGTCCTGGAAGGCCTTCCTCCCGGCCTCGAAGAGCTTTTCTGCACCCTGGGCACCCGCGGAGGTGCTCATGAGAAGAATCATGAGGAAAGTCAACAGAGAGGCTCTGATACGCAAAAACTCTCTCCAGCGGATTTTAGCGCCTTAAAAGTTGTACAAATAGTACAGCTCTTGGGCAGGTTACTTTTGACAAGATCCGACACAACCGCGCAATATCCTACGCAGGGATCGAGGCAAGGCCCGACTTTAGCGCACGGCGAGTTCCTGGGGGAGCTTGGAGGAGTCGGAGCTTTCACCGGGATCTCCCTTGGCCTGCTTCCCCTTGTCCGGGCTCTTCCGTGTTCTCTTCGATCTGAAGACGACCTTTTCGTCCTTGATGTCCACCACGATGGTGCTGCCCTGCTTGAATCGGCCCTTCAGAATGTCGATGGAGAGGGGATCCTCGACAAGGCGCTGCAGGGTTCTGCGCAGCGGCCGGGCGCCGTATTTTTCATCGAAGCCTTCCTCTATCAGGTAGGTACGCGCGGCGGTTGTGATTTGCAGTGTGATGTTCTGATCCGTCAGCTGACCCTGCACCTCCCGGACCATCAGCTCCAGGATTTCCCTCAGGTGGTCCCGATCCAAGCTGTGAAAGACAACCGTCTCATCGACCCGATTGATGAACTCAGGATTGAACAACCGCTTCATCTCGCTCAAGGCGCTGGTGCGGATCTCATCGTAGCGCATCGTTCCCTCTCCCACATGAAAGCCCAGGGATGCGTCCTTACTGATCTCCCGGGCTCCGGCGTTGGAGGTCATAATGAGAACCGTATTGCGAAAGCTCACGGTATGGCCGAGGTTGTCCTGCAGCTGCCCCTCCTCCAGTACCTGGAGCAGAAGGTTGAACACATCCGGGTGGGCTTTTTCGATCTCATCGAGCAGGATTACGCTGTAAGGTCGCCGGCGGATCTTCTCCGTGAGCAGCCCCCCCTCCTCGTAGCCGATGTATCCCGGAGGCGCGCCGACAAGGCGGGACACGTTGTGCTTCTCCATGAAATCGGACATGTCGATGCGCACCAGGGCGTCCTCATTGCCGAACAGAAAGCCCGCCAGAGTCTTGGCCAGCAGGGTCTTCCCCACTCCGGTGGGACCGAGGAAGATGAAGGATCCCAGGGGTCTCTTGGGTGAGCTCAAACCCGTGCGGGAACGGCGGATGGCGGCGGCGATGGAGTTGATCGCCGCATCCTGCCCGATCACCCGCTTGTGCAGCTCCTCCTCGATCTTCAGCAGCTTTTCCGATTCGCTTTGCGCGATCCTGTTGAGGGGGATTCCGGTGATATCGGAGACCACGGTCTGGATCTCCTCCACATCGACGAGGTTTTCCTCCACCCGCAGATTCGCTTCCCAGTCCTGTTTGACAACCTCCATCTGGCCGCGAAGGGTCTTGACCTGGTCCCTTACGGCGGCGGCCTGTTCGTAGTTCTGCTGGGCCACCAGGTTGCTCTTCTCCACGCTCAGTTTTTCGATCTCACTCGCGATCTTGGCCAGCTCCTTCGGCCGCACGCTGTTGTCGATCTTCTTGCGGCTGCCCGCCTCATCGATAAGGTCGATCGCCTTGTCGGGAAGAAATCTGTCCGATATGTAGCGGTGGGACAGCGTGGCGGAGGCCTCCAGAGCTTCGTAGGTATAGGTAACGTGGTGGAACTTCCCGTAATGTTCTTTCAAACCCTTGAGGATATCGATGGTTTCCTCCACGGTCGGCTCTTCCACGTAGATCGGCTGGAATCTACGTTCCAGAGCGGCATCCTTCTCCACGTATTTCCTGTACTCGTTGAGCGTGGTCGCCCCGATGCACTGGAGCTCCCCTCTGGAAAGAGCCGGTTTGAGCATGTTAGAGGCATCGATGGCGCCCTCCGCTCCGCCGGCACCGATAAGGGTGTGCAGCTCGTCGATGAAGAGGATCACGTTGTTCGCCGCAACGATCTCTTTCATCACCCTCTTGAGGCGTTCTTCGAACTCTCCCCGATACTTGGTCCCGGCAACCAGGGAGGCCAGGTCCAGAGTCAGCACCCGGCGCCCGGCCAGTGCCTCGGGCACGTCCCCGGTCACCAGCCGCTGAGCCAGACCTTCGACGATGGCCGTCTTGCCCACCCCGGGCTCTCCGATCAGAACCGGGTTGTTCTTCGTACGCCGGGCCAGTATTTGAACCACCCGCTGGATCTCCCGGGTCCTGCCGATAACCGGATCCAGCTTGTTCTCCCGGGCCAGCTTGGTCAGATCTCGGCTGAACTCGTCCAATGTGGGCGTGGCCTTCCTGGCCAGGGGTTGGCTCTTTCTCTTCTGCTGTACCTGTTGGTTCAGATCACCGAGACCGTTGATCTGGATGATCAGCTCCCGTAGCTTGCCGGAATCCACTTTGTGACGAGTCAGATAGAGGGCCGTCGCACTTTCCTTCTCCTGGCTGGAGGCAAGAAGCAGGTGTTCGGTTCCAATGTACTCGTGGCCCATGTTCCGGGCTTCGGCGGCGGAGTCCTCCAGGATCTTTTTTCCTCTCTTCGAAGGGGGAACATCCCCCAGGATAAGCCCTCCCTTGCCCATCGGCAGGGAATGCTCTATTTCCAGCTGCATCTCACCGAGGTCCACCTTGGCCTTCTGCAACGCCTTGACCGCAACACCCTCCCCGTCCTTGAGCAGGGCGATTATTATATGCTCAGGCAGAAGCTGATCGGAGTGAAACCGCTTCGCCTCTTCCTGGGCCAGTACCGTCAGTATCTTTTGAGCGCGCTGGGTTAAACCCTTAAACATCGTTGTCCTCCCGGACACGCCCCAGCAGGGCCTGCCGTATCAATTTTGCTCGCGTATAATCTACTAATTTATTATCTGCATCGTCATCCGTTTGGTCCAGACTTTTTTGAACATGCGCCTTCTGAGCCTGGATCATCAGGGTGGTGATCACCTGGTTTTGCGGTTTATCGATGATTCCCAGGCTGATTCCCAGACGGACCGTGGACAGTAGTGTTATCGCCTCTTTAGAGGAGACCAGGCGGCAGGAGCTCAAAACGCCGAAAGCCCGGTGCACCCGATCCTCCAGCTCGATACGGCGGCTCGCCATCATCTCTTCCCGGGCCTTGCGCTCGTACTCCACCATCTCCCGGGCCGCCTCTTCCACGGAAGCCAGTATCTCCTTCTCCCGCAGGCCGATGGAGAGGGGATTCGAGATCTGGTACATGTCACCGAGGGAGTTGTCCCCGTCTCCCCAGTATCCCTTGATCTGCAATCCCATCTGGTTTATCCGCTTCAAAACCCAGCCGATCGTCCCGTCGCCGGCCAGGGCGCTCATGTGCAGCATCACCGAGGCCCGCAGGCCCGTTCCGGCATTTTCCAGCCGTGAGGACAGATAGCCCCATTCGATCGAGGCGGCGAAGTGCAGCCTGTCCTCCAGGCGGCTGTCCAGATCATCCGCCGCCCGGTACACCTCCCGCAGGCAGAGACCGGTATCCAGGCAGGCCAGGTGCAGATGATCCTCCTCGTTGACCATGGCGCTGACCCTGCCGTCCTGCCCCAGAAGCACCAGCTTGTTCGGAGAGACGCAGAAATCCTGAGAGATGATGTTCTGTTCCAGCAGGATCGTCCGTTCCAGAGTTGAAAGCCGATCCAGATAGATCGGATCAAAGGGTTCGGAAAGTTCCGAGAAGGCATCGACAACCTGACGCTGGACCTGCTCCTCCTCCTCTTTGCTCAGGGTCGGCGGAAAGGGGATTCCCAGCAGGTTGCGGGCCAGCCGCACTCGGCTGGAAACCGCGACATCATCGTCGGAGCCGGGGGAGCTGAACCAACCCCTGTCAATACGCATCAACCCTCCTCCGAAGAGTTTTCCATTTCCCGTATACGGTCGCGAATCCGCGCCGCCTTCTCATAGTCCTCTTTTTTGAGCGCCTCCCGGAGTCCTTCTTTGAGTTTCACCACGTCGACCAGGTACCTCTTGTAGGTGCTCAAACCCTTGGGCAGCTTTCCCCGATGGATCGACTGGGCACCCATCTTTTCGAGGAGAAAATGGATCTCCCGGCTGAAGGTGCTGTAGCACTCCGCACACCCCAGCTTCTCCCGCTTTTGGATCAATTCCCAGCTCGATCCGCACTGCGGGCACATCGCCTTTTTTCTCTCCTTCAGATCGCGGATGTCCAGGAGACCGTTCAGCATGTTGGAGATGGACAGCTCCACGTGCTCCCCCTCTCCGCTTATGCCCCTCTCCAGAGCGCACTCTTCGCACAGGTGGAGATCCACCCTTTCCTTGCCGATGACCTGCTGGATATGGATCACCGCTTTTCGGGCACCGCAGATTTCACATTTCATTATTATAATTATACACACAAAATCAAATTTTCCGTAACACTTCAAGGGGTTTGATGCGGGCCGCCGCCCTGGCCGGGAAAAAAGCCGCCATAGCCGAGAGCATTAGGGAAGCCGCGGACACGGAGAACAGCTCGACAACCTTGACACGGATCGGTATCTCCTCCAGGTAAAACTCCGCATTGAAGAGGCGCACCGGGGCCGAACTCTGCACCGCGACGATCGGAGAGAGGAGCCACCGGGCAGCAAAAACCAGCCAATTCACCAGCAGCTCCGCACCGGCGAGTATGGAATTGATGTTCACAGCCACGGTCAAACCCAGGCCCAAGCCCAGCACCACCCCGACCAGGCCGACGCACAGGCCTGTGAGAACGAAGGTGCGGGTAATATCCCGAGGATCGGCTCCCATCGCCTTCAGGATGCCGATCTCCTCGGTTTTTTCGATGACCACCATGATCAAGCTGGAGGAAATGTTGATGGTAGCCACGGCCACGATCAGGGCCATCACGAAGACCAGCAGCGCCCTGGTGGTCTGGAAGGACTTGTAGTTCGCTCTCTCCAGATCATACCAGCTTGCGCCTTGAACCTCTTCGGGAAGATCCGCCTCCAGGGTGCGCAGCTGGACATCAATGCGTTGGAAGGGATCCTTGACCTTCACCCCCAGAAATGTCGAGAAGCCGCTTCCGGGCATCACCCGCGGAGCGGTACTCAGGGGGATGTAGGTCCAGAGTTTATCCAGCTCCTGATACTCCGTGGTAAAGATACCGGTAACCTTGAAAGAGCTCACCCGCGGCAAACTCCGTCCGAGGGAGGTCGAGACCATCGTCAGCAGCTTGACAGGGTCCCCGACGCGCACCCCGAACTTACGGGCGATCTCCCTGCCCACGAGGATGGCCTGCGGGCTGTCCAGGTCGAAAGATCCCTCCACGATCCGAAAATACCTGCGAAAATCCTCATCTTCCCGGTACAGGGTCGGGGGCACGGCCCTGACAGTCACCGCCCCCCGCTCGGAATCGGTATACAGAAGGCCCATGCCCTGCCGTTCGGTGATGACCCGGGTGACACCGGCCTTGCCCCGCAGCTGCTCGGCCAGTATCTCGTACCTTTCCAGATCGGCGTCCCCGGCCAGGCTTATCTGCAGGTGATACGTCCCCACCTCCAGATAGCGGCGGGTGATCCCCTCGATCATCCCGTCGGCGACCTCCAGCACGACGACCAACGGGATCAGGCTCAGGCCGATGCCGACGATGCTGCCGAAAAGGAGACCGGAGATCCTTCCCCGCCGGGAAACGAAGGTCCGCAGGCCCAGGGTTGTCCAGAGGGTGCGGCCGGGGGCCATTACAACCTCCTCAGCCTGCGGTGTTCCAGCAGGAAGTGCTCATCCCCCAGCTCACTCAGGTCGGCGGCATGGGTCACCAGGATCATCGACTTCCCGTAGGATCTCACCAGCTCGAAGAGCAGTTCCTGGATCGCCTGGGAGTTGCGCTCGTCGAGGTTTCCCGTCGGTTCGTCGGCCAGGATCAGATGGGGATCGTTCATCAGGGCCCGGGCCACGGCCACCCGCTGCCGCTCTCCTCCGGAAAGCTGCACGGGGTAGTGACCGGCCCGGGCCGTCAGACCGACCCGGGCCAGCAGCTCCTGAGCCCGCCGGCCGGCCCGGGCCCGGGGCACCCGGGCGATCAGGGCGGGAACCAGGACGTTTTCCAGGGCTGTGAGATCTTTCAGCAGATAGTGGAACTGAAAGATAAACCCCAGTTGTCTGGAGCGAAACTCGATGAGGTTCTCCTCCCTCTGTTCGGTAATGTCGAAACCGTTGAAAACGATCCGTCCGGCGGTGCAGGAGTCCAGGGCGCCGATCAGGTTCAGCAGGGTCGTCTTTCCCGAACCGCTCTCCCCCACGATCACCGCCGTCCGGCCCCGGGGTACGGAGAAGCTCACCTCCTCGAATACGACCAGATCCTCAGTTCCGCTGCGGAACACCTTTTTCACCCCTCGAACCTCCAGGACGGTCGGGACGGATTCACTCATAACGCAGCACCTCCGCAGGACGCACCTCCTTCACCCGGGACGCCGCCGCGGCAGCGGCCACGGTGGGAGCAAACACGCCAAAAATTGCGATCAGCACGGCCTCCCGCAACAGCACTGTGCTCGGCACTTCGGTGATGTAGAAGTAGGCCGGTGAGAACAGGGAGAACCTGCCGCCCGGGGACTGCAGAAGGGGGTACAGCAACAGGTCCACAAAGGAGATCGCGGCGTTGACAACCAACTCGGCAAAGTCGAACACGGCGTTGATGTTGGCGGATATCAGCAGTCCGAGCAGCAGTCCGACGAACGCGCCGATCGCGCCGATCAGCAGCCCCTCGAGAAGGAAAATCCTGCGCACCGCCACATCCGAAGCCCCGAGAGCCTTGAGCACCCCGATCTCCTCGTATCTCTCCCGAACCGCCCTGCGCAGGCTGTGGTGGATGTTGAAGCCGACGACGACGAAAATCAGCCCGATCAGAACGGTCATCATGATCTTCTCCATGCGCAGGGCGCCGAAGAAAGCCCGGTTGAATTCCCTCCAGCTGACGATTTGAAAGTCCTGTCCGGGCTGGATCTTTCGAATCGCCGCCATCGCCTGTTGATCCCGAAAGCGGTTTTGGATCTTGACCCCAATGGTCATCGGCGTTCCACTGTTGCCCTCCAGCGCCACCCCCTCTTCAAGGGAGAAAAAAGCCCAACCGAGGTCGAACTCGTAGTATCCGCTTCGAAACAGCCCGACCACCTGATAGAAGCGGCTGGCGGGCACCAGCTCCCCCAGGGAGGTGCCCTGCAGGGACAGGATCGATACCACGTCTCCGACCCCCACACCCAGATGCCGGGAAAGCTCGGCCCCCAAAACGATCGCTCCCGGCTGCTCCAGCGCGAAATTTCCGGACACGACATCCAGGGTTTGAAAAAAAGAGGGATCGAGCCGCCGAATGTCGGCTGGTAGTCCGCGGATCAGACAGCCCCGGGGATCGGCGAATCTGCCTTCCATGATCACCTGATGCTCGGTGAAGGGCACCGCCGATCGTACAGCGGGCAGCCTGCGCAGAGATTCGAGCATTTCCGAGGCTGAACGGTCGGTCAGACCCCGGATCTGCAAGTGAT
>CAZKCQ010000015.1:0-20341 GCA_964551205.1 uncultured Spirochaetaceae bacterium
AGTCGTATGGACTAACACCACCAGAAACCGTAAATATCATATCCGATCCCCTATCGATTTTATACCCTGGATTGTAGGGGGGCGGTACAACATATAGAGATCCTGGATCCACTGCCACGACATTCGCTCGGGCAGTCACCGTTTCACCGCCATCCTCGAGGATTATCATCACAGTCTGCGGTGACTCCGGACTGGACACGGAAAACGTCGCTTCAATTCCTGATATATTCCAGTCCCCAATCGCAGGATCACGGTTAAAGCTCGGCGTTGGTGAGGAGTTCACCGCAGTGAAGGTGACCGAAGGGCCATCTATCACGACACTCGCCGCGAGCGGGTTGATGGCCAGGCCTGTTCCTTCCTCCAATACTGTGACCCTGGCCATGGCCATATTATCGATAGAATCCGTGACCTCTACGATATAGATGCCGGGAGCCGTCGGATCAAACCAGCCGGTCCAGAAGTTCAGCGAGGGATCGATAGCACCATTGAGAGTAAAGGCGAAGGGACCAATACCACCGATGGGATCGAAATTGAATGTTTCCGTCTCCGTCATGGTGAGGGTGGTCTTGTTCAGCGTCAGGGGGTTGTGAACAGTAATATGTGTTTCAATCTCGGCGTCGAAATAATCGACTCCTTTTAGAACCACGGATTCAGTCGAACCCCCAATCGAATCCGGTGCTTTATAGATACCTTTCTCGGTGTCTAAGTCATCTGGATTCGGTCCTGATACCCAGACGAACTGGTAGGGTTTGAAGCCACCGCTCGCTGAAAGGGTCAACTCTTTACCCACCTCAAGATTGACAATACGAGGATTGACAGTAAACTCCCCCGGCTCCTGATTCTCCAGCAATTGGTTGAGAGACATCTGGCCGCAGCCGGCTAGAAGGAGGATTAATCCCAGCACGACCAAAGCCACCGCATAGAGAAAGGGCGAATGCCTATGGGATCTACGTTTTCTATGGCTTTTTGATATCGGACCCAAAAACCCTCTGCCAATACTCATCTCCCACTCCCTTTCACGGTTTAAAACCGTGTGTATAGATAGATCGATGGGACAAATCCCATGATCAAATCCGTCTCGATTCCCCCTCCGGATTCCTCCTTGTAGAAATATACGAACGTTTCATACATGACGTCGATCGCGATCCCCACGCTCTGAGAGAACGCGAACATCGCCCCGACGCCGCCGCTCCCGTATGCCAGCAACCGGGACAGGCCCTCCTGGGCGATCTGCGGCAGGGAGCTGAAATCAGACACATTGACAGCCATCCCCAAACACGCCCTCACGAACAGCCCGATACGGGCGGTATCCAAAGCGGTGAAGCGGGCATCGACCCCTATCGGGATGACGTAGTGGAAGTACGAGGCCAACCCCGCTTCCTCGGAATCGAAGACGTTCAGGCCCGTATACACCCCCAGTCCCAACACGCCCGCCGAAAGCGGGATCCTGTAGCTGCCGTAGACAAAGGGCACGTAACTCAAACTGAACACCTGGTTCGCCACTCCTACAGGCACGAACGGTGAAAAGCCGATGGAAAACTCGAAGGGCCGAAAGCGCTCCTCTTCTTCCACCTCGGCCCCCGGCAACTCCTGCGGCAACGGGATTGCTCCCGAAGCTGCGCCCTCCTCGGTTTTCGGTTCCGTCCCGGCCTCTCCCGCCTCCTCGGGCCGCGTTTCGGCCAATCTGGCCGCCTCTTCGGCTTTCTGGCGGGCTACCTCCGCTATTCTGCCCTCCGCGCGGGGCAACATCTCCCGTAGAGCCCCGATCATGGCCTCATCCAGCGAGAAGTCGATGCGCGCCCGCTGGGAAGCCGATGCCAGGATCTCTCCCCTCTGGAGATCTGCGATGTAAAAACTGACTTGGATTTCTTCTTGTTCTTTAATATATCCCGCAAGGGCCAAGAAATCATGATTCAGCCCGGAAATAAATTCGATCAGGGAGGTAACCAACACCTGAGGATCCGGTTCCTCCTCCCCGAGCAGGTCCCGCACCAGGGCTTCCTCGTCCGTGGTGGCGAACAAAAGCGTCTGCATCCCCAATCGTTCCAGCTGAAAACGCATGGCCGAGACCAGGACTTTCCGCACCCCCTCGTCCCGGGATCCCTCCAGGGGCAGAGATGCAATCAGCACGCTGGGTTTGGCCTGAGGTGTCGGCTTTTCAGATTGAGCGGGTACCGTGACGGAGCTCAGAAAAAAGATAACGCCGCAGGCGAGAAGCGATAGTATATGTCGGTCAATCCTGGATGCGCTGCTGCCCAATCCATCTCCTCGTGATTCTCCCCTCCTCAGCCGCAGAAGGATGGACGGAGCGCACCTGTTCCCCTCGAATGTCCCTAGACACCCCGTCTTCTCCTACGAGTACTATTATATCCAAAATCCGCCATGAATTCAGCATGCCTTATTTTTTTTCGACTCCCGGGCTGAGGCATTTTCGGAGCAGCGGAGGCTGCATCCCGCTTCGGTCGATGTTGACGCCCCTTCTCGCTTCCAATAGTATGGGGACACATCATGACAGCCACGGTTCTGGACAGCATTCCCCTCTCCTTCGACCCGGAGGAGTTCCAAAAGCTGACCCACATCGATCTATCCGCTCCTTCGGATAAAGCGGCGGCGGATCTGCTGGGGGCGGCACAAATCGTTGCCCGCCCCAAAGCCGTGTACAAGGTCTGCTATATCGAGGAGCGCAGCGAAGACGGCGTTGAGCTGGAGGGCATCCGTTTTACCAGTGAGGTGTTGAGTCAAAATCTGAGCAAGGTGGAGCGGGTCTTTCCCTACATCGTTACCTGCGGGGTGGAGCTGGACACCGTTGCGATCTCCCCAAACGACGTTTTTGCCGCATACCTGCTCGACGGGCTCAAGGAGCAGGCTTTGAGACAGGGGATAGAGCACCTCAAGGCTCACCTGGCGGAAACGTACGGTCTCGATGCGGAGAAGATGTCCACGATGAATCCCGGATCGGGGAACAGGAAGGTCTGGCCGATCGGCCAACAGCGGCAGCTGTTCCAACTCCTGGGGGATGTCGAAGCTCTGATCGGTGTTCGCCTGACGGACAGCTGCCTGATGACCCCCAACAAGACCGTGTCCGGCATCCTCTTTCCCAAGGATGTCCCATTCGTCAGCTGTCAGCTGTGCACGCGGGAGAATTGTCCCCGACGCCGGGCCGAGTACAGCGGAGTTGCCGGACTGGCGGGGCATTAGGTCGGGAAGAGAAGATGGCCAGGATCGGGCGGGAGTTCATCAAGAAAACCAAGTACGAGTATCTGGACCCGTCCGCCCAGAGTCGGGGCCGTCCGCAACCGCCCCTGGAACTGGAGATCTACAAAGGGGGCGAGCTGATCGAGCTACCGGCGCCGGAATCGCTCGACCTCCGGGCCGTCGATCTGCGTCAGGCTATAGAACGGCGCAGAAGCGTACGCAGGTACTCCCGAACCCCCCTTACCATGGAGGAGCTTTCCTTTCTGCTCTGGTGCACCCAGGGGATCAAAGAGGTGATTCCCGGTTCCGCCACCTTTCGAACCGTACCCTCAGCCGGGGCTCGTCATGCCCTGGAGACCTATCTGCTGATCAACAATGTGGACACCCTGGCATCGGGACTGTACTGGTACAGCGCCCTGCGTCACGGGCTGATCCTGGTTGATGATGGCGATCGGCTGGCCGATCAACTGGTGAGGGCCTGCCTGGGACAGCGCTTCGTGGCTCAGAGCGCGGGCACCTTCATCTGGACGGCTTCGAGCTACAGGATGACCTGGCGCTACAGTGAGCGGGGCTACCGCTACTTCTTCCTCGACGCCGGGCACGTTTGCCAGAATCTCTATCTTGCCGCGGAGGCGATCGACTGCGGGGTATGCGCCATCGGCGCCTTTTCCGACGATGCGGTAAACGAGTTCCTGCGAATCGACGGGGAAGAGCAGTTCTCCCTCTACCTCGCTACGGTGGGAAAGAAGTGAGCAAGACCTGGAGCGCAACCTACAGCGTGCATTCCTATGAAATGAACAGGCATCAGCGGGCTTCCATCCGCGCCATATGCAGCTACCTGATCGACACGGCGGGACAGCACGTCCACGAGGTAGGCTATTCCATACCCCAGCTCCTGGAACAGGACCGGAGCTGGTTCTTCAGCCGCTTCCTGCTGCGCATGGAGACTTACCCCGGCTGGCAGGACAAGATCACCGTGGAGACCTGGCCGCCGGGAAGTCAGAAGCTCCTCGCCCTGAGGGACTGGCGGCTGTTTTCCGGCCAGCAGCTGATCGGACTGGCCACCAGCGGCTGGCTGATGATCGATATCCGCAAACGCCGCCCCCTGCGCCCCGAGTCCTATCCCGACTGGAAGCAGTTCCTGCATCCTGAGCGCACCATAGCGCATGTCTTCGGCAAGCTCCCGGAGCTCGACAATGACGGTGACCTTTCGGCAATCCAGGAATTCCAGGTGCGCTTCGGCGACGTCGACATCAACGGCCACGCCAACTATCTCAGCTACATCGATTGGATTCTGGAGGCCATTCCACCTGCGACCCGGGACGAACAGAAAATCGCGGAGATGGAGGTTCATTTCCTGAGGGAGGTGAACTTCGGGGAGGAACTGTCCAGCCGTGCGCAACGGATCGGAGACGGGGAGATCTACCCGATCAGCGGGGGTGCCTCCGAAGCCACGGCGGGAAGGCAGTTCCTGCACAGTCTCGTGCGTAAACAGGACGGTACGGAGCTGGTCCGGGCCCGGACCGTCTGGAAACCGGCCAGTTCCTAGATCCCCCGCAGCGCCGGGAGGATTCATCCCTGAATATTGGTGGGAAGACGAGGTGAAGCTGTGCACTACGATGTTCTGGTGCTGGGCTCGGGTCCGGCTGGCTTCTACTGTGCTCTGAGCTGCTCTCGCCTGGGCAGGAAGACTGTTCTGGTGGAGCGGGAACGGCTCGGCGGCACCGGTTTCCGCTGGGGCTGCCTGCCCGTGAAGATGATGCTGGACCGGGTCAGGGCTGCGGCGGGGGCGGAGGCTGGAATCAACACCGGCCGGTTCAACGATGCGGCTTTCGTGATAACCGACACAGCCCGGAGAATCCAGGAGGTCGAGGCCCGCATCCAGAGGCGTCTGACAGCCTCCGGGGTGGAGGTGGTTCAAGGGGAAGGTCGGCTGGTGGATCCCGACAGGTTTCGTCTGGGCAAGCGAACCATCTCCGCCTCCCGGATCGTCATCGCCACTGGTACGGAGCCGGCCGGCTGGCCCGGCGTTTCACTGGACGGCGGGACCGTCATCAGCCACCGGGAGGCCTTGGGATTGACCGAAATACCGGGACATCTGCTGATCCTGGGCGGGGATGTGGAGGGGATCGAGTTCGCCTGCCTGTTCGCCCGCCTGGGCTGCCGGGTGACGGTGATCGAGAAGGAGGTCCGGATCCTGCCGGGCACGGACCCGGATCTGGCCGAGCCGATCGAGAAGGATTTGCGCGCCCGCGGGGTGATTCTGAAGACCGGGGCGGAGGTCGGCGGCTGCACCCTTGAGGGGGGAGCAACCGTGGCCTTTAGAGACGGTTCACAGCTCAGAGGAGACCGGGTGCTGGTCACCGGGCTGCGCCGGCCCAACTTTCCCCAAGGATTGGAGCGAGCCGGGGTGGAACACGATGTTCAGAAGATCAGAGTGAACGCGGACCTTCAGAGCAGCTGCAACACCATCTACGCGGTGGGGGACATCAACGGCATCACCGGCATGGCCCACGCCGCCATCTGCCAGGGACTGCTGGTCGCCCGCAGGATTGGAGGGCCGGATGGCAGTAACCGGGCAGGACGCGATCCCGACAGGGGGGCGGACGGTGAGGCAGGTGAGGGCGGAAAGCCCGCCGGCACGAAAGTCGGCCCGCCCTACCCGCGAGCCATTTACACACTCCCGGAGATCGCCGGCGCCGGTTATCAGGAAAACGAACTCGACGCGCAAGGGATCCCCTACAAACGGCTGTTGTATCGGCTCGGCGATACCTGGAGAGGCTTCTCCAAGGGAATAGAGCAGGGCTTCGTCAAGGTGTTGGCAGGGGGGGAGGACAGGATCCTGGGACTCTGGATCTGCGGCGCTGATGCCTCCGAACAGGCTTCCCTGTTCGGGCCGCTTCTGGCTTCAGGCCTTACCCTGGACCGGATGCGGGAAGGTCTGATCCTCCATCCCACCCTGGGGGAAGCCGTCCTGGAAGCGGTTCTGGAACTCGATTCGATGTAGCGGGGATCTAACCGGCGGGACTCACCGCAGCGAACCAGCTATCCAGCCGCATACGACCTGCTCAATAGCGCTGAAGCGGACCGTCGTAATCCCTGTTGGTAATCCTGCTGACGACCTCCACGGTTTTGGCGATCACCTCTTTAAGATCGATGTTCAGCAAAAATCCCTGACGGGCCACGACAAGGCCGTCCACGATTACCGTGTGGATGTTCCCTTGGTTCAGCGAGTACAGCAGATTGGCGAATACATTGTGTTCCGGTACCAGGTTGGCAGTGGCCGGATCTATCAGCACCAGATCGGCCAGGCTGCCCTCTTCAACCCGTCCATAACCGGGAAAGCCCAGAATCTCCCCGCCCCTATGCACCAGGGGCAGCACGTCGTCGATCGGGGCGACCTCGGCATCGTCCCGGGCACTCTTGGCGATGAAGGCCGCGTCCCGGGCCGCTTCGAAGATACTCAAGGTGTTGTTGGAGCAGGGGCCGTCCGTGCCCAGTCCCACCTTGGCGCCGGCATCCAGGGCGCGGAGGAGGAAATCGTTCACGTCCCCGAATTTGAGGTAGGTCTTGGCGCAGTGAGCCACACCGGCGCCTGAGTCCCTGATCAACTTCAGGTCGCGGTCGGTGGCGTAGTACGCATGAGCCAGGATCGTGCCCGGCCGCAGCACCCCCGTGTCCCCCAGCACCTCCACCGGTGTCTTCCCGTGCTCCGAGAGGCTCTGATCGACCTGCCCCCCGGTTTCACAGACGTGGATGTGCATCTTCAGATCCATCTCCGTGGCCTGATCCGCAACCCGGCGCAGGAAGGTGTGGGGACAGATGTAGGGGGAGTGGGGTCCCAGGGACAGGGTGATCCGGGGATCCCGGTTCCGGTACTCCCGCAGGAACTCGAAGGTCTGCTCGACCTGCCTGTCCCAGCCCTCCCCGGTTCCAAATACGGCCCAGCTCAAGTCGGCCCGCATCCCCGCCTGCCGGTAGGCCTCGAAGGCCCTGTCCATGTGGAAGTAGTGGTCCGCCACGCAGGTTACCCCCGACAGGAGCATCTCCGCAGCTCCGAGCAGGGTGCCCACATATACATCCTCGGGTTTGAGATTGCGTTCGTAGATCCACACGTAGTCGTTGAACCAGCGCTGCTCGTTTACGTCCTCGGCCGCTCCCCGCAGCAGGGTCATGGCCGTGTGGGCGTGCAGGTTGACCAGGCCGGGAATCACGTACATCCCCGAAGCGTCGATGATTTGTTCGGGCTTCTCGCTCCGGTCCGAGTCCCGGGCGTGGCGCCGGGCGGATCCACCGGCCGAAGCTTGCTCGGCCAATCCCGGACCGATCTCGACGATCCGCCCTTCGGCGATGCGCAGATCCACCCGCTTGAGTTGAGACAGATCCTGGAAACAGAGGATAGTGGCGTTGCGGATGATCACCGGGAATCGAGGGTCTCGATAGCCTGGACCAGGAGTTCTTTGAACAGATCTTTGTCCACTTCCAGGGCCACGTCGGTGTTGGCGGGCTTGCCTGTGATTCCGTAGACATCGGCCACGGTCCGCCCCCGGGTCAACTCACCTTCGGTTTCGATCTCCACGTTCATCTTTTGGGTCCTGATCACCTCAGACTTGATCAGGTGGGCCACGGCCAGGGCGTCGTGCAGCGGTGCGCCCTCGAAACCGAAAACATCCTTGTTGGCTTGGGCGAAGAATTTGAGCAGCGGGGCTACGACCCGGGAGACCTTCCCGTTCATTGCGGCCATCCGCTCGATGTCTTCGAAGCCGAACAGGGCCTTGTTGGTCACGTCCAGACCCACCATGGTAAGGGGTACTCCGCTTCCGAATACCACCTTGGCGGCCTCCGGGTCCACATAGATGTTGAACTCCGCCGCCGGGGTGACGTTAGAGTCGAAAACAGCCCCGCCCATCAACACGATCCGCTCCAGCTTGGTCGTAATCCGGGGGTCCTTGAGCATGGCCAGGGCTACGTTGGTGAGAGGTCCGGTGGGCACCAGGACCAGGGGTGTCCCGGATTCCATGATGGTCCGGATCAGGAAGTCCACCGCGTGCTGCTGAACTCCCTGGAAGCCCGGTTCGGGAAGGTCGGCCCCGTCCAGACCCGATACTCCGTGGATCTCAGGGGCCACTGTCAGCTCCCGGAACAGCGGTTTGTCCGCCCCCCGGGCTACGGGAACCTCGGTTGCCCCGATCAGGGTCAAGGTTTTCAGGGCGTTCAGGTAGGTCTTCTCACCGGTCTGATTTCCCGCCACCGTTGTGACACCCAACAGCTCGAGCTCGGGCGAAGAGCTGGCCACCATGATGGCCATCATGTCGTCGTGACCGGGATCGCAGTCGATTAGGATGCGTTTCATGAAGACTCCTTGGTCTCTTTGACCTCCGTGATCTTGCCGACCCGCTTGGCCTCTGCAACTTTACGGGTTCGCTTCCTCAGGGCCTGGGCCGAGTAGATGGTGAGGGCGATGACTGTAGCCAGGTAGGGGATCAGGGCAATCAGCTCCGAGGGAAACTGCAGGCTGGCGAAGTAGATGGCCAAGGCGTTGACCGCACCGAACAGCAGGGAGGCCAAAAAAGTACCCAGGGGCATGCACCCCCCCAAAGTGGCGGCGGCAATGGCAATCCAGCCTCGGCCGGCCGTCATGTCCCGGGCGAACCAGGACACATAGCCCATGGACAGGTACAATCCCCCGAAAGCTCCAAAGAAACCGGAGAGCATCAGGGCCCACATCCGGGTCCGGTTGACATTGATGCCCACCGACTCGGCGGCGTTGGGATTCTGACCCACCGCCCGGATCCGCAATCCCAAAGGAGTCTTGAAGGTGATGATGTAGAACACCACGATCGCCAGGATCGCTCCGTAGGTCATGACATTGTGACCGCTTATGATCGTCCCCAGCACGGGAATGCTTTTGATCAGGGGGATATGCACCTCCGGAAAGAGCATGCTCTTCAGGGAACTGGAAGAGCCCTTGTCCCCGGTCGCCAGATACAGCAGAAACACGGTGATGCCGCTGGCGAAGATGTTCAGAGCGATGGCGGCCAGGATGATATCCGCCTTGAGACGCAGGTGGAAATAGCTCAAGATCGCCGCCAAGGCTACCCCTGCTGCAACACCTGCCAGCAGAGCCAGGATCAGACTGCCGGTGAAGGCGCTGACAAGAACCCCCATGAAGGCGGAAACCAGCATGGTTCCTTCCATGGAGATATTGATGGTGCCGGCCAGATTGGAGATGGACACACCGATGGCAGCGAACAGCAGGGGTGTCGTGACCCGGAAGATGGCGAAGCCGAACTCGGTGCTGAAGATGCTCTGCAAAAATGGACTCATACAGCACCACCCTTCTCGGCCTGGCGCACCGTTATGCGGTACTTCAACTGGCTCAGGAAGGCCTCAGCCGTGATCAGAAGGATGATGATCGACTGGATGACCTGGACCATCTCCGCCGGCACGTCGGACATCAGGTTGAGAACTCGACCGCCCACGCGCATGTAGGAGAGGAAAAACGAGGCCGGTACGATTAGCAGCGGATGGTTCCTGGCGATTATGGCCACGATGACTCCATCCCAGCCATACCCCGGGGAGTTCTGCCAGAGAAAGCGGCGGTGGATGCCCATGACCTCGGTCATGCCCCCGAAAGCGGCCAGAAAGCCCATGATCACCTGGCAGAGGACGATCACCCGAAACACGTTGATGCCGCCGAAGCGGGCGAAGCGCTCGTTGAAGCCGGTGATGCGGATCTCGTATCCCGTGGTCGTATGGTAGAGGAAGTAGTACACCAACAGGGCGAACACCAGGGCCAGGATGATGCCGTAGTGGATGCGCGTATCCGGGATGAATTGGG
This sequence comes from uncultured Spirochaetaceae bacterium, assembly GCA_964551205.1. Classification (GTDB taxonomy): domain Bacteria; phylum Spirochaetota; class Spirochaetia; order SZUA-6; family DRHE01; genus JAFGQJ01. The sequence goes on from CAZKCQ010000015.1 coordinate 10,037, forward strand.
GCAGCCAGGCAGACTGGGGCAGCTGATAGGAGACCAGGAATCCCGCCTCCTTGTCGCGGAAGTGGTAGTTGATCAGGTACAGCCCGAGGAAGTAGGCCACATAGTTCAGCATCAGTGAGGAAACCAGCTCGCTGGCCTGCCACCTTGCTTTGAGTATACCGGGAATGAAGGCCCACAGCGCCCCGGCCAGGCCGGCGATCAGCAGCACCAGCGGGATGTGGATGAAGGCGGGCATATTCGTCGATACGGCGAAGGCCGTGCCCACCGCCGCTCCCAGGTACAAAGACCCCTCGGCACCAACGTTGAACTGCCTGGCCTGAAAGGCCACTGAGATGGCCAGTCCGCAGAAGATGATCGGTGAGGCGGTCTCGAAAAGATGGGCCAGGCGGGAGCGGGTCAGTAACGGCCCCAGCAGGAAGGATTTGAGGGAGAATGCCGGTTCCTGGCTGATCAGATAGATGAGAAAAATACTGACCACGATGCCGATGGCGATGGCGATGACGACCCGGATCAGGGTGAAGTACTTAAGCAGAAACTTTTCCACTCACGGCCTCCTCTCTCTGCACCCCCAGCATGTACGGCCCCAGATCCTCCGCCTTCACCTTGTCCATGTCCTGGAAGTGAGCCACGATCTCCCCGTTATAGATCACGATTACCCTGGTGGACAGCTTGAGGATCTCATCCAGATCCGCTGAGGCCAGAAAAACGGCCTTGCCCCGATCCCGGGCTTCCTTGAGCAGGCGATGCACCATCTCTTCGGACCCGACGTCGATGCCCCGGGTCGGATGGGCGGCGATGATCACCTCGGGGTCCGCCGACAGCTCCCGGGCCACCACCACCTTCTGGATATTACCTCCGGACAGTGAGGATACCGGGGTTTTTGTCGACTGGGCCAGGATGTTGAACTTCTCGATCAGCTCCCGGCTGTGTTGGGAGATTTCCTTCCACTGCAGCCGTATTCCCTTGGAGAATCCCCGCTTGTAGTACCTGTCCAGGATGAAGTTCTCCTCAAGAGTGGTCTCTTCCGCCACCCCGTCCTCCATCCGGTCCTCCGGGATATGGCATAGACCCCTCTCCCGGATCGCCCTCGGGGAAAGCCCGACAAGCTTCTCACCGCGCAGTGTAACCTCTCCCTCCGAGGGCTCGAGCAGGCCCGTGAGAATGCGTACCAGCTCGGTCTGGCCGTTGCCCACCACCCCGGCCAGGCCCAGGATCTCCCCGGCACGAACATCGAAGGCGATCTTGTTTAGCACCAGGATCGCCTCTTCGTTCACGTAGGATAGGTCCCGCACGGACAACAGCGGCTGTCCTATGTTCGTTGGAGGGGGGATACGTTCGAAGCTGATCTCTCGACCTACCATGAGCTCCGCGATGTCATGCTCGGTAAGCTCACTGGCATCCCGGGTATCTATGACCCGGGCATCCCGCATGATGGTAACCCGGTCGGCGATCTGTTTGACCTCATTCAACTTGTGGGAGATGAAGATGATTGTCTTGCCCGTGGTCTTGAGATTTCTCAAGGTCTTGAACAGCACCGCCGTCTCCTGGGGGGTAAGCACCGAGGTCGGTTCGTCCAGGATCAGCAGCTCGGCGTTACGGAACAACGCTTTGAGGATCTCCACCCGCTGCCGCACCCCGATCGGCAGATCCTTTATCTTTTTGTTGGGAGGAACCTGCAGACCGTACTCTTCAGATACCTCCCGGGTGATCTCCTCGGCCTTGTCGGTATCCAGGAAGAGTTTGGCCCGGCGGGGCTCGCTGCCCAGAACCATGTTCTCCGCCACGGTGAGATCCGGGGCCAGCATCAGATGCTGGTGCACCATGCCGATACCGATGCGGATGGCGTCGTGGGGACTGCGGATGTGCACCACCTCGCCCTTATACAGGATCTCCCCCTCCTGGGCTTGCTCGATCCCGAAGATAATCTTCATCAGGGTGGTCTTGCCCGCACCGTTCTCTCCGACCAAAGCGTGAATCGTGTTCTCCTGTACCTCGATGCTCACCCCCCGGTTGGCGACCACACCGTTTTCGTAGACTTTAAGGATATTCCTCGCTTCCAGGATTTTTTCCATGACCTGAAAACCCCTCTTCCTGCCCTCGAGAGGGCGGTAATCGAGAGAAGCAACAAATATAAATGGGGAATCCCGGTGGTTGTTTTCGGGATTCCCCGCAGGTTCAGCCTATTGGCCGAAGGCTGTGTCGACCTTGATCTCCCCGCTGAGGATCTTCTGCTCCAGATCCTTGATCTGGTCGCGGAACTCCGCGGGGATGAGCTTCTGGTAGTTCTCGTTGTCGGCGACTCCAACGCCTCCCTTGGCGATGCCGAGAGTCTCGGCTTCACCTACGGGCAGATTGCCGTCCAGGTACATCTCTACGGCTCGAAACAGGGAATCATCGACGTTTTTCATCATCGAGGTAACGATGTTGGCGGATTTAGCCGGATCGGTGTCCTTGTAGAGGAAGTACTGGTCTGAATCCACACCGATAGCGTAACGATCCTTGTCCTTGGCCGCATCGAGCAAGCCTATGCCCGTTTCTCCGGCCACGTTGAAGGCGATATCCGCACCCTGCTCGTACTGAGCCAGTACCAGCTCTTTACCCTTGGCGGAGTCGCTGAAGGAGTTGGCGTAGGATACCAGCACCTTGACATCCGGATCGATGTAATGTGCACCCTGGATGTAGCCGACTTTGAAATCATTGATCACGGGAATATCCATACCGCCGAGAAAACCAATGACCTTCTCGGGATTGGCCTTGGGCATATTCGAGGTGGTGACCATAGCCGCCAGAGCGCCAACCAGGAACGATCCCTCGTTCTGGGCGTAGAGGATCGAGTAGACATTGCCCATGTCGCCTTTGGAGTAATCGGCGGTGGTGTCATAAGTGATGAAGACTTTTTCCGGATGCTTAGGAGCGATGGCTTGCAGGTAGTCCACCAACTGCCAGGTTCCGGCAATTACGATGTCCCAATCCCCTTCGGCAAGCTGGGCGATATCCGGTTCCCAGTTCGCCTCTTCATAGGTGCCTTCAATGGTCTTGGTAACCACACCCAACTCCTGAGCCGCCCGTTCCATACCCCGATTGGCGGAATCGAAGAAAGACTTGTCTCCGAGGGTCCCGTTTACATACAGGGCGACCCTGACCTTCTTCTCCTCCGGCGCAGCTGCTTCCTCCTTCTTCTTGCAGGCCACCAGTCCGAGCAGGCTAATGGTCACAAGCACGACAAGTAGTACGTATAAAACCTTTTTCATTTTCCCTCCTTGTGGAAATGATATGGAGTATCCGATTTTACGCCAAGTTGCGTATCTCCATCAGTATACTTTGAAAACCGGGCTTGTCAATTTCCGTAATCAACGTCACCCGTTCCCCCTTCTCGAGGACACTGGTCCCCCGCCGGGGCGAGTCAGTCGGTTCCATCTTCAGATCACCGCTGACTTGCTCCCTGGAGATTGTCGGGTCCACAACGTAGGCCATGGTGATTGGATCGGGGAACATCGCCACCCTGGCTCCATACATCTTCTCGATGAAGGAAAACAGCGGCTGGTGCATGTCCAGGAGCAGCTTTCCCATCCTGCTCTCCCCCAGTCTGAGAGCCTGGATATCCTCTTCGGTGTGAGCAATCTTCAGCACCGCGTCCCAGAGCACCGCGGTCAGGGGCACCTTGCTTTCCAACACGACCTGCACCGACTCCGGGTCGGCGTAGTAGTTGAACTCGGCGTATGGGGTTACATTGCCCCTCCCCGATGCACCGCCCATGGACACGATCTCACCCAGCAGCTCTTCCAGTTCCGGATAGAGGTTCAGGGCAATGGCTACGTTGGTCAGCGGACCCAGGGCTACCAGGGTCAGTCCCGGGTTTTCCCGAGCCATTCCAAGGATACCATCGGGAGCTCCAGAACCCTCGATTCTCTTTCCCGCGTCGGGAAGCTCCACATCTCCCAACCCATTGCGTCCGTGCACCCCGGAGGCAGGGTGAGGCTGAGCGATCAGGGGCCGGGAAGCACCGCGGTAGACCGGGATATCCTCCCCTCCGAGCAAGGGTAGCAGGCGGAGTACGTTCTCGGTAACCTGCTTCACACCTACATTGCCGTTCACAGTGGTCACTCCCAGCACCTGCAACTCCGTGTGGGCCAGGGCGATCATGATGGCAACCGCATCGTCGACTCCGCAATCGGTATCGATGACCACCTTTTTCATCGCTTCAGCTCCTGCTGCACCGCCTCCAGCAGTTCCCGGATCTCGAAGGGCTTGCCCAGGTATGGGATACGGTTCGCCTCGATGAAACCGATGGTCTCGGCACTGATCGTATCACCGGTGATGAACAGGAACCGCCCCGGAGCTTCCGACTCCTCCGAGGTCAATTGCTTGTACAGGTCGATCCCGCTCAACCCGGGCATGCGCACGTCGCAGATGATCAGGTCGTAGTCCGCCGCTCCGATCTTCTCCAGCGCGCTCAACCCCTCCATGCTGGTCTCAACCTGGTAGCCGACCTGTTCCAGTACCCGGACCACCATCGCTCGCACCGTCTCATCATCCTCCACGACCAGCAGACGCCCGATTCCGTTCTTCTCCACCGCCGGCTGCCGCCTGTCGGCATCTACCTCCTCGGAGTCCCCCAACGACTCCACCGGGATCTGCACACAGAAGCGGGTACCCTCCCCGGGTGTGCTTTCCACCCAGATCTGTCCGTCATGCTCGCCGATGATTCCATGGCAGACCGACAGACCAAGACCGGTTCCCTTGCCTGGAGACTTGGTTGTAAAAAACGGATCGAATATACGTGGCTGGAGCTCCGTGGGTATGCCGGGACCGTTGTCTTCGATACAAACGCGTATAGAGCGGGCAGCCGGCGGCCGTGCAGCCGGTGTATCGTCGGCCGAGCCGTAAACCGCCCCATCAACCGCCGCCTGATCGGCCTCTATCAACTCCGAAGACACGGTAAGCACCCCGCCGCCGCCCGCCTCGAACATCGCCTCGTAGGCGTTGTTGATCAGGTTGACGAACACCTGCTGGAGCTGATTGGCATCGGCCAAGGTCGCCGGAAGATTCCCGGCAAGATGGGTACGGCATTCGATGTTTCGGGATTGAAGCTCGTAGGACAGAATCATCAGGGTGCTGTTGAGCACATCATCAACAAGTACGGCACGTCGTTCCGGACGCTGTTGCCTGGAGAAATCGAGAAGACTGCGCACGATCTTCCCTGCCCGGTGCGCCTCCGCTACCAGCTTCTCGAGGTCCTGTTTGACGTCGCTGTCGAGCTCTCCGGACTGCAGCAGCTGGGCGATCCCGATGATGGCAGTCAGTGGGTTGTTCAATTCGTGGGCCACCCCGGCAACGAGCTTGCCGATAGCAGCCATCTTCTCACTTTGAACCAGCTTGTCCTGAGAGGCCTGCAGCGCCTCCAGCTGATCCTTCACGTTCTGATGGAGCTGGGCGTTTTCCACGGCAACGGCCGCCTGATGGGCAAAGCTCATGGCCAGATCCGCCTCTTCATCGGAATAAGCCCCCGGCTTGCGGCTGTCGATGGTCAGGCAGCCGATCATCCCCGCCCTTCCGAGCAGAGGCACGCTCATCCAGCCCTTTACGTATTTGGTGTTTCCCCAGCTGTGAAAGCGGTCGTCCGCAGAGGCGTCCACCAGAATGAAGGGACGCCCGGTGCGCTCGATCTCCCGCTCGACCTCCATGACCGGATACGTCTTGCCGACCGCCGAATCGCCGGGCAGGTCCCTTCCGGCCACCACCCGCAGGCGGTTTTCCTCCAGGAGCATCACCGAGGCGCTGTCGTAGGGGATCACTTTGCGCAGCTCCGTAAGGAGTCGATCCAGAACTTCGTGCAGATCCAGACTCTGACTCAGGGAAGCTAAGGCGGACTGCATGGCCTCGATCTGCCGGCGCTGGGTGCGTTCGGCTTCGTACAGGCGGGCGTTCTCCACGGCGATCGCCGCCTGATCGGCCAGCATCTCCAGGATACGCAGCTCCTCGTCGTTGAACGGCTGAGTTTCGAATCTGGAGATGTTCATGACCCCGACGATCCGCTCCTTGACCTCCAAGGGCAGACCCACGATGCTTCCCCGCCACTTCTTGGGGGAATCCTTGTAAAGGGGATGGGTACTGATGTCTTCGACCACTATGGATTGACCGGTTTCGGCCACTCTGTAGGTCAGTCCATCCCGTCTGGGCTCTGCGAAGGGTTTATCCCAACGTCCCTCCTGACCGGAGGCCGCACCGAAGGACAGGGTTTTTCCATTGTAGAGAAAGATGTGGGCCAGATCCGCCGGAACCAGCTCGTGAGCACTGGCCAGGATAGAATCCAATACGGTCGGCAGCTCCAGGGAGGCGGTCAGGGTCGAGCGGGTGCGCTGGACCGCCTCCACCTCATCGCGAACGTTCCGATCCAGTTGCCGGAGCCGAAGGTTCTCCATCTTTGCACCGAGGGCCATGGAGAGAAGTTGAGCGAATTGGGCGTCTCGTTTGCTGAAAGGCCGCTCCTCGGAAATCCTTAGAAGTAGGAGCAGACCCGCGGATTCGCCGCCCATGATCAGAGGTGAAGCCAATACCGCCGTCACCCCGAGTTCAACTAATGCGTTGTGGGCGAACACGTAACGGTTGTACTCGCCGATATTGACGGGATCTTCTTCCTGCAGCCCCAGGCTGACGAGGAGCTCTGTAGCCAGCCCCTTGCCGCCAAAGACATCTTTCGGCAGCCCGTAGGAAATGACGCTTCCCACCCCGTTGGAGGCCGGTCCACGGCCGTTCTGGGAATTGAGGATTATCGCTGCACCCTGAGCACCGACGGCCTCGGCAGCCGCGGAAACCACCGAGGGCAGAACCTCGGACAGGTTCTTTGCACGAAAGAGGTTGCTCAACAGCTCGTACATGATCTTCGATTGGTTTCGGGCCAAAATTCCTTCCCGCCGTATGCACCTCGTCCCGGCATGCTGTTGGAGACGATGAGAGTTCTCTTATTTATACCCTTCGGAACAACCCTATGTCGAGGTCCTATTATTGAGCAGCGGAGTCCACTCGAGTAGAATAAACATACTTTGGACGATTTGATTACCCTCGGCCGTACCCTCCGGGATCAGGCGGAACCCGGTTTTTTCGAAACCGAGACCCATCGGATTCTCAAGGAACGCTTCACGGATCTGGGATTTTCTGTTCAGGAGTTCGACGGGATCCCCGGATTCATCACCAGCAGCGATGGAAAGAGAGAGAACAAATCCGTTGCCCTGCTGGCCGACATGGACGGGCTTCCCACGGGGGAAGGCGGTAGTTACCAACATTCCTGCGGACATCACCTCCAGATGACCGCTTTGTACGGTACGGCCCGACACCTTCGGGACAGTGCCCCCAGCGTCCTCTCCCGGATAGCTTTTATAGCCGCCTCCGCAGAAGAGTATGTTGATTTCGACAGGCGGGAGACCCTGCGGCGAAACGGTCGGGTCAGGCACTTCAGCGGCAAACAGGAGTTGATCGAACGGGGCATGTTCGAGCCTTTTCGCCGGATCGTGGCAACCCACGCCGCACAGCTGGGCGATAGTCGGACTGTAAGCAGCGTTCTGCGCATGAACGGCTTCCAGGTGCTGCGCTTTCGCTTTCAGGGCACTAGTGCTCACGCCGGAGCCCATCCTCACCTCGGCAAAAACGCCCAGAACGCCGCTTCCCTGTTCCTCCAGGCCTGCGCCTTCCTGCGGGAGGAGTTTCCCGAAGACCGGCACATCCGCATCCATCCTGTGCTCCGTCTTAAAGCGGATCAAGCCGTGAACTTCATCCCCGACCTGGCCGTGGTGGAGAGCTACGTCCGGGCCGTTGACCCGCAGACGGTCCGGGACGTAGCGAAGAAGCTCCGCAGAGCGGCGGAAGGCTGCGCCCGGGCCATTATTCTGGGTGTGGAGACGGAGCAGATCCCCGGCTACGCGCCGTTTGCGGCGGATCGGACCCTGCACGACCTGCTCCGTTCCACCGCTGCAGCTGAGGGAGTAGAGTTCATTGAGGAGGAGTTCTCGGCGGCCTCCTCCGACGTGGGGGACGTGTCTCAGATCAAGCCGGCGGTCATCGTGGGACTCCCCGGCACGAATGCAAAGTTCCACAGCCCCGAGTTCCGTGTCATGGACGAGCAGGCCGCTTACGTGTTTCCTGCGGAGTTCTTGAGCCGCTTCCTCGCTCGGGTTGCCGCGCTGCCCTGATTCGGGTTCTATTCCTCGAGGACCTCGATCAGCAAATCCGGGGTATCGGTGATGATGCCGTCTACTCCCCATTCGATCAGCTTTTTCATGATTCGCCGATCATCCACCGTCCAGGGGATGACCTTCAAACCCAGCCGATGCGCTTCCTCCACATCCCGGCGGTCGACCTCCCGGTAGTAGGGGCTGAGGATAGCCGCTGCGAATGCATGAACGAGGGCGGCAACGCTGCTGTAGTCATCGAAATCCAGACCTCCCAGCCAAGGGGAGGGCCCCTCGTCCCCGGGTTGCAGGTTATACCAGGCTCCATCGATCGAAAAACTCCCGACCGTCAGGCAGGCCACCGGGATGTCCGGAGCTAGCTCCTTCACGACCTTCAGGGTTCGCCAGTCAAAGGACTGGATCGTGACCCGCGCATCCAGTTCATGTTGGCGGATCAAGGCCAGAACCAGCTCCGCAAAGTCTCGGTAGTCGATCGTGTATTCCGGAAAGGGGGGATAGGTCTTGATCTCCAGATTGAAGCGCACATCTTCGACCCCCATGGATTCGACCAGCTCGAAGACCTGAGCCAGGGATGGAATCTTCTCCCCGGGGACCGGGACCTGCTCCCGAAACCGGTACCAGGTGTCGCTGCCCGGTCTGATCTCCCCCACCGTGTAGCGCTGAAGCTGCTGAAAATCAAGGTCTCTGATCAGAATCCTTTTATCCTCGTCGAGAAACTCACCGTCCGGTCCACGGGTCAGAATCGGATTGAGCCTGTAGTCGTGGCTGACCACCACCACCCGGTCTCTGGTGACGGCCAGATCCATCTCCAGGGTGTCTACACCCAGATCCACAGCGTGGGCAAAGGCTGCCAGGGTATTTTCGGGGCGGAGCGCTCTCCCGCCGCGATGGGCCTGGACATCGAATGCCGCAGCGGGGTCCGGAAACAGGAACCGGGAAACGAGGATTGACCAAAGAATCAGGAACAGCGCTCGGCTCCGCACCTCACTTCTCCGAACCAAGGGCGAATCCCCGCATAAAGCTTTCCTGCATGAAGAAGAAGACGAGCAGGGGCGGAATCATGGTCATGACCACCCCGGCCATGATCACCCCCCAGTTATTCATCGTCTCGGAGGAAATGAGCATCTTCACCCCGATCTGGACCACCCGCATGTGCTTGGAGTTGGTGGCCATCAGGGGCCAGAGGTACTGGTTCCAGATGTAGATGAATTCGATCACGGTGAGCGCCCCGATCGTGCTGGCCGACAGGGGGATGAGGATCTGGAACAGGTAGCGCATCGGGGAGCAGCCGTCCATCTTGGCGGCGTCTAGAAGTTCCACCGGCACCTGGCGAAAGCGCTGGACGAACAGGAAGGTCCCGGTCGCGCTGGCCAGGAAGGGCACGATCAGCCCCCAGTAGGTGTCGATCCACTTCAGCTTGCTCATGATGTCGAAAAGGGCGACGATACGCACCGGGATGGGCAACAGCAGGGTCACCAGGACCACGAAGAACAGGACGTTCTTCCCCTTGAAGTTGAAATGGGTGAAGGCGAAGGCGGCCAGCACGCTGAGGAGGATCTTGCCGAGGGACACCATGACAGCGATGAATAAGGAGTTGAACATCATCCGCCCCAGGTTGATGCTCTTCCAGGCCACCACAAAATTGCTGAAGTTGCGGGAAGGGAGAAACCTGGGTGGATAGGAGTAGACCTGGGCCGGGGTCTGGGTGCTGATGATGACCGAAAGGATCACCGGGGCGCCGACGATCAGTATCGAGAGGATGATCAGCAGATGCAGGATCGACTTTTGATACAGCTTCATTCTCATGGTTTGTCCCTCCCTATTGGTAATGCACCCGCCGGCCGGTGGTGCGGAACTGGATCAGGGTCAGACCCACCACCAGGCTGAAGAGTATGAAGCTCTCCGCCGCGGCGTAGCCGGTCTTGTGAAACACGAAGAAATCTTTGTACAGCTGATAGATCAGGATGGTCGTGGAATTTGCCGGTCCCCCCTCCGTCAGAACATCAATCAAACCGAAGGAGGCGAAGTAGGAGTAGATCAGGTTCATCACCAGGAGAAAGAAGGTCATGGGCGAGAGCAGGGGGAAGGTGATGATCCGGAAGCGTTTCACAGCGCCGGC
>CAZKCQ010000016.1:0-19996 GCA_964551205.1 uncultured Spirochaetaceae bacterium
CGGGATGGTGGTCGGTGAAAGCTTCCGCCAAATAGCCCAGGCCGAAACCAAGCACGACGGCAGCCGATGGCGCAGCGATGTCGCCACCGGCGACGATTCGCCGGGCTTCCTTCATCGGGTCGTAACGGGAGTGGAGATACGCGCCTCGGAGTCGGGCTGTGGGATATCCGGAGGGAGTTTCCGCAATTTCAAGTGCCGGCGGATCCTCCGGGGTTCCCAAAACTATCGCCTTGAGCGCCGGCTGTCGATTACGGAGAACCTCGAGGTTGATCGCGGTGTAGTCGGTCATTCCAGATACAGCTCGATAATCATCCCCGGCTTCAGGGGTGTTCCCGGGGCGGGGTTCTGAGCCACCACATATCCCTCCCCCCTCATACGCACGTCGAAATTCCCCTGCTGAAACAGCGGCAGAAGCAGTCGCTTGGGCATGCCGAGGAGCTCGGGCATTTCGGAATCCACCTGCAGAGGCTCCGGCAGTCTGATTCGAACGCTTCCCGAATGCTGTACTACCGCGGCTCCGCTTCGGGGAATGCGCAGATAATCCACCAGCCACTCCGCAGTTTTTTTGAAGACCGGCGCGGCGATCTGACTGCCGTAGTAGGCCGGTCCCTTGGGGTAGTCGATGACTACATAGATGATAGCTTGAGGGTCGTCGGTAGGCAGGATGCCCAGATAGGAAGCCACGAAGTGTTTCTCCGAATACTCCCCGGTTTCAGGGTCCAGCACCTCTGCCGTTCCCGTCTTCGCCGAAACCCGGACCCCTTCCAGCCGTCCCCGGCGGGCGGTGCCGCCCGCCTCTGTGGCGGTCTCCATCATTTCGAGAACCTGTTGGGCGATCTCCGGTGACAGAACTTCCCTCAACGGCTCTCTCTCCCGATCTCGAATCGTTTCGCCCTGGGGGGAGACGACCTTTCGAACGATGTGGGGTTTCAAGATCAGTCCCCTGTTGGCGAACACCGTGGCTGCCTGCAGAATCTGCAGGGAGGAAACAGACACCTCCTGACCAAAGGCGATCGTCGCCTTGCTGCGCGCCGACCAGCGCGCAGGTTCGGCCAGGATGCCCGCACTCTCACCGGGAAGCGGAAGGTCCGTCGGCTTGCCGAAACCGAAGAGCACCAGCATCCTGTGAAACTCCTCTTCCCCCACCTGCTCGGAGGCCAGAGCGGCACCGACATTGCACGAGTACTTTAGGATCTTTTCGGCGTTGACCCAGCCGTGACTGGCCAGATCCCGTATCTCGATCGTCTGGCCGTCCGGAAGATCCATCTGGTAGACGCCCCCGCAAAAGAACTCCTGGGCGGAATCGAGTCCCCCCAGCTGGAGCATCGAGGATATCGAGAAGATCTTGAACACCGAGCCTGGTTCGAAGGCGCGGACCAGGGGAAGATTCTTGAGCGCACTGCTGTCGTAGCGGTTGAACTCATTCGGGTCGAAGTTGGGAATCCCGCAGTAACCGAGGATCTCCCCCGTGTTTGCCTCCATCACCAGGATGTCGACGGCGTCCGCCTCATTCTCTTCGTAGGCGTTGCGGGCGTACTCTTCGATCACCTGCTGGATATTGATATCCAAAGTAAGAAACACCTGATTCCCGAGCACTTCCCTTTGCTCCTGGACCGTACTCACCGCCGGGGGGGATAGGACGTTGTTGAAGGTATATTCGATTCCATCCAGACCGACGTTGTCGACCCCTACGTAGCCGATGATGTGAGAAGCCAGGGTCTGTTCCGGGTAGTTGCGCCCGAACTCCGAAACAAGATTGATTCCGGCCAGTTTGCCCTCCTCTTTCGAGCCCTGGATGGCCTGCGATTCGGTGGGAGTGATCTTACGTTTGATGAACACAAAACCGGTGTTGTTTTCCAGGCGGGAGAGGACATCATCGTAGGGGATCTCGAGGATCCGAGCAAGAAGCTTGGCGGAATCGTTCGGGTCCGCCACATCGGGTATCCAAGCGGCAACCGAGTCCAGCCGTGTGGAGATGGCCAGGATCTTCCCGTTTCTGTCCAGAATGGGACCGCGCTCGACCACCGGCAGGGTGATCGAATCCGGCGCATCACTTTGAGGTGTGAAAATCATCAGCTGCATCAGCCTGCCCAGGATCAGCAGCGCCAACGCAGATAGAAAGAGAATGAAGAAGTACAACCTTCTTCGTTCTTTGCTGTTATTCATGTCACCGGGATGGTGTATCCCCCGAGGTGTAGAATTCACGCCCTTTTTTCGCCCTTTCATCATAATATGGCACGCGTTTAATGTCGATATTACGATTGAAGACACTAAGAACTCCTCGGGTAGCTTTGAGATGGAGGACATCGCGACCGCAGGGAGCGATATTATTGCGAAGAACATCACAGCCGGAGGCTGTGATCGATTGAAGAAAACGCGATCGAGAGGATATCACCGGTTTGATTGCAGTAATCGAGCAGCAGAGAGTTCAGCGCCGACGACCGGTCAATGAGCGGAAGGGGGGAGCCAAAATCCTGGAGTTCACGTACCCCGGGGTTCGGCGGCCTCGACCGATAAAACGAACCAGCTGGCGAACAGCCCAGCACATACGGCGCCCCAAGCGGGGCACTGCACCTGGCATACATATCCTCCCCCGGGCGAAGAGTTCCGATATCCGTACCTTTGCCCGGGTTCCAAGATCCTCCGTAGAGATTCTGGGATTGCTGAAGAAGATCCCCCGGGTGGATTTGATATTGGCAGCGGTTCTGGCCCTGAGCCTGCTCATTCCCCTGGGCTTCCGTTTATCCTTCTTGACTCCCCCTCAAGGGGAAATCAACCTGCCCGCGAGCGAAGATGTCGAAAACGTGTTGATCCAGTATCTCATCCCCGAAGAGCAGAGGTACAGCGATCTCGCTTCCGGAGATCAGAAAATTCTTGACTCGATATCAACTACGAGTTATACAGTCCGTAGCGGGGATACCATCTCGGGAATCGCCCAGCGTTTCAACCTCAGCATGGATACAGTGATCAGCTTCAACAACATTCAGGATGCCAGAACCCTGACGGTAGGCGCGGTCCTGATGATCCCGAATTCCAGCGGTTTGAAATACAGGGTGAGGCGAGGGGACTACCTCGGCGGCATAGCCAAGAAGTTCGGGGTTGCGTTGAACGATCTTCTGGATTGGAATAATCTGGAGACATCGGTGATCGTTCCCGGCCAGGAGTTGTTCATTCCCAGTGCGCGGCTCAGTGAGATGGAGCGTAACCGGGTTTTTGGTCGCTTGTTCATCTACCCGACCAAGGGTAGGATTACGGATAGATTCGGCATGCGCCGCGATCCATTCACGGGTATGCGAAGATTTCATAACGGAGTTGATCTGGCCGGGCCGGTCGGCACTCCGGTGTTCGCCTCCATGACCGGGAAGGTGGCCATGCTGGGGTACAATCCAACCTACGGAAAGTACCTCATCCTGACTCATCCTGAAGGGTTTCAAACCCTCTACGGACACCTCAATGCATTCCGGGTGCAGAAGGGGGAGAGCGTGAAACAGGGACAGCGCATCGCCGATATGGGCAATACCGGCTACAGCACGGGCAGCCATCTGCATTTTTCGATCTTTCGTCGAGGAGAGCCGATTGATCCTTTCCAGTATCTGCACTAGATCGTTTTGTTCGGCCCGACTGTCTGTTCAGCGACTCCTGAATAAAGCAAAACGGCGTGTCGGTTACATCCTGCAGGTACGGTTCCTTGTCCCTCTGAAAACCCTGGCCATCCGCGTACTGTATCGGGCGGAGCTGCTGCTGCAGGTGTTCACCTGGCGGTACTGGAGGCGGCACCTTCGCGTACTGATAAGCATACTGTTCGTCGCGATCTCCGCAGTGCTGGCCGCCTACCAGATCCGAACGGTTCAGCTGGAAAAACAGAGATTTTTGTACTATCCGGAATCCTGGGTTTTTCGCACCTCCGTGCGAGAAGTTCGGCAATCCGCCGATAATAATATTGGTAGTTCGGAAGCACAATCCGTCGGCGGAGGGTCTTTGAGTGTGCTGCCCATCGATATCAAACTGTACAGGGTGAGGGACGGTGATACTCTGTCCGGTATTGCAGAACGGTTTGGCATGGATCTGGATACAATAGCCTCTCTTAATCGAGAATGGGGTAGCGGCGTGCATCTGATCCAGATAGGTGAAGCGATAAAGATCCCCAACCAGGACGGGATCTATATCGAGATCGATCAAGATCTGGATCTCCTCTGTGCTGAGAAGGGCGTTCCGGTCGAAGTCGTATTCGCGGTCAATGGCGTCGATCAGACGCAAATCAGCCCCGGGATCGAGCTGTTCTTTCCGGGAGTACAGCATACCGGGATCGAACGTAGCGTAATCACAGGCAGTGCCTTTCTGAAACCCGTTGCCGGTTGGCTGACTTCCGGTTTTGGGTACCGCCGGGATCCCTTTACTAATGAGATGCACTTCCACAGAGGGGTCGACCTAGCGGCAGCAGTGGGCACGCCGGTGCGGGCGGCTCTGGATGGAAGGGTGGTCGTGGTAGGATCCGATCCGGTTCTGGGAAACTACATCCTGATCCGGCACCAGATCAGCTATTCCAGCCTGTACGGTCACCTCAGCCAGATCTGGATCACCAGGGGGGACACGGTGACCAGGGGGCAACGTATTGGGGCTGTAGGCAACACGGGCAAGTCTACGGGACCGCATCTTCACTTTGAAATTCGGCGCCGTGGTGTGCCCGTCAACGCCTGGGGTTTGATGACCTCCCGATATTGACAGTAGAGGGTATGAATGTGAAAAGAATTCTATTTGCCGTAATCGGTCTGCTGGCCCTGTTTACCATAATCAGGGCTTACGCTCAGGATCAGGAGGTTGAAAACCGGTACGTCATTCAGCCTGGTATTTTGGAGTTCGAGACGACCGAAGGCGGAGCTCGTCTTGCTTTCGGATTTCTCGAGCGGGCCGAAGGGCAGGGACCGGGGCGTACCTGGAATCTTTTCCCCGTGCGGCTGTCTCTGCGTGCAGGCACACAGAGTTTCCTGATTGCCATGAACGGTCTGTCTTTCCTGAGCCCCGCGGGCTTGCGTGTCGGCAGACCCGTGACGATCCGCGGGGTGAGGCGGGGGGACGTGATCAGCATCGGCGGAGATGTCACAGTGGAAGGTACCGTGGAGGGGGATGTCTGGACCCTTGGAGCGAACATCACCCTACTGCCGGGAGCCACGGTGGCCGGCGATACCGTCGCCTTGGGCGGCAGCGTCAAGGCGGACCGTCGTTCGAAGATCGGCGGCAACAAGCAGTCCCTGCCGAACATCAAGATTCCATTTCTCAGCCTGCTGGGCTCAGAGCACTCGGCGGCGACTTTTCGCTTCATCATGGAGATACTGGGGGTCTGTCTGTTTTTGCTCGTGCTGTTTCTCTTCATTCACTTCGGACACGACCAGCTATCCGGTTTGGCAGCGGTGCTCTCAACAAAGTGGAAGGGATCGATCCTCTATCTGGTACTGGCCGTGCTGATCGTCCCCGTGCTGACGGCGCTGTTGATCGTGTCAGTAGCGGGCATCCTCATTATTCCCTTTATTTCGATCCTGCTGATGTTCCTGGCCTATGCAGGTTATGTGGCGATGGCCTTTCGGATCGGGTTGTGGCTGCGTAAATCTTCCCCGGATGTTGGACCGGCTCAGGCCTATTCCACGGGACTTCTAGGCCTGCTGGTCATCAAAGGACCGGTTCTGCTCGGAATTCTCTTCACCCTGCTGACCGCCGATTTCTTTCAGGGGATCGGCCGTTTCCTCTCGGTGATCGGGACCATCGCCGCGGTTGCCGCCACGATCTATGGTTTTGGGGGCGTTTTGCAGCACCTCCGGACCAAGGTTCGCGGGGTCTGAGAATTTGTGCAGCATGCAGGGAATGAGGAAAACGTACACTGGTTCGATTCGTTTTTTTTGAGCCGGCGGTACCTCTACCTGAATAGTTCCCTCACCAGTAGCTAAAAAATTCGGAAAGACCCGTTGTAAATTGAGAATATGTTCACTACAATGGATGCAAAACGCGTTCTCGTCAAAACCGAAACAACAGGAGGGATTAGCGTATGAAAAAGACAGATGTAACCATTGTAGGGGGAAGCGCAGCCGGGCTGACCGCCGCAATCACGGCCCGGAGGCATTACCCGAACAAGAAGATAATGCTGGTCCGCAAAGAGAAGCTGGTTCCCATACCCTGCGGTATACCCTACATCTTCGGGACCGTAGGAAGCGCCCAGAAAAATCTCATCCCGGATACGCCTTTGGAGAAGAACAACGTCGATTTCCTGATCGACGAAGTCGTCGAAATCGATCGGGATAAACGGAGCGTGAAGACCCAAAGTGGGGAAGAGATCGGCTATGACAAGCTCATTATCGCCACCGGTTCGCTGCCGATGATGCCGCCGATCCCCGGTTTTGAAAAGGAAAACGTATATCCGGTGTTCAAGGACGTTGAACGTCTCAACGCCATGCAGGACAAAATGCAGAGCTCCAAGAAGGTCGTGGTGATCGGAGGTGGATTCATCGGTGTGGAGATGTCCGATGAGATGAATAAAATGGGGAATCTGGACGTCACGATCTGCGAGCTCCTCCCCCACTGTCTTCAACTGGCATTTGATCCCGAGTTTTGCGCGGAGGCGGAAAAGCTCTTGGAGGAGCGGGGGGTGAAGATCCTGGCCGATCAAAAGGTCACCTCGATCGAGGGCAACAAGAAGGTCACAGGGGTGAAGCTGGCCGACGGCAAGGTCCTGGAAGCGGACATGGTGGTGGTCGGCATCGGGACCGTTGCCAATGTGGAGCTGGCCAAGAAAGCGGGTCTTCGCCTTGGCCCTACCGGATCGATTTGGGTAGACAGAACCATGCGCACCATCGACGAAAACATCTTCTCCTGCGGCGACTGTACGGAAAAGTTCTCCTTCTTCGGGGGCAAACCCTCCAGGCTCAAGCTGGCCTCAATAGCCTGTTCGGAGGCCCGTATCGCCGGGGCTAATCTGTTCGGGACCCAGCGGGAGAGTGTGGGAACCATCGGGGTGTTTTCCTCAGCCATCGGTGACCGGGCTTTCGCCGTAGCGGGACTGTCGGAGAACTTCGCCAAACAGCAGGGCTATGAAGTGATCACGGGAACCTCGGAAGGTCCCAACCGGCATCCCGGGAGTATGCCCGGCATGGCAAACCAGAAGGTCAAGCTGATCTTCGAAAAGCGCACCAAGGTCCTGATCGGTACGCAGATGATGGGGGACAACGCCGTCGGAGAGTTGGTCAACGTGGCCTGTGCCTGCATCCAGCACAAGATGACCATAGACGACATCGCCTGTTTCCAGATGGGAACCCACCCGGCTTTGACCGCCTCGCCCGTGGTCTACCAATTCGTCAATGCGGCGGAATCCGCTCTGCTGGCGATGACATAGGGGGAGGAATGCAATGCCCAAGATACTGGTAATCGATGACGACAAGGATTTTCAGGAGACAACCCGGATTGTTCTGGAGAAGAGCGGTTTCCAGGTAGTTGCCGCATACAACCCGGATGAAGGCCTGCAGAAGGTGCAGGAGGAGACACCGGACCTGGTCATCCTTGATGTGATGATGCCCAGCGATTTCGAAGGCTTCGAGGTAGCCCGAAAGATCCGGGAGGAGCTCGAGCTGGTGGAGCTTCCGATCGTCCTCCTGACGGCGGTGCACGGGACAAAGAAGGTGCCCTACCGCTTCGCGCCCCATGCGCAATGGCTACCTGTCGACTATTTCTATGACAAACCGGTAGCCCCGGACGTCCTGGTGGCTAAAATCAGGGAGTACCTCAACATTCCGCAATGAAGTAAGCGGAATCGCTCCCATAAGACTGCGAGCAATGGTGCAGCAAGCTCCTTGGAAACGAGCAGTCCGCAGCCTGCTCAACAACCTGAAGATGAGCATCCCCATTTTGCTGGGCGTGCTCCTGCTCATCGGTCTGATCAACGCACTCGTGCCGAAGACGTTCTTTTCCCGGGTGTTCACCGGCAACCGGGTGCTCGACCCTCTGATCGGTGCGGTTTTCGGGAGCGTTGCAGCGGGTAGCGGGTAATCCGCTGACAAGCTACGTGATCGGAGGCGAGCTGCTGAACAACGGGATCAGTATGGTGGTCATCCTCACGATCCTTATGATCCTGTTTTCAATTTTGAACGGACTGTTGGTGGAGCTGTTGATTTCCGCGAATGGCGGCGGGAAGCAATTGTCTTAGGGTTGGTACCGGTAAACTGCTCGGCCGCCGGCAGCAGCGGCCGGCAGGTAAGAGCAGCTCCGGGGGGGCGAACCCCCGGAGCAAGGCTGCTGCTTACTTCTTCTCAGAGCTTTCCGCTTCCAGTTCCTCAATGCGCTCCCGCAAAGATGTTAACTGATCTTCGAAGAACTTCACCTGGTTTTGAAGCGTCTCCTTCTCCTGCTCCGCCGAGTAGGCGGGTGGATAGGGATAGCCGCCGTAGGGCGGGCTCCAGGTTCCCCAGCCTGCTTCCGGATAGGCAGCGCCCCACCAGCGTCCTCGGCCCCTGCCGAAGCCTGCACCCATTCTGCCCCCGTAGGGATTCATGAATCCCGGAGTGTTGTAGCCGGCGCAGTAGCCCGCCGCCCTGCCGCTCATCGGGCCCATCCCGGCCGGACCTGTCCTGTCTCCTCTTGGCATTGGTTGCCTCCTTGGTGATTTTTTTTCCGTTTTACGGTCTAGGGTATTACCATCCGCCACGGCCCCTTCCAAAGCCGCCACGACCTCGTCCGTACCGACCACCCGCAAACCCGAAACGACGGTTCGGGGATCGGAAATGTCCATAGGCCGGGTAGGCGCCTCTACTATAAGGCGCAGCAGCGTATGGGTATCTATCGTTCGCCGGTGGCATACCGGCTGCAAAACGGCCTCCGTAGGGATTCATGAATCCCGGAGTGTTGTAGCCGGCGCAATAGCCGGCCGCTCTGCCGGTCATGGGTCCTATCCCGGCTGGACCTGTTCTGTCTCCTCTCGGCATGATTTCTCATCTCCTCCGTTCGAAGTTACGACCACGGTCCTTTCCCACGGCCGCCGTGGCCGTGCCCATGCGGGCCGCCTCTGCGTCCCCGTCTACCCCAGGCGTGACCGTAGGGAGGATGGAATTGTATCACCCCTCCTTGGATGCTGATTCCTCTCTCGTGGACCAGCGCTGCAGCCACTTTCTTTCGAGCCTGCTCGACGATTCTGCCGAAGGTAGGTCGTGATACGTTCATCCTCCGGGCCGCCTCCTCCTGGCCAAGACCTTCCAAATCGGCCAACCGCAGGGCTTCAAGTTCATCGAGTGTCAATACCATCAAATCGACTCCCGGAACGGCCGCGGTTTGCGGTACGAAGCACACACCGGGCGGATCGAAGCCGATCCAGCGGGGTTTAAGGGGACGCGCCACTCAGTACTTTCTCCCGGTATGAATAATTTTAAGCATATGCTCATAATAAATATAGTGTTTTTTTCTGCAGTTGTCAAGGACAGGCGGTAGGTCCGGTAGGTCTTAGAATCAGCAAACTCGGCACAGGGATGCCCCGCAGGACAATCCTTCCCATTTACGAGCCTTCGGCGGCGCGTATCACAACGAACCCTCCTTCGCCATGGCCGGCCCGGAAATCCTGGACGCGATGGATCTCCTCAAGTCGGCCGAAGAAGGTTTGAATGACCTGGGGCGGTTCAAAGCCGCTGCTCTGCAGAAGGGAAATCACCTCTTCGCAGCCGTAGAATGTCCCTTCCCTGTAGAAGAGATTCTCCTCCTTCCGTCGATAGACGTGGGGATTGCGGGAAAACCATTCATCGTATGCGTCGAAGTGGACGTCAAAAGTTCGGTTCTGGCCATTTGTCAATCGAAGTAGATGTTTTCTGTTACCAAATATTGGAATTTCTCCCCTTTGAATGAAATTCCCGTAGGCGCCGGTCAGATAAACCCTCTGGATTTTCCGGGGCTTCAGGCCGTAGTAGCGGATCAACAGATCCTGATCTGTGCGCAGGCCAGCCTTGGGGATGATCAGCTGGTTGATATCATCCTGGGTGATGCAGAGGCTATCGGTCTACTCCGTCTCGATTCTTTCCCGATACTCGGTGATCAGCTCCTGACAGATACGGTGTTCGGAGCCTTCGCTCAGAAAGCGCTGGAAATCATTCAGGAGATTGGGACCATCCGTCGCGGATTTCCTGACGAATGCCAGGAAACAGGCGAAGCGCTCTATCGCCTCCTGGTCCACGGCATGCTCGAACTCACAGGCTATACGTTCCGCCGCATCCCGGCTGAGGGCGAGTACACTCTGCAGGAAATGACTGATGATGTAGTGGTTCATCACGATCGTAGCGGCTCTGCTGCGCCCCTCCGATGTCAATGTGATCAGCTCATAGGGTTCGTATTCGATCAATTTCTTGCTGGCCAGGCTTTTCAAGGCGGCGCTTACCGTAGACTTGGAAACGCCCACGTGTCGGGCAATGTCCCGCACCCGGGCCGTCCTTTTTTCCTTCTCGATTCGGAATATTGCTTCCAGATAATCCTCGAGGGTTGAACTGAGCTTTTCCTTCATATCGCGAGTCTTCACGTTCTTCTCTGCTTTGTTAGGATACAACGGATTCTCCGGATTCGTATACCTGGCGCGCGCATTCGATCAACAGCCGTTTGAACCTGGAGAGGTCTATTTTCTGGGGATGAATCGGTATACCCATCCAGTCGGAAAAATCGAGCAGCTTTTCCGGACGGCGTAGCGAGTAGTCCTCCCAGAATCCGACGGAATCGAGTAGCACGGCTCCTCCGGTGTGCTGCGGAAAGGTTTCATTTGCCTTCCCCTTGTCCCAGTCCTGGAAAACGTAGTCCCTGTGGATGATCCATCCCGGGGTGAGCCAGAATACTTTTTCACCGCCGCGGATCGCCTCTCTCTCCTCGGAACCGGCAAGCATGTCCACGCAATGAGTAGCGTTGATTCTGGCTATGTTTTTTCCCTGCTCCTCGATTACCCGGTCAATGGTTCTACCTGGGTCGTTGAGATCGATAAAACAAAACTTTCCTCCGTATACTACGATTACCGCCTCGCTGCGGCTCTTCGCCTTGCCGATCCGCTCGACAAGCTGTTGCTCCAGCTCTCTGGGGACCTCGTGCCGGCCCGGTTTTGTGTACTCGATCCTGCTTCCAGCCAGGAATCCGCTTTTCCGCAGATAGTTCAGCTCCAAGCTCAGCGTTCCGCAGGCTACGATCGAGCAGTGTTTTAGGAACAAACCCGGTTCACTGGACGCTTTCTCATCCGTTTGACCCCTTGCACTGTCCATCGCAAACTCCCGAAATTTATCCTTGAACTTTGTTTTAATGATAGTATAAAGTTAGCAAAGTCGAACGTCAATTCAAATATTTTTTTGAAGCAGGGGAGATTTGCGATGAGATACGAACCCGCCATTTGTCCCTACTGTACCTCCGGCTGCGGTATGTATCTGGTGGTAGAGGAGGGACGAGTCCTCGGTGTCGAGCCGAGAAAGGAATATCCGTTGAATGAAGGCAAGACCTGCATCAAGGGGAGCAACGCGTACAAATTTCTCGATCACCCTGACAGGTTGAGACGTCCCCTTGTTAAGGGAAAGGCATGTTCCTGGGACGAAGCCCTCTCACTGGTCGC
Organism: uncultured Spirochaetaceae bacterium; assembly: GCA_964551205.1. Classification (GTDB taxonomy): domain Bacteria; phylum Spirochaetota; class Spirochaetia; order SZUA-6; family DRHE01; genus JAFGQJ01. The sequence goes on from CAZKCQ010000016.1 coordinate 11,594, forward strand.
GGAGAAGTTCCGGGGGATCGAGCCCGGACAGTTCGGTGTGCTTGGGTCGGGAAAGACCTCCAATGAGGAGAGCTATCTGCTCCAGAAGTTCACCAGAGCCGTAATGCTCAGCAACAACGTGGAGTACTGCGCCAGATTCTGCCATTCCGCAACCGTGGCAGGTCTGGGCCCAACTATCGGCAGCGGAGTGATGCAGACCTCCCAGCTGGATCTGGACAGGGCGGATTGCCTGATACTGGCCGGGGTCAATGTCTCGGAGAATTTCCCCGGTATTGCCAGGAGAATCAGGAGAGCCAGAGAGAGGGGCGCCAAGGTTGTCGTTCTGGACCCAAGAGTCACGTTGACGGTCAAGAACCTGGGAGATCTTCACCTACAGCCGGCGCCCGGTACCGATGCGGCGCTCCTGAACGGGATGATCAGGATCATCCTGGATCGCAATCTGCACAACCGCGAGTTCATAGCCGAAAGAACAACGGGCTTCGATGAGCTGAAAAGTTCAGTTTTGGAACTGAACCTTGCAGAGGTGCAGCGTATCAGCGGTGTCGATTTGCCGAAGATCGAACATGCGGCTGCGATCTACGCGGGGGCGAAAGCGGGGTGTATCCTCTACGATGAAGGGATCACCCAGCATGTTTCAGGCTCGGACAATATCAAGCTGCTCGCGGACCTGGCCCTGCTCACCGGTCACATCGGCAGGCCCGGCACCGGAGTGAACCCGATGCGCGGACAGATCAGCGGTGAGGGATCCGGGGACATGGGCTGCGTCAACGTTTTTTATCCTGGATTCAAGAGGGTCGGTCCGGAGACGGCCAGGCATTTCGAGCAGCTCTGGGGAGTGCAGAACCTGCCTGCCGAGCCCGGAAAGAGCTATATGGATATCATCAACTCGTGCAAGACGATCTACGCGGTGGGGGTAAATCCCATGATGAGCGCCCCGGATTCGACAGGCGTAAAAAAAGCTCTCCAGGGTTCGGAGTTTCTCGTGGTCCAGGACATATTCATGACCGAGACCGCCGAGTTGGCCGACGTGGTGCTGCCGGCCACCGCCTGGGTGGAGAGGGAGGGCACCCACACCGGGGTGGATCGCCGGGTGGTAAAGATCGAAAAGATCGTGGAACCTCCCGGTGAAGCCCGGCCGGATTGGTGGATTATCACGGAGCTGGCCAAGAAAATGGGACACGGCCGGGAGTTCGGTTACGATTCGGCGCGGCAGATCTTCGAGGAAATCCGAAGATGCGTTCCTCAGTACGCGGGCATCAGCTACGGGCGTCTGGAGAAGGCGGCCAGCGGGATTCACTGGCCCTGCCCGTCCGAGGACCACCCGGGGACTCCTACGATGTTTACCGAGAAGTTCAACACCTCCGACGGCAAGGGGCACTTCGTGCCGGCCGCCTACCGCCCTCCAGCGGAGCTTCCCGACGCAGACTATCCTTTTGTCTTGAGTACGGGAAGGGTGATTTTCCATTACCACACAGGCAGCCTGACAGGCAGAACGGACAGTCTGACCGGCGAGCTCGCCGAAGCCTTCCTGCAGATCAACCCCGCCGATGCCGACACACTGGGGATCCACGACGGAGAGCGGGTGATCGCCACTTCCCGAAGGGGTGAGGTCCGCGTGAAGGCCAGGCTCAGCCGGGACGTTCCGGCGGGATTCACCTTTATGCCCTTCCATTTTGCCGGAACCCCTGCCAACGTCCTGACCAATACCAGCTATGATCCTGCCTGTAAGATGCCGGAGTTCAAGGTATGTGCGATCAAGATCGAGAAAGCGGAGAACGGAAGATGAGAAAAGGCGACTTGTTTCTTGGAACCTCGACGGATGAGAGTTTCGTGGAAAAGGGAGAACACGGCGGGGTGGTAACATCCCTGTTGGCATTTGCCCTTCGGGAGCGGCTGGTTGACGGCGTATTCGCCGTGCGGCCGGGGCAGAATCGGTATCAGGGTTTCCCCGTGTATATGACCGAACCGGAAGAGGCTGTGGGTTGTGCCGGATCGTACCACTTCCTCACTCCTTCCCTCGCTAAGAACGTGAAGAAGTACCTGGACACACATCAGAGGCGAGTGGCGGTGGTCTGCAAATCCTGCGATGCCCGGGCCCTGGTTGAGCTGGCCAAAATCAACCAGATCAACTTGGAGAACATCCTGATGATCGGGCTCAACTGCTCCGGTACCCTTGCTCCTGTGCCCCATATCCAAATGCTCAGTAAGATGGGGATCGATCCGTACCTCCTCGAATGGGAGGACATCGAGGGCAACAATCTCGTCCTGAGATTCAAAGACGGCGAACAGCGGGTTTTCAATTTGGATGAGCTGGAAGAGCAGGGTTTGGGACGGCGAGCGAACTGCCGCAGGTGCGAGCATCCCGTGCCCAGAATGGCCGATCTGGCCTGCGGGAAGTGGGGTCTGGAACCGGGTACCGGCGGCACGACGGTCATCGAGGTTTGCTCGGACAAAGGAAAGCAGCTGCTGGAGAGAGCTGCAGCAGTTAGGATTGTGGAGCTGCAGCGACCGACGGAGGAACAAACAAAGAGAAGGGAGAGGGAAGAGAGGGATAAGGTGGACTCCGCCCTCTCGCGCCAGGCTGAGGATTTTGCCAGACCCGAAGAGAAGTTCTACTGGTTTTCCCAAATGGACAGATGCATAAAATGCTACAGCTGTCGGGATGTCTGTCCCCTGTGCCACTGCAAACGCTGCGTCCTGGAGAGAGAGGATCCGCAGACCGTGGAGAAAGGAGTGGTCCCGCCGCCGTTCACCTTCGGCACGATCCGGCTGATGCACGTGGCCGCCTACTGCGTGAACTGCGGACAGTGCGAGGACGTCTGCTCGGCGGATATCCCCCTGTCGAGGCTGGCTCATAATCTCAGCAAGGTTGCGAGCAGCCTGTTCGACTACCACCCCGGCGTGGATCCGGATGCTCCCCTTCCCTATTCCGATATTCCCGAGGAGGAGAGAAGATCCCAGAGCCCGGAGTTGGCGAAACCTTCATGATCGTACAGGCCGCGTTCGGTTAATCGAAAAAACTCGAATGACTATCCGGTTACAAGCAATATGGCGCCGTTCGGCGGCATTTGTCAGGCGCCAGACGCTGAACTTCAAGATTATGCTCGTTCGCCGGGCTCTTCACGCCCTGGCGTTGAATCTGACGACCCAGTACAACTCTATCTATGCCGTGGCTCTGGGCGCCAATTCGGTCCAGCTTGGCTCCATCTTCAGTGCTGGCAATTGCCTGGCGGCCCTGGTGACCGTACCTGCTGGATGGATCATCGATCGCTACAGCCTGAAGAAGGTCCTGCTGGCCGGCGCCCTGCTGTTGTTGCTGTCGGCGCTCTGCTACGCCGTGGCGCCGCACTGGTATCTGCTGTACGCAGGAATGGTGTTTCTCTACACGGGGGTTCGGGTCACCTGCACCTCCTGCACGGTAATCGGAGCCAGAGAGCTGCGCAATGAAGAACGTGCCACAGCCAGGGGTCTTTGTCGGACCATCTCGGCTGTGGTCACACTGGTCACCCCGGTGCTGGCCGCCTGGCTTGTCTTTCGGTCAGGGGGAATCAATGTGGATGGAATACGGCCACTGTACTACATCCAGCTTGTGGTCTTCGGCGGCATCGTGGTGCTCCTGCTTCTGTTCGTCCGGGAACCAGCCCGTGCGTCGGGTGCGAAGGCAAGACTTCGATTCGCCGAATTTGCGGAGATCTGCCGGGGAAGGCCGGTCATGACACGGCTTTTGATTATGCTGGCCCTCATGGATATACCCTGGTGTATGGTCAACCCCTATATGCCCCTGTTCGCTCACCAAATCAAGTACGCCGCAGAAGACCAGCTGGCCGGCATAGCCGTCACGATCAGCATAGCGCCTCTGCTTTTTGCCCTTCCCTTGGGAAGGCTGGCGGACCGCTACGGCCGCAAGAAGCTGCTGTTCCTGATCGCCCCCGTGAGCTACCTCTCCAACTTTTTTTTGATCCAGGCCACCGGACCGTTGATGCTTTTCGCTGCGGGGTTGTGTTTCGGATTCAATAGCATCTCCACGGCCCTGGCTGCCGCCATGGCATCGGAGATCGTGCCGAAGGAGCAGATGGGACGGTGGATTGGCCTGATCGGCCTGATCCGGGGTCTGGTCAGCATCCCCTCACCGCTGCTCGCGGGCCTGATCTGGGAGCATATCGGTCCCCAGTATGTGTTTATCTTCGCCGTGCTGCTGGACGCCACGGTGCGGTTGCCCCTGCTGGCTTCGATCGGAGAAACTCTGTGGCTTGGCGGGGCGAAAAGAAGCGGATAGAACATTAGAATTTGCAAAATGCAATGGTACTTGCTTGATAAACGGTCTCCATGAATCCCAACCGTCCCCCCTCATTTCCCGTAACTCTATGGCGGGGAAGGACCGATCCTGGTTTTCGTTTCGGCCTTGAATGTGCTTCTGATGTCCCCGGGCTACGGGGAGCAGATTGTGAACGATTTCGATCGGCTGACGGAGGAGCTCCAGCCACGGGCCGCGTTCATGTCCTACCAGCCTTACAGTGGCCTGCGGACGGTTTTGCGAAAGGTGTAAACCCTCCCCGAGCTAAAATGTTCGTCATGGAGAAGATCTGTCTCCAACTCTGTTTCGAGGGAAAAATCCAGAGCCTCGAGCCAGTTTCTGATCCCGTCAATTTCCGGCGAGCTCATGTGCCTCGGGAAGATCGATACCAGCCCTTCCCTCATGACCAGTGCCGCTACGGCTGTCAACAGGCTCCTCCTCTCCCGGATGGTGAAATAGTAACTGTGAATCACATCGTAGAGAAGCACCCCGTGCAGGTGGCTCCCGGCCAGGATCTGTTTCAATTCTTCGAGCGAATGTGCGGGAAAGACGTTCGTCAGTCCTATGGAATTGGCCTCTTTGATCAGATTGGCCAGGAGGTATCTGTTTTTATCGAGGGCGTAGACGATCCCCTTGTTTCCCACGATTCTGGCCGCAGGAATCGTGTAGTAGCCGCTTCCGCAGCCGAAATCCAGAATGAGATCGCCGGGAAGCAGGCCCACCCGCTTCAGAAGGCGTTCCCCTTCGCCCTGATACCAGCGCCTGATGTCCCTGTTCATGCGTCCCCGGCGCCACTGCTTCAGAGGATGAGATTCAAGGCGCCGCCGCTCAGGATCACGGCAAGCAGCATGATTCCCATGGACTTGAGGCCGTCCTTCAAGCCAAGCTCCCGGAAGAGCACCACGAAGGTGGCGATGCAGGGAAAAAACATCGCCAGGACCACGCTTCCGATGATCAGCTGCTTTCCCGTAAGATCCAGGGGTGCGAACATGCCCAGAGCCACATCCTTGCGCAGGACCCCCACCAGCAGAGGCACAACGGCCTCGGGGGGCATACCCCACAGGCGGGTTATGAGCGGTTCGGCAACTCGGGCCACGCGGGAAAAGAGATCGAGCTGGTAGAGCAGGTTCACGATGATGATCGCTCCAAGGATGATCGGCAGGGCCTCCCGGAGGAAGCCGGAGATCCGCAGCCGCATCTTGGTAGCCAGGGCGCGCGGCGTGGGCAGCCGGTATGGAGGGATTTCCACCAGCAGTTCGGGCTGAAACTCCCGGGCCGTAAAGCGCAGGACCAAACTGATCAGTATCCAGACCACGAACAGGGAGCCGTAGACGATCAATACGGGCCCGATTCCCCGGCTTCCGACAAGGCCGACGATCATGGCCTGCAGGGCGGCACAGGGCACGGCGACGGATATCAGGGTAGCCGTGACGAAGCGTTGCCGCCGGCTCTCCAGGATGCGGGTGGCCATGATTCCCGGTACGTTGCAGCCCAATCCGAGCAGGGTCGGGATGATCGCGTAGCCGTGCAGTCCGATGCCGTGCATGAAGTTGTCTAAAAACACGGCAAGCCTGGGCAGATAACCGCTGTCTTCGAGCAGGGAGAGAACAAAGTAGAAGCTGAGGAGGTAGGGCAGCACCACCCCCAGAGGGATGAAAATGCCGGAGGTCAGGATACCGAAGGACTGCATGAAATCGATCCGCCCCTCCACCAGGGTGCCGATCAGCATCCTGTGCAGGAAGCTCCCGGGTCCCAGAAGCCGGGAGAGCAGGATCAACGGCGGCTGAAGCAGCTTCTCGAACAACAGCTCGGTTCCGAAGGGAAGTTGCAGCCAGGGTTGTCCGACAATCCCGACAGCCCCGGTGATCAGAAACTCTCCGATCAGCCGAATCATGGAAAAGGAGAGGGTGATAACGACCAGGGCGAACAGGCTGCCCCAGAGGGGGTGGATGCTGATCTCCTCCAGCCGTTCGGCGAAGCTGTGGTGATGATGTTCGAGAACCTGCACCTCTTCGACAAGCTCCCCGACCCGCCGCCAGATCCGGTCTCTGTCCAGATGCATGTGCCGCGCGGATGAGTTTACGCGGGAACCTGTTGGGACGTGCTGAATATGGGGGTGATGCCCGGGATGGCCCGATTCGTCGAGATGGAGTTTGTGGTTCGGGGCCAGGGACAGACAGATGTCGGTCAGTCTCTTCACACCCTCACCGCTGCGGGCCGCGATCGGTACCACCGGCACGCCCAGATCGGCGGCCAGCCTCGGCACGTCGATGGAAATCCCCTTGTGCCGCGCCTCATCGCTCATGTTCAGGGCCACGACCATGGGTTTTTCCTGGGCGATGAGCTCCAGGGTCATGGGCAGGTGCCGTTCCAGGTGGGTTGAATCCACAACGTTGATGATCCGTTTGGCATCGTCGATCAGATCCACCGTTACCCGGGCCGCCTCATCCAGGGGTTCCAGGGAGTAGGTCCCTGGGGCATCCACGACTGTCAGGTTGTGTCCGCCACTGCGCATTCTGCCCAGGACGTAGGATACGGTGGTGCCCGGATAGTTCGAGGCGATGGTGCGTACCCCGGTCAGGCGGGAGAACAGTACGCTTTTACCCACGTTGGGCTGGCCGACCAGGAGGATATCGCTTTCCAGCTGTTTCCGTGGCTTCTGTATCGCCGCTTTCCGGATCTCTGGTCTCTGGATTGCCGCCCCGGAGCCCTCGGTATCAGTCAATTAGCCGCACCTTACCGCGATTCTTGCGGCCATTCCCCGACCGATCGCGACCTGGGTCCGTTTTACCTCCACCACCACCGGTCCTCCCCAAGCCAAAGCGGATAGCTTGCGGATCCTCTGTCCCTCCACCAGACCGAGGTTTCGTAATCGGGACTGCAGTCCCCGTCCTCCCCGGACCGAGACGATGATTCCCTCCTGACCCAGAATCAGCTCAGTCAGCAGCTTTTCCATGCTTGTGGTTCTTCCTCTTCAAATCGTTCAGGCAACGGCTGATGCAGCGTTCGCAGTTCTCCACGGAATCGGGCCGCTCGCAGAAGTACCCCGTTTCCTCTATCCAGTTGATGTCCAGACGCGGACAGACCTGGATGAAATCCACGAACTGAGCCAGCCGATCGAGTATCGACTCAGAGACGACATGCTCGATCTTACAGGCGCTGTCCTCCGCCTCGGCGGTGTTTACACCCAGGACCTTTACGAAGAAATCCTTCAGCACGAGATGGCGGTGGTTGATGTTGGCCGCGACCCGTTCGCCCTCCGCCGTAAGGGTGGCTATGTCGTAGGGAGCGTAGTTGATGAGCTTCCGCTCCGCCAATGCGTGCAGCGCACCGGTTACCGAAGAGCGGTTCACGCCCAGCCGTTTCGAGATTTCCTTGGCCCGAGCCGCCTTTTTCTCCCGTGAGAGTCGATATATCACCTCCAGGTAGTCTTCCAGACTCGAGGTGAGGGTTTTCGTCTTGTTCATCGTTTCTAATCTATACTATAACACAAAACTTCGGAATGTCAAACATTTTACGGTATTCCGAACTTATGATCAAGAGAGGTTGCTGGAGATCGGTGCATAAGATGTCGTCCACCGCACAGAAGGGGAGAACCGCCCCAGCGGCCGGTGGGCTTGCCGTTTCAACAACCCCGAGGGCTCCCGGTACAATATCCGGAGCACCTGCTGCGTCTGTAAAGACAAGATGAAGTATCGCGTAGAAGGATCACTGAAGGAGGGACCGGTTTTATTCTTCGTGAATCGAAGCGCAGAACCGGGAAGTTATGCCCTTGATGAGAGCTTCAGCCGGGAAGAGGCAATCTGTCTGGCGCGGTTGCTGCAAAGCAGGAATTTGGGGTGCCGGGTCCGGGAGGTCTCCGCCGACAGCGCAGCCGGACAGCCGGCCTCCTGGAATCTTTTCGGCAGGCTGGTCGAGCTAGATCAAAGCGATGGAGATCTACTCTCTTTCCCCGTAGTTGGCTGTTTGGAAGGTTAGTTGTACATTGGTGTATCAGTGCGCACAGGTGAGGGCAACAATGGAGAGACCGTCGGGGAGACCTAGAGTCGGATTAGCTCTGGGGGGTGGTGCGGCTCGGGGTTTGGCACATATCGGGGTGTTGAAGGTTC
>CAZKCQ010000017.1:0-19715 GCA_964551205.1 uncultured Spirochaetaceae bacterium
CACGGAGAACAGCTTCTACAGCGCCGTTAAGGGATTGCGGGGCAGCTTCTTCAAAGAGGATGGTGTCACCTTTGTGGTGGACACCCCGGAATCCAGGGAGATCCTCGCAGCCTGGAGAAAGGGTGTGGAAAACGGCTGGATCACCACCGCGACCATGACCGACCGAAACGCGGGCCGGGTCGCCTACACCGCGGGAAAGCTGGCCTTGCTGTACGAAAGCGGCTCTCGCTGGCCGGAGGCAGCTCCGTCTCTAGGCAGCGACAATACCGGGCCTCTTCCCTATCCCGGCGGGCTGGACGGCGGGAGCATGCTGTTTATAGCAGGCTTTGCCGTTCCCAAGGAGTCCGAGGCTCCCAATACAGCTGTTCAGTTCATTGAGGAGATCTACATGACGGACCTGTTTCAGTCGAAGATGCTGAACGTGTACGGCAAGATGCCTTCCCTGAAGAGTGCATATGCCTTCGCCTCTTCGCCGGAATGGGAGCAGATGCTTATAGCTACTCGCAAGAGTGCTCCGGCACCCCAGTACCGGGAGCACCACGTGTTTACAGCCGGCCTGGCGGATAACATCCAGGCCTATCTGCTGGGCAAACAAGATCTCGATGCCTGCCTGAAGGCAGTTCAGGAGAAACTGGACAGCATCGACAAACGGATCTACTAGGCGCATACTGCCTCTCGTAGGGTCTCCCGTTTCGAGATCGGACGGGAGACCCATCTTTCTCACGATAGAGGAGAAGGTTGATGGCGATGACACGGGCCATGCGAAAACGCCTCGCAGGCTTTCTCTTTGTTCTGCCCGCCTTTCTCTTTGTTCTGCTGTTCATGATCTTTCCCCTGCTCTACTCGTTGTTTCTGAGCACCACCAGCTACAATTTCGCCTACGATGCCTCACCGACCTTTATCTTGTTCCAAAACTACGTAGAGATCTTTAAGGACCCGCTATTTCTCAACTCGATAAAAGTGACCCTGGTGTTCGTCGGTTTGGGAATCCCGATCGGCATCATTACACCGCTCGTCCTGGCCCTTCTCCTCGACTCGCTGGGCAGAAGAACGACACTGTATGAAAGCGCCATCTTCGTTCCCCTGGTGGTGCCGATTTCTCTGGGATGTCTCATCTTCCTGTTGATGCTCGATCCGACCAACGGCTATTTCAATTTCTTTCTCACGAAGCGTTTGGGACTACAGCCTTTCAACTGGGTCGAGAGCGGTTGGACGGCGCTGTTGATAATGGTCCTGATCAGCAACTGGGAGATGGGGTATCAGGTCATTTTGTTTTTGACCGCCCTCAAGGGTGTGGACCGCGAATTGATAGAAGCGGCCGAAATCGATGGTGCCAGCGGTATCCAAAGAGTATTCTACGTCACGCTCCCTCAGATACGGGAGACCACGGCGGTGGTCAGTGTGCTGGCCATCATTCGTGCTTTCAAGATTTTCGTTCACCCCATGGTACTCACCCGGGGAGGCCCGCTGCATGCCACCGAGACGATCTATTTCTACCTTTACCGCACGGCATTTGAATTCTTTGAGATGGGCAAAGCATCGGCCATGGCCTATTTCCTGAGTTTCGCAATTCTGCTGGTGTCGGTAGCAAACCTAAAAATATTCAAGACGGATTAGAGCTTCATGATACGGCTGAGACGAATAAAGGGTTGGCAGTTACTCGTTCACGTGATCTTAGCGGTGGTCTCGTTCGTATTCATATTTCCGTTTCTCTATATCATCGCCACCGCGTTCAAGACCGAGTTCGATACGTTCAACAATCCTGCTTTGCTCTCCTTGAATCTAACCCTGGAGAATTTCCACATGATTGCCTCTTCCGGGATAAAGTTGGGAGCCTATTACCTGAACAGTGTAATCCTGACGGCGGTTAGCACGATCTTTGTAGTGATCATCAGCGCAGCAGGAGGCTACGGCTTCGCCAAGTTCAAATTCAGGTCAAGAAAGCCGATGTTGATTACCATGCTTCTGACCATGACCTTCCCCTTGGGAGCCCTGCTCGTACCCATGTACATTATGGAGTTCAAGCTCCAGATCGACGATAGTCTGATCGGTTTGATCCTGCCGAACATTGCGGTGAACGCGCCCTTTGCCATTTTCATCATGCAGGCGATCTTCAGGACCATACCGGACGAGCTGATTGACTACGCGGAGATCGATGGCTGTACGCCGTTCCGGACCTGGCTGCAGATCATGATTCCCGTGGCCAAGAACGGACTTCTAACCGCAGGAATCCTCTGCTTCCGCAGTGTCTGGGGAGAATATACCCTGGCAAGAACGCTATCCTCTTCGGCTCGATCGATACCTCTGTCCGTCGGCCTAACCTTCCTGAAGTGGGAACGCTGGCACTTTGGAATCATGTCGGCGATCATTCTGCTGGCGATCATTCCCCCAGTCATTATATTCCTGATCTTCAGAAACTATTTCCAGCGCGGTCTGGCCATCGGAGCGGTCAAGGGGTAAGCGATCGGTAGATCACCGGGAGCGCTCAACCAGCCACGCCTATTTGAAGAAAAAGAAGGAGATTCCTTTGTGCGTTTTCGCTCAAAGGATCGAAAAACGGCGTGGCCGACTGGGAAAGGATGAACGGCTGACCGCTGTCTTTAGATTCCCGTAGACAGCGTTCAACAGCATCGCGAACCTCCTCTACGCGGCCCGTACTCAGAAGGACGTCGTCCACACCGCCAAAAACTACACCCCTGCCGGCTGTGAGTTCGAGAGCCTCGGCCACCGTGAGGTTTCCCCGCGGAGGTGGTTCGAACGGTTCGACGAACGAATATCCCATCGACCAAACATCGGATAGAATATCTCGAACCGGACCGTGACAGTGAAACGCCACAGGAACCTCATACTTCGAGGCGATTCCCGCGACCTGCCTGTAGAACGGTCCTTCGAATTGCAGGAAATCACTCCGGCTCATGAACGGGGGAATAGCTTTTTCCGATCCGATCATGCGGAGAATGAAGGGTTTGCCCGTGTCTCTGCACAGGCGCTCTACGCTTGCTAGAATTCTCCGCCCCGTGAAAAACAGAAGCTTTTCGATGCGCTTTCTATCATTGATGGTTTTTATATAGAAAAGCTCTGTTGGAAACATCTCCGAAACGACCCCAAAGGGGTCGCGGACCTCGGCATACGGAAGCCCGTGCTTTCCGATCTGCTCTTCTTTGGTGCGAACGGACTCGATATCCGGAACGGCCGGCTGCAGCGAATCAAGGGACAGAAAAGCAACGAAATCCTCCTCTGTTTCGATCCAGCGCTTCCTCGTCTTCCAGGACATCTCTCCGCTGCTTTTCACTTCTTCCATCCTCAGTGGACGCGGTCCGCCGATCAACCTGTGTTTGCGTACTCGGTTGCCGTCTGGATCTTCGGTTTCCTCTGTGTCGATACATACCTTTCCTTCACCCAGAAACAGCGGTTCTTCCAACGGATAGACCTTGGGCAGCAGTGTACAATACCGTAGGGCGAACCCACACAAATCGTCATAGCTTCCCCGCGATCCATGCCACCCGAACGGATCCAGACCGAAGGGAACTACTACTGGTGGCCAGGATACTTTAAAGTGCAAGAGATCAAAGATAGCCTGTCTTCCCATAGTTCTTTTCGAGGCTCGCCCGCCGATCCGTGCTTTACGAGCGGGTTCGACAGAATATTACCGTAGCAAAACGTTGCCCGGGTGTCGAGCAAAGAGAATGAGAACGGCAAGGGATGAACTAGACAAATCGCCGCAAAGCTGGTATGTTCTATACTATGGAACAAATCAAACATGATCTATTTGGCGAATGTATTGCAATCCAGAATCAGAACATACGCGCCATCATTTCCCCAACATTCGGGTTGAGCCTAATCGATCTGTGCTTTCAGGATGAACCGATACTTGACAGAAGCACAGAAAAAGCCTTCTACGAATCCCGTAAGGGTCTAGGGCCCTTAATTCTACCGCATTTCAATCAACGGAAATCAATCCCCGAGGTCGATCTGGAAGCCTTTACCCACGTACGATACCTCCAATTGATGAACGTCCGCGATCCTTTTCAGCATGGTGTGGCTCGTTATGCCGAGTGGCGATACAGTGCGGATAGGGATTCGGTAACTGGAAGCCTTACCAGCGAAGATCGGATCAAGGGATACACAATTGCGGAGATAACTGGATTCGCTTTCGAAGCGGAGATCTGCTATCGGATTACAGAATCCGGTTTGAATATCCACTTCGATCTAAACGCTGAGCAACCCGTGGAAGCGGGAATCCACTTCTACTACGACCTGAAAAACAGAAACAGTGCAGTGGTGGAGCTCCCGGTAGAAGGGCAATCTAAGCCGGCTGTTTTTCACTTCGATCGTGGGCACGATACCACCTATTTACCCAGTAAAACCAATAGCTTTGCTACCTATACCCTAAGAACCGATCGCTATGTACTGCGGACTATCGTTCCTGTTTTGGGGGATCCGTCGAGTACCTTCGAGGCGGTAACGCTATTTAGTCCGGAGGGAGAACGTTTCGTTTGCATAGAGCCCCTTTCCTTCTCACAAAGAGGCCATAACGAAAAACGTCGCTTCCGGGGTTCCATTTCCCTGAATTTGGATAAACCCCACAGACAATCGCCATAGAGATTCTTTTTTAACGTAATTCTCGCTAAAGTGAAATCCAACTAGAGGTCTGTGCTTGTCGGTACAAACTATCGCGGGTCTTGGCACGTAGGCTGGAATCAGGGAATAATTCTTGACAGCAAAATGTTCATAAGATATGATTATCATAACAATCTAAACATATCGTTACCCGGATAAACCAGGAGGAAGTATGTCTACGCCAGTTTTTGAAAAGTATTTCAATGGGGTTCTTTCCCAGATGAAGTCGGTAATGGAGAACGAACTGGACAAAATCGAGCAGGCGGCTCAATGGATGGCCGAAGCCGTGAGGAAGGATCAGCTCATCCACGTGTACGGAACCGGGGGACACAACTTCATGATCGCCTGTGAGCTGTTCATGCGTGCCGGTTCACTTCTCAACTACAACCTGATTATTCCTGGCGGAACACCGTGCTTTGAAAGCCATCCGGCCACCGAAAACATCCCCGCGTTGGTACCAAAGGCGTTCGATTACTACAGGGTCCGGACCGGAGAGATCATGATCATTATAAACGTGAACGGCATCAACGGCACGACGATTGAAAGCGCGTTGGAATGCCGCAAGCGGGGCCTCAAGAGCATTGGCATCAGCTCCAGCCAATTTGCCGAGAACGTCGAACCTGATTGCGCCAACCGCCATCCATCTGCTAAGAATCTGCACGAACTGGTGGATCTTCACCTGGACTGCTACACACCTGTAGGGGACATGATTATCGATCTAAACAGGATAGGGAGGAAAACCGGGGCTTCCTCTACCTGTTCACTTGCATTAATCGCTCAATTGCTCAACATTCGCACGATCGAGTTTCTGTCCGAACAGGGCGTCACCCCGGATTTCTTCATGAGTGGGAATACCAAGGAAGGAGTGCCATTCGGGCGGAAGCTGAAGGACAAGTGGTTCTCTCGTATCAAACATATGTAAGGCACAGCAATTCATAGCAGTCCTCATACCAAGGTTGCACGACTTGGAGATCGATACAGTAAATCAAAGCTGATAACCTTGTTTGTCGGTCTTGCTGCATTGGTAGCCCTGCCGAGCTTCCTCGCTCCTACGCTGCTCTGTTTCGTTCCTTTCTATCTTGCCATCTTTTTTTTCATTGGAGCTGTCGAACCGCTTCTCCAATCCAAGCTGAGCGCTGAAGTCACTCCCGCACGGAGAGGACTGCTGATGGGTTTGGTCACGACATCGGGATCTTTAGCCTGGAGCGTCTCACCAATGGCCGGCAGTGCAGTCGCGATCTTCCTGGGAATCCGCTACGTCTTTCTGTTTCTCAGCATTTTCCTGTTCATAACGTTTGCTGTCTGCCTGCTGTGGAGATGGCGGACAGCCCGGACATAGTGATAGTTTCCTCACAGGAAATCGAGCTGACGCGAGGTCGACAGCCGTGCTATTATCGGACAGGCAGCGCCCCACGCTGCATCCAGGATCATGCGCATCAAACAGGCGGATTTACGTACAATTCAAATAGAGAAACTGTCGATCTCATATCGGCTGCGCTACAGCCTCTACCAGGATGGTGAAATCCGCTATCCCGAAAGTATCTCCTGCCGGGGTGACACGGTTGTCGCCTATTTCCTCACATCAACCATACGCGATTTTATCGCGGAGACCGCTCACGGATTCTGCATAGAGAGACACTGGAACATCGTTCCCGAAGGGAGCTTCGGGCTGAGCTTCTGTCTGGAGTTGCCTGCGGACTCCAAGATGGCTTACTCGTTTCCCGGCGTCAGCATCGGCCGATCCGTTCCCGTATCCGGAGAGCTGTGCCCCGGTGAACGAACCTGCTATGCTAATGGGCTGTTTCTGTTCAGCAAACCGGAATCTGTGCTCATCTTTTGTGATCCGGCCGCATCCCCCGAGGAAGCGGGAAGTATCGAAGTGCAGCGTCTGCACTTCGAGGAGGAAACAGATTTTGCCCGGACCGAACTCCGCGTACCCGCCGCAGTGAAACCGTCGAAGAAAAAAACAAGGCGAGGAAGGGAGGATACGCAATTCTTACAAAGCGAAGGCCACCTCGAATACAACCTGCGACTCAATGTTGTTACAGCTCCCCCGGATCAGATCCACCGGCGGGGTATCAGCGCCGTCCTGGAGCGCAACAAGAGCAGGTTGCATGCCCCACCGCGGCTATCTTCAGCAGGCATTTACCAAACATTGAGCGATGGAATTGAAGAATGTTTAAAGATATTTCTCCTGGATCGCGGTCCTCTGTGTGGACTTCTGGAAACAGAGGGGGGCAACAGACTCTCTTCACTGGCGGGGTGCACTCTGGCACTGATACAGCTGCAGCATCTTCCGGCGGACAAGGACGCCGTCGAGCTTGCTCTGCGTCTGGTTGATTTCTCCCTGAAGGGCCAACACCCCCGAGGGCAGTTCTACCCGTACTACTGGAAGGACCGCCAATCCTGGCTTCCTCCTGATTCCACAATTACCATTCCCTTGCATCAGTCAGCCGCCATCGCGTTGACGCTTCTCCGAATTGCCGGCGCCCTGCAGTCCATAGGCCTACACGCCTCAGTTTATCTGGATGCAGCTTCGCATATGGCCGATTCGCTTCTGCGGGCGAATCCGGATTTGGATGATCTCGCCAACCTGCTCTATCCCGATTCTCTCCTGTCAGCCGGGACGGCTGCGGGCTCGCCCATGCTGGTCGAACTGTTCCTGGAGCTGCACAGAATCACGGGAAAGGACCGATACAGGAAAGTTGTGCGAACGCTTGGATCCGGTTTTTTCTCTCGGAAGCCGCAGCCGCTGCTCCTCCTGGGTTTGGAGGACGGGGCAGCGGATCTGGATACGACCCTCTCCGAAGTTCGGGTGGCCGTGTCGCTCCAGGATTCGGGATTCCCGGTTAAAGGACTTCCCGACCACTTCGATGCTCTTCTTTCCAGGATCTACCTGAACCGTCCCGATCCCGACTCCGAGTTCAATCCCATGGGCGGCATCAACCATGTTCTTGGAAACCCGCTCCTTCTTTTCCGGGGGTTCGAGCTCTCTCACACCCTGTTGACCCTTGATGCCCACATGAACAAGCCGTCGAGACTGGGGGAGTTGAATCTTCTCATCGCTCAGCTCCTCGCTTTCACCCTGCAGAGACCTATGGGAACCTCCTACTTCGACCCGTACCAGACGAGAAACGACCGTTTCGGAGCACTAAACTCCATCATCTGGACGAGCGAGCTGTACTATATGAGGCGACTTGTCGAGGAATTCCCCAAAACGATATCGGGATAGGTGGCCGATGCCGATTTACCTGAACTTACTGTGACCCTCGTTTCGAAGCGCAACGATCTTCCCTATCTCGGCCTGCACTTTTGCTGCGTCCTCTTCCCCGCAAGCACCGATTCCCCGGAAAGCCGCTGCGGTGATCTCCCTTTGGATGCGTGTCCACTCGGCCTGCAAACCGCGGGGTGGAGCCATCTGTGACAGAGAATAGGTCCCTTCGGCCAGCTCCATGAGCCTCAGCCCCGTCGTGTAAAAGTCTTTGGCATTCAACGCCGAATTTATCTCCCCCAGCAAGCGGACATTGTTGTGCATCGTCGAAACAACGACATCACGGTTGTACTGGGCGAACAGCTGCGGTGTGATCAGCGCAAGCGCGAGCACGAGGACCGCAAGGATCAAATAGAATCGCTTCTTCATTTTTTCACGTCCTCCTGTCGTGAATTTGATTTGGTATGGGGACTTTGTCCGGCGTGTAGAAAATAACCATATATTACAAATATGGTCAACTAAATTTGCCCAGATTATCCGGATTTCCATACATGAGGCTCATGAAAAAAACGAGGTTCAGGCTTCGTGGATGGTCCGCGCAATGGGAATGCGTCGACCCGTTCCAAAGGCACGGGGACTGACCTTCAGCACCGGGGGAGCCTGACGCCGCTTGAACTCCGCCTTGCCTACCATGGTCAGGACACTCTTCACCAATCCCTCCTCGAATCCGGCAGCGGTTATCTCTTCCAGGGTCTTGCTCTGCAGCAGGTACAGGTGAAGGATTTGATCGAGCAGGTCGTAAGGGGGCAGACTGTCCTGATCGGTCTGATCCGGCTTCAGTTCGGCGCTCGGCGCTTTGGTGAGTACGGATTCGGGGATCAACGTTTTCTCCCGGTTCAGACTGCGGGCCAAGGCATAGACCTCAGTCTTGAACAGATCCCCGATGACAGCCAGCACGCCGCACATATCGCCGTAGAGGGTGCAGTAGCCGGTGGCCAGCTCCGATTTGTTTCCCGTGGTGAGCAGGAGGGAATGGAATTTATTGGAGTAAGCCATCAACAGCAGCCCGCGGATCCTGGCCTGGAGGTTTTCTTCGGTGGAGTCGGCGGATTGGCCCTTGAACACCGGCGCCAGAGTCTGCAGACCCGCCTGGAACATCGTTTCGATAGATAAACTTTGCAGCTTTACGCCTAGGTTCTCGGCCAACAACTGCGCGTCGTCCCGACTCCCCTGGGAAGAATACCGTGAGGGCAGGGCGAACAGCCTGACGTTATCGGCCCCCACAGCTCTGACGGCAAGCACGGCCACGACGCTGGAGTCGATGCCCCCGGATAGACCCACGTGGACCCGCTTGAAGCCGCACTTGCCCAAATAGTCGCGAATCCCCAGCACCAGGGCCTGCTCGATCTCCGCGTATCTGTCCACTTCGAAATCCGGGATGGCTTTGAGATTTCCGGTGTCCACGAAGGCGAGCTGTTCAGCGAAACCCACACCGATGAAACTCAGGGCTCCTTCAGCCGAGGTGACCAAGGAACGTCCGTCAAAGACGAGGCTGTCGTTGCCTCCGACCATGTTCACGTAGACAACCGGCACCCCGGAGGACTTGCCGATACTGGAGAGAAGCCTGTAGCGGACCTGAAGTTTTCCGGAGTAGAAGGGAGAGGCCGACGGTGAAATGATCACAGTAGCACCCTTGTCCAGAAGCTCCTTCACCGGATCCACCGGATAATGCAGAGCACCCCTCTGTTCGGTTTCCCACCAGATATCCTCGCAGATGGCGATTCCGATCTGCTCACCCTTAAACGCATGAGTACGGCGTTGACCCGCCGGCTCGAAATAGCGGGCTTCGTCGAACACGTCGTAGGTGGGAAGGAGAGACTTGCTCTGGGTGAACCGAACCTCGCCGTCGTGGATCAGAGAGACCGTATTCACCAGCGGTTTTCCGGAGGAGGATCTGTTCTTGTCGACGTAGCCCAAAACGATACCGATCCCGTCGGGTGCACGCTGCTGTATGGAGCGCAGGGACTTCAGGTTTGCTTCCACAAATGATCCATGGTCCAGAAGATCCATGGGTGGATATCCGCAGACGCACATCTCGGGAAACACGACAAGCTCGGCACCCTGCGCGTGCGCCCGACTGATATAGTCGAGGATCCTGCCCGCGTTTCCTGCAAAGTCTCCGATGGTAGGATTGATCTGACCGATAGCTATCTTCACGCCTGAACCTCCGCCTGCCATGAGGATAGCAAATAGATAGAGATTCCGCTATATTCCTAGATACAGGGCAACACTGTGCGAATGAGGAGAGATCCGTGGCGACGTTCAAGAAAATCCTCGTGTTGAACAACGAGATCGAGGCTCGGCTCTTAGATGCCGTACTGGCCGAACAGCAGATCCCCCATCTGATGCGCAGCTATCACGACAGGGCCTACGATGGACTGTGGCAACAGCAGCGGGGCTGGGGGCACGTTGAAGCTCCCGAAGAGTACAAACAACAGATCCTATCGATCTACGAAGATCTGCGGGGGTGAAAAATGAAACGGGAATTCGACTTTGAACTGGACGCGAAGAGGTTTTTGCCCCTGTTCGTTTCGTTCTTCATACCCTGGCTGATCCTCGAGGTGCTCATCCTGGTTCAAAGCCGCAGAACCGAGACCGCAACAGCCTCCACGGCAAGCATCATCCTCTTGCTACTGCTGGTTGCGGCGCTGTTCCTGCTCACCGTCCTGTTCTATATTCCGATTCTTCGAAAGCTCGTGTCGGCGGTTTTCTTCGACAACGAGCCGTTTCACTTTGAAGGATTGATCGGCAGGTTTTTCGGTTTGAACCTGCTCGGGATCTTCCTGACCGTGATCACTCTGGGCATCTACGGGCCGTGGTACCTCACCCGCATCTGCCGCTACCTGGTTGGAGTAACCTCCTACAAAGAGCAGCATCTGGAGTTCACGGGCAAAGGCGGCAGGCTGCTCCTCATCTTTCTGCTCACCATCGTAGTTCCCATGATTCCGCTCGTGCTGGTTCAAACCCGCCTGGACCCGACGATTTCCGCCTCCCCGTTGGCTATGAATCCTTTCCAGGCCTTCATGCTGCAACTCCTGGCGCTGCTGATCTTCTTCAGTGTTTTTGCCGCCTACCTGTACGCGATCTACCGCTGGTTCTTTTCCAACCTCCGCTACGGCGACAAGGTTCTGTCCTGGAACAGCCGCTTCTGGCCTTCCGTGTCGCTGATCTGGGTACAGATGTTGTTGAGCTTCCTCACCCTGGGTATCTACCTGCCCGCAGCCTACATCAAGGTCTATCGCTACCTCGCCGGGCACACGGAGATCCAGGCTGAGCAGAAACAGGAGGGACGACTCGGTTTTCGAGGTCAGACCGGCAGGGGTTTCGGCCTGCTCTGGGGACAGACGCTTCTGAGCGCCGTCACCCTCGGCGTGTATGCTCCCTGGGCGATGGCCAAAGTCGGCAAGTGGTTTCTCTCCAATACCTACGTCGAATCTTCGTGAGCCCGTTTTTCCTCGATCAGGTGCTCCATGAGCTGCCGTAGTGTCCAGGTGATCGAGGTTTCGGTGACGATGGCGAATATCGGTTTGGGGACCTCGAGGGACTTGAATACCTGCATCAGGGATCTCACCCCCGCATCCGATAAGTTGTAGAACAGCACCAACCGCTCCCGGCAGTCGAACTCCTCACTGCCGGTCGCCCCCTGCCGCAGAATATCGCCGATCACAACGGATCCGTGCCGCTTTTCAAGCCGGGCAGGCGGGGGCACACCAATCTCTGCCAGTCGCTCGTCTATGAGTTCCCGCTCCGAATCCGTGAAGCCGAACGTCAGTACCCTTGCCTTATTACCCATAGTATCTTCCTCTCGTTGTCCTCACGATCTGCTGGTCAGAAAAACCCCGCCGATGACCATGGCTGCACCCAGAACCAGCAGCCAACCCGCCCTCCAGTACAGCCGGAATGGCCAGGGCGGCAGTCCCGATCAGACAGGCGTAGGTTATCGCCAGACGAGGTGCCAGCTCTTTGAAGATGATCTTTCCGACAACGGAGAAGGTGGCCCAGCTCAGCATGGCCCCGAAGATGTACAGATCCCCTCTGCCGATCTCACCTCGCAGCAGGCTCGCCGGATCACCTCCGCTGATCGCCCAGGATACACCGAAAAGGGCGACCATCAGGCCGAGTATTCGAAGCAACGAAAAACGATCCTTGAAAAAAATGATCGACGCCACGGAAACCACGGTCGGGGTCATGGCCACAACCACGGAGCTGCGTCCCGCCGGGGCAATGGCCAGCGCGGAGAAAAAGAACAGATTGTAGAGGAACACACCGGACAGACCCAGAAGCGTGAGCCAGGTCCACTGGCGCATTGTCAAACGGATGAAGCGTTTCTCCCGGGTCAGGTGAAGGACCAGCAGCGCGGCCGTGGCGAAAACGAAACGAAGGAAAGAGGCGGTGAACGGTGGTGCCTCCATGGCGGTGATACGGGCGGCAACGAACTGGCCGCCCCAGAGGAAGGAAACCAGGACCAGCTTGAGAGCGTCGGATCTTTTCACGGCTCATCCTACGTGATTCGGCAGGCTTTGACCACCGGGATAGGAGGCAGCGGACGCAGCGGGTGAGCGGGTGCAGCCATACGACTCTGCCCCGTGCTTTCCGCTGCCGTTGACCACGTCTTTCCGGCTTTGCTAAGATGCTGGTGCAATGAAACGGGTAGCCCTGATCACGGATGCGTCGACTCCCCTGGGGGATCAGTTGGTGCGGCGCTATCTCAGCGAAGGATACGGCGTGGCGGCAACCTGCTCCGGTCAGGCTCGCATCGAAACTCCTGTGGTATCCGAAGAGGAAGATCTCCTGGTAATCAAATGGAACAGGAGTTCTCCTATCTCGGCTAAAAATGTTGTGCTCAGCGCGCGCAATCGCTTCGACAGAATCGACGAGACCCTTCTCCTGTTGACACCGGAGCTGGAACCGAAACTTCTCCAGGAAACCGCCACGGAAACGATCAACCGGGCTGTAGACGCCTGGATCAAGGGATCCCTGTTCCTGTTGAAGGCCGTTCTCCTCCTTTACGGGCAGAAACAGGAGGGATTCCTGGCGCTGATCAATCACCAGCCTCAGGCGGCAGCGGCTGTCCCGCCTCCGCTGGAGAGCGCACTGCGGGGCGGCTTCCGGGCTACCGCGGAGGCGATATTCGCCGGCATCGGTCAAGCGAACGTATTTATAAATGGATTCGAGTCCCACACGACCAGGATCGAGGAGCTGGCCGACTTCATCTTCGACACGATGACCGGCAGGGGAATCCGGACGGCGGGCAAGTGGTACCGCTTCCCCCCTCGCCCCGGAATCCTGTCGGCGCTCAAGGCGTAGTAGAACCTCCTGAGGCGGTTCTATTCGAACAACCGACTGTATCTCTTCTTCTGCCGTCTTGGCGCTTCTTTTTGCGGCATTTTCTTGGTTTCCTTTAAATCTTGGGGATTCCGAGGCAATATAACCGTTTAGGCGGCAAAACCTACCGGTTGCAGCCCCTAGTTTCCAGGCACTCGTATGTCGGCTTAGAAAAACATGGATGAGGCGAAGCGCATCTGGAACTCCGGCTTGGCCGCCAACTCGAGAAAACGGCAGCCTCTGTAGATCGAAACGGCTTTCCGTCTGTATTCCCGGGAAACCAGCACCAGGGAAGCACCCCTAAGCGCGGCGTTACCCACCACGTCCACCTTCTCGACCTCCACTTCGGGGATCAGGCCGATGCGGATCGTCTTGCCGATATCCACCCCGGAGCCGAAGTTCCCGGCCAGGCGGATCTTCTTCAGCGCCTCAACCTCCACTCCGGTTTCAGCCAGGAGCATGTCTATGCCCGTGCGGATGGCCCCTTTGGCCAGCTGAAGCTCCCGGATATCCTTCTGGGAGATGTAGACGTCTTCTCCACCTTTGGGGGTCAACCTGAAGGCCATGATCTTTTCCAGCCTGAAGAAGCGCTCTTTGAGCTCCGGATTCTCGACTTCATCGGGATCGGCCAGTTTTCCGCTGGTATCTAACAAGCCGGCATGCAGCAGCTCGGCGACCACGGCGATCAGACCGCTGCCGCAGATTCCCCTGGCCTTTCCCCCGCCGACCACCTCGAGATTGATCCGGCCGCTTTCTGTGATCGAAACCCCGGTCACCGCGCCGTCCAGTGCGCGCATACCGCAGGAGATCTGGGCGCCTTCAAAGGCCGGTCCCGCCGCGGTAGAGGTAGTGATCAACTCCCCGGCCTTGGCCAGCACGATCTCCCCGTTGGTGCCGATATCGATCGACAGAGAGATCTCCCCCTCGTGCTCAAGACCCAGAGCCAGGATGACGCCCATGGTGTCGGCGCCGACGAATGCGGAAATGAGCGGCAGGGTTTCCACGTGGCCGCAGCTCTGAAAGGACCAGCCGAACTCCTCCGGCCGGCGCCGCACCATATTCGCTATCAGAGGAACATAGGGAGCCAGGGTCAACTGGCGGGGATCCATTCCGTGGAGGATGTGTATCATGATCGAGTTGCCCACCACCGTGCTGCGTACCACCCTCCGCCTATCCACGGAGTTTTCTTTCAATAGAAGCTCGGCACAATCGGCGATCGTCTCCAGGGCGGCCTTGCGGACCGCCTGGGGATCTTCGTGGAACGCCTGAGTGCGGGTGATGACATCGGCACCGAAGGCGGACTGCCGGTTCAACATGGTCTTGCGGCCGATGCGGCGCCCGGTCTCGAGGTTGTGAAGAGACACATCCACAGTTGTCGTGCCCAGGTCTACGGCAAATCCGAACACGGGTTCATCAGACGGGCTGGTGATGCAGATCAGATGAGAATCTTCCAGGAAGGCATCGACCGCCCAGTTACTGTCCCGAAGTACCCTGGAAAAACCTTCGGCCGCCTGCGGGGTGACCTCCGGCATGGTGGTGGTACCGCGGTCCAGAGCCTCGTGCAGCCGTTCCCAATCGGCCCGCTGATCGTCCAGCTTTGGTTCGTCCAGCCGCAGATGCCTGCGCACGACGATCGGATCCCCGTACAGCAGCTGCGTGCCTTCAGCCTTTGCCGGATCCCGCCAGACGACCTCGACCTCTTTTTCTTCGGGAATGAATATCGAACAGTCCCCCTCCACCACCGCCTGGCAAGCCAGGCGCACGCCGGATTCGATCTCGGTTTTTGAGAGAGGTTGCTTCCCCGCCTTGCCACTCCGGGTGGGCGGATCTATGGTAACCTTGCACTGGTTGCAAAGGCCTCGGCCGCCGCAGGGATAATCGACCAACAGTCCCTCTTGTATCAAGAGGTCCCGGATCGCCGTACCCTCTTCCACGTGAATGATCATGCCTCCCGGATGCACCGTCACCTGTCGCATGGTGAGGGATTATAGGGAAAAAGCACTGACCCGACAAGGCATGGCAGACAACCCGGCAGCCGAATGCGTTCCCCACGCAGCCGATCCGGCGGGGCACACCCGTCCGCCAGCCCCGGTGCTTACGTTGACTTCTGACCAAGAAGGGTCTATCTTTCAGTGCATGAAACGGCGAAACACCTACAAAAAAACAACCTGGTCGGCAGCATTTGCGCTGCTCGCCGTCACCACGCTTCTCAGTTGTACGATCAAGCAGCAGGTTGAACTGGAAGCTGATGCTTCCGGAACCCTTTCCATGCAGATCCGCCTGGAGCCCGTTTTCGTGCAATACATCGAGGATCTGTCCGCCCTCACCGGTGAATCCCGGGAGGGCGGGATCTTCAACCTGGAGGAGATCAAGAAGGGATTTGCCGAACGGGATGATGTGACCCTGCTGGCAGTCAGCACGCCGACGCCGGACACCCTGGAGATGAAGCTAAAGTACAGGAGCATCGAAGAGGTGTTCTCCAGCGAACAGCAGCTGCAGCAATCCGGGATCATTCGCTTCGAAAAAGTCAGTCAGGGATATTCGGTTCGCTTCCACCTGGATCGCCAGAATTTCCCCGCCGTGATGACCTTCATCCCGGCTCTCCAGAATCCCATGTTCGAAGGGCTGGGGCCGCAGGAAAACGACGATACCACCGAAGAGGAGTACTATGAGCTCATGGACCTGGCTCTTGGTGAGGGAGGCGCGGACAGTGTGCGAAACGCGTACATCGAGACCAGGGTCAACGTGCGGGGAACCCTGGTTTCCCAATCCGGCGGGGTCATCACCCCCGGGGGTGTGACCTTCACGGTGCCCCTGATCCGGGTCTTGTTGCTCGACAAGCCTCTGGACTACTCGCTGGTGTTCAAGTAGAGGCGGGTTCAGCCCGTCGGCTTTTTTACCGCTTCGAATCCCTGCCACGGCGACAGTATGCCCGGCGGAACTCCTCCGCGATCTTCCAGAGAGGTGAGGGCAGGATTTGTTGCACCTTGGCGCGGATATTCCCGGGGACCTCACCGTAGTAGGCTTCGGCGATGCCGCCGGTGATGCAGGCCAGGGTATCGCTGTCCCCTCCCAGGGAAATGGCATTGCGCAGCGCATCTTCAAAGGACACGGAATCCAAGAAAGCCACGATAGCCTCCGGCACGGTTTCCTGGCAGGAGATCCTGAAGCTGTAAACAGGACGGATCCCGCCGACAGTTCGCTGCAGATCGTAGCCGAAACACCGGCCGATCTGTTCACGAATCTCCTCCCTGCCGTGACCCTTTCGAGCTAAAAACACGGCCAGGGCGGTGGCCTGGGCACCTTTGATCCCCTCCGGATGGTTGTGGGAGATCACCGCGGTCAACCGGGCCTGCTCCAGGATTTCCTCGATTGTGTTGAAGGCAAAACCGACCGGGCTGACCCGCATGGCGGCTCCATTTCCCCAGCTGTTGTAGGGCTGCGGATTGGCTGAAAACAACCAGCGGATGAAGGAACCGCCGTATCCAGCATGGGGGTAGCGCCTGCCGATCTCTAAAACGGTGTCCCTGTACGGACATCCCGAGAGAATGGCCGCGGCCACGGCGATCGTCAGCACCGAATCATCGGTGAAGGTGCAGCGGGGATCGAAGAGGGGAAAGTTCTTGCTTTTTATCGGCCGTGCTTCATACACCGAGCCGACGATGTCTCCGGCTATCGCTCCGATCATCCAGCTAATCCGGGAGCTCCGAGCTCTCTCATGCCGATCCACCAGATCTCCATACCTAGACCCTAATTGAAATACCCTTGTATCGCAACTGAGCAGTTACAGCTCTTTCTAGATAATCCCCACGCACGGCAAACAACTCGAGCGCATACCCGAGCCGGTTATTTGAGCCCTTGAAAATGTTCGGCTGATGATTACACTCACTATCTACAGTGGTTTGGACATGAAAAAGCTGCTCGTTGCTCTGATTTTCCTCAGCGGATTGTTCTTGTACCTGCTCTGGCCTTTTTCAAAACACGAGTGGGATATCAGCTTCGATCAGAAAATGATCGACTACAAGAAGAAATACCTCGAGCAGCTGAGCGCGTCCCGTTCCGCGGAGAACCAAACCCTGTCCCCCCTGCCCTGGGAACAAGAGCAGCCCAATATCCTGCTCATCAGCGCAGACGATCTGGGAATCATGGATGTATCGCTCTACGGAGGAGAGGTGATCAATACACCCCACATCGATTCCATCGGTGAGCAGGGAGTGATTTTCAGCGAAGGCTTTGCCACCGCCTCGATCTGCTGTCCCTCCCGGGCCGCGCTTCTGACCGGCAGGGACCAAAACCGCTTCGGCTTTACCTGCCATATGAATGACATCTATCTCCGTAACCGCCTAACCTACTTTTTCGCCCAGACATTCATTGACACCGACGCCATGAACCCTGTCTATCGAAAATCCGTGCCGCCCCGATCGCAAATCCACAAACAGGGAGTGCCCCCCTCGGAGATCACCCTGGGGGAGCTGCTGCAGAGCGCCGGCTATCATACGGCCATGATCGGCAAATGGCACCTCGGCTACGACGAGATGCACCATCCCAATCAGCGAGGCTTCGATTACCAGTACGGATTCATAGAGGCCTTTTCCCTCTACGCAGAGGAGAGCAGCACCGATATCGTCAACTACAAGCACGATCTGTTTTGGGAGAAACACATCTGGAAGTCGGGGAGATCCGGACCCTCCGCCATTACCCGCAACGGTCAACGGATAGAGGAGCCCGAATATCTGACGGACGCCATCGCCCGGGAATCTGTCGACTTCATCCGAAACCACGTTGCCGGGCAGGGCAAAGAGCCCTTTTTTCTCTACACCTCCTTCAACGCTCCCCATACTCCGTTTCAGGCCACCCAGGAGTACTACCAGCGCTTCAGCCACATCGAGAATCCGGCCCAGCGGGTGTACTGCGCCATGGTGGCGCAGCTGGACGATGCCGTCGGAGAGATCCTCGATGTCCTGGAGGAGCTGCACATCGCCGAAAACACATTGATCATGTTCTGCAGCGACAACGGCGGTGCCGAATACACGGAGGGGACCGACAACGATCCCTACCGTGGCGGTAAGATGACTCACTTCGATGGAGGCCTCAAGGTTCCCTTTGTGATGCGCTGGGATGGAGTCATCCCCGGCGGCACGAGACTGGACGATCCGGTGATCCAGACAGATCTGTTCGTCTCGGCGGCGGCAGCCGCCGGATTGCCATTACCCGAAGACCGGATCTATGACGGTGTAGACCTTCTGCCCTTCGTCTTGGGACGACAGGCAGGCACGCCCCATGAGCGCCTGCACTGGAAGTCGATCTATGCCAGCATCGTACGCCAGGACCGCTGGAAGCTCATCATTAATCACAGGCAGAAGGCGATCCGCCTCTACGATCTGGACACGGATCGGGGGGAGATGCACAACCTGGCCGATGAACAATCAGAAACCGTCAATCAACTGTTGGAGGAGATCCGGCTTTGGGAGAAACAGCTCTCCCCTCCCCTCTGGCCCAACCTCATGGAGGTCCGCTGGGAAATCGACGGAGAGGAAATCATCTTCGGCATTTGAGTGTAGGTCCGGATCGCTGTTTTAGCCCGCATTTCTCACACGCCCCGCTCGTAAGCGGCGGGCAGAGCCTGAGGCAGCCTACAAGTCGTGAATGACTGGAATATAACCTCCCTCACTTCTATGGAATCGCCTTGGGCAGGGCGAAGGGGGGGAAATCATGTCGTGTAGGGGGAGAATATGACAAGCGCCCTGGTTTCAGGGCAGACCTCTCCCTCAGTATGGCAATAACCGCTGGTCTTGAGGCAGCTCAGCAGAGTTGTGAATATGCGTTTTTCAAGTTCCTCAAGATCTGGAAGAAGGTTTGTTGATACGGATAGCTGGAAGCGCAGCTTAGATAAATGCGACGTACGCTGACGCGCACCTGGGCGCCGATCTTCAAGAGTTTCAGTCGAATGGTGTGGCACTGGGCTTTGGCAAACTCCGTATCCTGCAGTACCCGCGTTCTCAATTCATTCATCAGTACATACGCGAGTGAGGAAAAGTACAAACGCAGTTGATTGGCCTGCATGGTCGCCGAAGAGGTCTGATCGGAAAACAGATACAGCTGCTGCTCTTTGACGCGTTTCTCCATGTCGCCCCGAGCACAGTACACATCCTCATACAGTTGCCCGGCAGCAATCTCAGTGCGAAGCAGATTCGTGACGATGAACCGGGGATTCTCTCCTTTGGCAAGATACTCCGCTTTTCCGATTACCCGCCGACTGCGAGACCAGCTGTCCAGGGTCCGGTAGGTGAAATCCTTGTAGATCCTCTTGGGCTGGCAGTCTTCGTAGTAGCGCTTGCGTACCTTTTTCAGCTCTTTGTGAAGACGCTTCAGCAGTCGATTATTTCTTGCCAGGCCAAAGACATAGAATACCCCATTCGTAAATATTCGTTTAACCCGTCAGGTACGAAGCTAAAAAATTAGATCACGAACACAGGTAATCTCTAAACTTCTTTACCAA
>CAZKCQ010000018.1:0-2769 GCA_964551205.1 uncultured Spirochaetaceae bacterium
GGAAGATTTCGATGTCCTCTTCCAGCCCTTCGGGCTGTCATCGTAATAGAGCAAGCATACGGGAACTCAGCCCCGAAGTCAAATATACGGGGCCGATAAGGTATCACATTGACAATCATAATGAATAAAAGATATCGTACTGCCATGAAAACGGATGGAACAAATATGGAGCGGGAGGGCCTTCTCGAGGTGGCCCGTAAAATCTGCATCGCCGCCCGAACCGCGCCCAAGGGCAAGGGTACGGACAATCTGGTCACCATGGTGCTGACGGGCACGGAAAAGGATGAGATCGCCCGGGAGATGCAGCGTATCGGCGAGGAAACCGGGGTGGCCTTTTTCCTTCGGGATGCAAACTGCCTGCGCTCCGCCGGCGCCCTGGTGCTGTTGGGCACGAAGATCAACACCCTGGGCGTGTCCAACTGCGGATTCTGCGGCTTCGAAGACTGTGCGGATAATGAGAAGAACAACGGCATCTGCGCCTTCAACACCGGGGACCTGGGGATCGCCCTCGGCTCAGCTGTGAGCGTGGCCGCGGACAGCCGGGTGGACAACCGGGTCTTCTTCTCCGCCGGCCGGGCCGCCTTGAATCTGAAGACTCTGGGGCCCGATGTCAGGATCGCCTACGGCATCCCCCTCAGCGTGGGCGGCAAGAGCATCTTCTTCGACCGCAAGTAGGATCGAAGCTCGACTCGCCGGCAGGATCGCCGGTAGGATCAAAAACCACGACTACGTGAACTCAAGGCTCAGCGACCCCGGGATTTCACCAGGTACAGCACGGTCGCTCCCAGGAAAAGGGAGTAGGAGGGAAACTCCCGATAGGGGGGTATCTCGGTGAGAATCAGGGCCGCGGAGAGACTGGCGATAATCGGTTCAGTGAGGGTGAAGAAGGAAATTGTCAGAGGACTGAGGTGGCGCACCCCGTAGTTGTTCGAAGTGTGCCCGATCAGGGTGGGAAACAGAGCCAATCCCAGCAGGGCAAGTACGGACCCGACGGCTGTCACATCGACCCGGGCCAGCCCGCCCCCGGCAAGGGAAAAGGGAAGGGTCAACAGCCCCCCCCACAGATAGATCACGTGGATGTACAGCAGGTGGGGAACATCTTCGGATACCCTCCTGGATACGAGCAGGTAGATCACGAACAGCAGGGTGGACAGCAGACAGAGGAAATCCCCGGTCTGCCCCAGCTGACCGCCTCTGGAGGCGAACAGCCAGTAGGCACCGCCCAGGACCATGGCCAGGGCTACGTAGGTGTAGACGGGTATCCGCCTCTTGTGGAGAAAACGCTCGAAAAGGGTGAAGAACAGGGGATTGATGGAAAAGATGAAGGTCGCACTGGCCACGTAGGTCCGCTTCAGTCCGATGATCCAGGCCTGAAAGTGGAGTCCCAGCAGCAGTCCCGGGATCAACAGCAGCAGAAAGCCGGGGATCCCCCTCTCCCGGAAGAGATCCCTCAACCGTCCGACGCAAAAGGGCGTCAACACCACGCCGGCCAGGATCATGCGGAAGGAGGCGATCACCGAAGGCGGGAAGTCGCACAGTTTGATCAGGACCCCGGAGAAGCCGAAGCTCACGGCTCCGACCGAGAGAAAGAGAAGGGCGATCCTTCGCTTTCGGATCTCCATTTTCAGGACCCGTGCGTCCTTCGTTTCTTCCTGCATCTCACTACCAAACCGTCGACATCGTAGCTGCCGCATCGGCGACTCGTCAAGCCGACAAGCCGGAAGTAGAAGTCTGTCGTCATATGTCTTGTGGAAATTACCTCGGGATCGAGTTATACTAAGGGGTCCATAGACCGATCATGAACCGGTACCGGCATGTATAAGAGGATTGCGAACCAAAATCGATTATCCCACGAAGTTGCCAAACGGATAAAGGAATTGATCCGGAAGGAGAAGCTCAAACCCGGCAACAAACTGCCGAACGAGATGCAGCTTGCCGAATTGTTCGGCGTCAGCAGACCAACGGTACGAGAAGCTGTAAAATCCCTGGTCTCACAAAATATAATCGAGATTCACCGGGGCAAAGGCACGTTCGTTTCCCAAACACCGGGGATCGCCAGCGACCCACTCGGTCTCGATTTCCTTGTGGACCAGGATCTGCATCTGTCACTGATCGAGGTACGCCTTCTGATCGAACCGGGAGTCGCCCGTCTGGCAGCCGAGCGGGGAACATTAGCCGACATTGATCGAATAGGGAAATACCTCGGTGAGATGAAGGACATCGTGGACCGCCATGAAGTAGGGATGGGGACCGAGCTCGAGTTTCACCGAAGCATCGCCGAAGCCACGGAAAATCCCGTGATAATGCGGCTGGTCCCTATAATAATGGATGCGATCATTAAAACTTATCAGGACGCACCCAGGACCAATGAAGATCATCGCCAGGCTCTGTTGGAACACTCGGCCATCTTCCACTCGATCAAGACCCGCGATCCGGAGGGTGCGTCTGATTCCATGCGGAAGCACCTGGAGAAAGGCTATCGCAGAACTCTCAGCAAACGGAGCAACAGAGCGCAAAGATAACGGGAAAGAGTATCGAGATCGGTACTTTCAGTATCCTGGGGAACACCTTCACGCTGGCCAGACCGAGTCCCAGTATCAGGAACTGGGCCAGCATGAAGCCCACAAACAAGGCGTTGACGATTTGGCGGTTTTGCTGGAACAGCAACGGGCCGGGGCGGACACCGATCAGCAACAGAGCTCCCAGCATCACCGCCGTTACCACATCCCCGGGAATCCCCAGGGTGAGCAGCGGCACCATCGCTCCTCC
>CAZKCQ010000018.1:2869-18907 GCA_964551205.1 uncultured Spirochaetaceae bacterium
CCGTTACCACATCCCCGGGAATCCCCAGGGTGAGCAGCGGCACCATCGCTCCTCCGGTTCCGGGGATGATACCGATGAAGGTTCCCAGAAAAGAAGCGGGGATGATCACGGGGATGAGGCGTTTTTACTCCTTCCAGGAAGGCAGTACACCCTTGATCTTCTGCTGGTAACGCCGCAGCTGCTTGCCCACATTGCCCACCTCGATGAAAATCCGGGAAATGGCGAACATACCGATCAGGACGGGGAGCATGGGAAATCCCGTCATGAGGTTGGGCACATCGAAGGAAAAGCGCGCGAACCCGCTCAGCTCGTCGATGCCGATCGAAGCTATAAGCAGGCCGAAAAAACCGGAGATCAATCCTTTTACCAGCGATTTGCCGGACACGCTGGCGATCACCGTTAAACCGAAGACCATGAGAGCGAAGTACTCTTCGGGGCCGAATTTCAGGGCGAACTTCGCCAGCTGCGGGGAGATGAAGATCATGCACAGTGTGGAGATGATTCCCCCTATGGTCGAAGCGATCGTAGCTACGCCGATGGCTTTCCCCGCCTCCCCCTTTTGGGCCAGCGGGTAGCCGTCCAGAACCGTCGCAGCAGCCGACGGAGTGCCGGGTGTCGAGATCAGGATCGCCGATATCGAGCCCCCGTAGATCGCACCGCAGAACATGCCGCTGAGCATGATGAGCGCCGTGGCCGGCTCCAGGTAGTAGAGGAACGGAAGCAGCAGGATGATCCCGACAGATCCGGTTAGACCGGGCAGAGCGCCGACCACGATGCCCCCGGTCGGTTGACGACAATAACCGGCGCTTTCAGGTACTTTGGAAGCACCATCAGTAAGGAGCGGAAGACAATGTCTGTCGACCCGCCTACACTCCATGGGACCATGAGCTCGATTTCCCTGGACGGGTACACCTTCTCTCCCTGTCCACCGGCGAAGAGGATTCCCCCCGACAGGATCAGAACCAGCACGAGCAGCGCGCTTACGGAACGTTTCATATGCTGCTCCTCCTTCATATAAAGATTTTATTAAAACCAGATCAAAGCTCGAGTATGTCTGGTCTGGAAAACTCGACTCCGCAGGCCTCCATTTTCAACTCGGGGAAAAGCACCGGTTTGGATACGAGAACCGGCCCCTTTGAGGTGGCAATCATCGTATCCTCGCTCTTCCAACCGGTGATGGAGGGGTTCCAGGCAAAAGCCTGGTTCTCCTGCACGATCTCCTTGCACTGAAAATCGACCTTGTAGTCCCTGCCGGCATAGCCGATCGCCCCGCCCTGGTGGTGGAGCTTGTACTCATCGGGGTAGCCGGTTGACTCGTACGTTTTGATACCTTCCCGGAATGCCTCCACCGCCGGCCTGCCCGGAACGGTGTTGGACATAAGGGTGCAATCAATGAGAACGTTGGCCTGGTACTTGCGCCTGAGCTCCGCTGGAACGGGACCGAACTGTACGAAGCGGGTCAGGGAAACAATCAGCCCCTGTCGGCGGGAATTGACGCAGAGCATCGCCCTTTCCCGGATTTGTTTATCAGTGGCAATGGGGTGACGATAATAGGCAACCCTTTCATCGGCGGCGCAGAAAGTGGTGATGTAGTCCAGCCGGCTATCCCACAACCTTCCGGCCAAACGTCCCACAACGCTGCACTCCTTCTCCCCGGGCTCGATCTCCCGCGCCGTTTCCTCGATGGCGACCGAAGTCACCTCCCCGATCTCCCGGTAACGTTCGATCTCCCAAGGGGTAAGCGAATAGCGCAGAGGATTGATGCTCCCCGAGATGTCTTCGATCCCCGGGAGATTATGATCCGCGCCGATCCTCGTACCAGGGGAAGCTGTGGATTTCGAAGCCCCGTTCCTCGAGTTTCTCCTCTCTCTCCATGCGGGGGGATTCGATGTTATTGCAGATCGCGAAGGTTTCCCCCGGGGTAATCAGGAGTCCTGCCACACCGAGCTCCAGGGTGATGCCAACAACATTCAGTCCTCCTCCGCTCAACCACGAAAAGTTGGACTGTTTCTTGAGGTAGACGGCATCGAATCCGAGTTCTTCCAGCAGAAGACGGATTCTCTTCTTTTTTTCCTCGATTTCTTCCCGAACAAACATCCTGCGCATCCGGTGATTCGTTTTGAGGTGTGATTGTGTTTTCATTATATGACGTAAGACGTCTGCTGTCAATACGTTCGAGCGAAGATGCTGCCGACTATCGGCCGCACTCAGCCGGACGATCAGTCCATCAGATATCCGCCGTTTATATCGAGGATTTCTCCGGTGATGAAGGAGGCCCCTTCGGATACCAGAAACAGCACCGCCTCGGCGACCTCATCGGGTGTCCCCATTCGCTTCAAAGGAATGGAACCAACGACAGCCCGCCGTTTCTCCTCCGACCACTCCGCGCTCATGTCGGTCTCGATCGCGTGGGGTGCTATCGCATTGACGGTGATATTGTACGCGGCGAGTTGGCGGGCAAGGGATTTCGTGAACGTATTGATCGCCCCTTTCGAGGTACCGTACGCCGGCGAAGCGGTGATGTCGCCCATTTTCCCCGCTATCGAGGTAATGTTTACGATCCTCCCGTAGGACCGCTCGATCATGTGGGGAATAACCGCCTTGCTGCAAAGGAAGGCTCCGTTGATGTTGACGTTCATCACTCTCTGCCAATCCTCATAGCTCAGCTCGAGAATCGACTCCCGTACGATGATTCCCGCGTTGTTCACCAGAATATCGATTTTCCCAAATCGCTGAATCATCGAATCAACAGCGCGAATCACGGATTCCCGGTCCGTGATATCCGCCTTCAGAGGCAGGGCGGTGTATCCATCCGCGTCGATCTCCTCCGCAACAGGACCGGGATCCCTCAGATCCATCAGTCCGACGGCTACCTGTCTCCGGGCCAGGCAAAGGGCGATCGCCTTTCCTATTCCCCGGGCCGCACCCGTGACCAGTGCTGTTTGGCCCTCCAATTTCATGATCATGAGCTCCTCATTCAGATTAACCGCGCTTTAAAAGACTGAAATGGCCGCCATCCGTTGTTACTCCGCTGGCTTAAAACAGCAGCCGCGGCAGAAACAGCACCACGTCCGGCAGATAAACCAGGATAATCAGCTCCAATACGACGGTTACGAGAAACGGGAACATCTCCCGCAGATACGCGGAGGTTGAACATTCCAGGATCGTACAGACCGCGTACATCGAAATCCCGACCGGGGGCGTGAGAAGCCCCATGGTAATGGTGGTGCACATGATGAGACCGAAGTGCACCGGATCGACTCCCAAGGCAACAACCATCGGCAGGAGGATCGGGGTAAACAGCAGGATGCACACCGAACCTTCTATGAACATGCCGGCGATGACCAGGAATCCTATGACGATCAATAGAACCACGTGCTGGTTGGTTGAAATTCCGGTAATCACCGCCGTCATGGTCTGCGGCACATGCTCAAAGGGGATTCCGTATCGGAAGAGCCCGGACAGCGCGATAATGAACATCACCGCCCCGACATCTCCGACTGTGATTCGCAAGGTTTCCAGGAATTTCTTAAAGGTCAGCTCCCGGTACACGAACACACCTACCAGAATCCCGTAGACGCAGGCGAACGCACCGACTTCCGAGGGTGTGAAAAGCCCAAAGCGCAGGCCGACGAGCAGCAGAATCGGGAAAATCAGCGCCCAAATCGTCTCACCGAGGGACGTCGTGATTTCTTTAAAGGTGGCTCTTTTGGGTCTCTCCGGCACGTATCCGCGGATTTTGGCGGTTATGGCCACCGTCACCATGAGCATCACCATCATGATCAAGCCGACGATCAATCCGGCCATGAACAACTGCCCGATCGACACATCCCCGGTGGTTCCGTAGATGATGATTCCTACTCCGGGTGGAATCGTAGCGGTGATGAGGGAGGTGAATCCGATAACACTTGCAGTGTAACCTTTCGAGTATCCTTTATTCACCATCCCGATTCCCAGCAAACGGGCTTCCATGGCCGCGTCCGCCGTTGCGGAGCCGGAAACCCCTCCCATGAGCGTGCTGAGAACCACGCTCACCTGGGCCAATCCGCCCCTGATATGGCCTGTCAGCAGGGTCGACAGGCGGATGAGACGTTCTGTGATTCCTGCGGCGTTCATCAGGTTTCCCGCGAAGATGAAAAGCGGAACCGCGAGCAGGGGAGAGTTTTGCGTTTGGGAAAGGGGAAGCTGGACGACCATCGAAAAGGGCAGCTCCGGATGCTGGAGGAAAAACGACAACCCGGCGATACCGATGGCGAAGGCCACAGGCATTCCGATGGATAGGAAAATCAAGAATAAAATCGTAACAAGCAGCATATTTCCCTCTCCTGGTGCGTGATACGCCTGGATGATCGCGGAATCAGCATGTCGGGTTACGCGGCTTCACCGCCTCGGTCTGCCAGGGAGTCATCCGACGGATGATTTCTCAGGAATCCCCGAATCATCCGGATACAGTTGATAATGCAGAGAGCGCATCCGACCGGAACGCTCAGAGTAATCCAGGTATAGCTGAAGGTCGGGATACCCTGAAACG
Organism: uncultured Spirochaetaceae bacterium; assembly: GCA_964551205.1. Classification (GTDB taxonomy): domain Bacteria; phylum Spirochaetota; class Spirochaetia; order SZUA-6; family DRHE01; genus JAFGQJ01. The sequence continues at coordinate 7,401 of CAZKCQ010000018.1, forward strand.
CGCGGGCCCGAGTGATATAACTCAAATACAGACCGAACCCGGCAAGAGTGGCCAGAAAGACGAGTATGATCAAATAGATAACGATCCCCAGGATTCTCTGTACCAATTGGGGAAATCTCTGTACCAGAAAATCGACGTTTACCAGGTTCCCTTTCCGCATCGCAACTTCCGCGCTCAAGAATACGCTCCAGGCGAACAGAAACAGCGCGATATCCAGTGACCAGTTTAGCGGGCGATCGAAGCTGCGAAACACAGCCGCAAAAAAGATCACCAGTGTCGCGCCCAGAAGAAGGAATGCCGCTGCGTACTCTTCGATCCTGTAAAACAACTCCCATTTCTCGTTCATATCCGTATTGTATTCCTTAATGGGTTGACGTGCCAGGAAAAACAAATGGCCTGTTGCCCCTGAAGCGGGGCAACAGACCCCTAGGTTTGTCTCTACGTCCTTTTAAGAGCTATTTGCCGATCTCCTTGTGCACCTGGTTGTAGGCATCGAGAATGCCCAGGGTCTCATACGCCTTGATACCCGCTTTCTTGAAAGCCGGTATATCGAGATCGGAATAGGGAATGATGATCATCCCCGCCTCCCGAAGTTTGTCCTTGGCTTCCTCGGAGTACCGTTCCACCTCCCTGGAGACTTCCCGTCCGGCTTTGTCGCACTCCTCCTGGAGGATCTTCTGATACTCCGCCGGCAGGGAGTTGAACCACTTGGCACTGACGACTTCGAAGTTGATCAGAAGGATGTGCTTGGTTTCGATGAGGTATTTCGCCACTTCGTACAGCTTGCCGTTGTAGGTATTCACATTCACATTCCCCGCACCGTCGACGGTCTTCGACTGGATCCCGGAGTACAGCTCGCTGAAAGGTAGAGCGACGGGGGTCGGCCCCAAGGAGCGTACGGATTCCATCCAGATCGGCGCGCCGGGAGCGCGGATACGCAAACCCTTCAAGTCATCCGGGCTGTGAACCTCTTTATTGGTTAGAAAATTACGGAACCCCTGGACCCAGTTGAACGACAGGACCTTGATTCCGTAGGTATCCTCGAGCTCTTTCAGCCACTTCTGGATGGTCGGCGCCTGGGCGAGCTTCTGCACTTCGTCCAGGCTATCGACGAAATACGGGCCGTTCATCACCGCAATGCCGGGAATGTAGTTGCCCATGCGCGCGGAGTCGGTGTTCTGCCCGACGTTCGCTCCCATGCGGATCTGTTCGATGATGTCCTCTTCGACACCCAGCTGGGCGCTGTGGAACACCTCCACCTTCAGCTTCCCATCTGTCTTTGCCGCCACGGCCTCCGACCATTTGACAAAGGCCTTGTGGAACGGATCGTTCTGATTGAGCACGTGGTTGAACTTGAGCACGTATTCCTTTTCCGCTCCTTCCTCCGTGCCTCCGGCCGCCAGGGGCAGCGCTATCAGACAGAAAAGAAGGGCAACCCCCAACAGGTTTCGTATTACGGGTTTCATGACAACCTCCTTGAAATATAATATCTGATATATTACAATAGGGACATAAGATTGTCAACATCAAACGGGCGGAGCGAAAAAAACCTTTGGAGAACGGGCGAATTTTTTAGAGGACACAAACCAGAGATCGAATGAAGCTATGCAAATAGAGTATCCCAGTCTCAGCGACGTGGTCTATGAACATCTCAGCAAGCAGATAATCGAGGGACACATTAGGTATGGAGAAAAACTGAACATCAAAGCAATCTCAGAACAGTTGAACGTCAGCACCATGCCGGTCCGGGATGCGCTGAAGAAGCTGGAGATGGAAAACGTAGTGCGAATAAAGCCTCGGAGCAACTGTTTCGTCACGGTCCCGACCAAGAAATCGATTCTGGATGCCGTTGAAATGCGGGAAGTACTGGAGTTGCATGCTACGAAACTGGTCTATCGGAAAATCTCAGAGGTCGAACTGCAACCGATATACAAGGTCGTTGAAGATATGAGAACAATAGTCGAAACAAACCCAGCCCTCGACAAGATGAACGATTACATCTACTTGGACCTCCTGTTCCATACTGAATTGTGCAATCTGGCCAGGAATGAATATCTGAAAAAGTTCTACCGGGAAGTTAATCTGCATCTGAATATGACCTTCATCTACCGGATTGGAACGCCTCCCGATATCCATGAGAGCTTTAGTGATCACAAGCACTTTGTGGAGAAGTTGTCAGGGAATTCACAGGAAAGCCTGGATCTGTTGGAGGAGCATTTGGAGCGCAGCAGGGATCACATCGTGCAGGGTAAGCTTTTTCAGTCCCTGGAGTAAAAAATCCGAAAAAAATAGCGACCGGAGGAAGGAGACACACATGATCAACAACGGTTTTCGTTGACAGTGCAACCCCGCTGTCTTAGAATTTTTAGTGTTCCAAACCACTATGTAAGGAGGTACCTATGAAAAAGACGAAGCAATCCCTGGGGACAGCAGCGCTCTGCGGAGGCACCTCCTTAGACGGAAAAAGCATCTCGATGCAGTTATCGATACCGTGGGCAGCGCAGGATTATGAGCTCCGCCAACAACAAATACAGGGACTTTCCCCGGGCTATTCAGCTGATGGCTTCAGGCATGATTAAAGTCGACCCCCTGATCACCCACCGCTTCAGCCTTCGCGATGCCAGAGAGGCGTTTCGGGTAATGCTTCACAAGGATCAGGAACGCGCCTACAAAGTGGTTCTGCAGCCGGAATCCCCGTAACCCAGGTCTCCTTGACATACACATTGAAATCAGGGCTATACTACAACCCTCATAACAGGCATTAGCAAGGAGAACTCAAATGAAAATGTACTACGAGCAGGAGATCGATCAGAAGTGGATCCAGAGCAAGAAAGTGGCGGTTATCGGCTACGGCAGTCAGGGATTCGCCCATTCCAACAACCTGCGGGACTCCGGCATCGAGGTCTGCGTGGGACTGCGCAAAGACAGCGCTTCCGTGAAGAAGGCGCAGGAGGCGGGCCTGAAGGTCATGACCGGGGCGGAAGCCTCCCAGTGGGCGGATGTCATCATGGTCCTGGTTCCAGATCACCTGCAGGCTCAGGTGTATAAGGCAGATATCGCCCCTTCACTGGGAGCGGGAAAAACCCTGATGTTCGCCCATGGATTCAACATCCACTTCGGACAGATCAAACCGCCTGAGGACGTGGATGTATCCATGGTGGCCCCCAAGGGACCGGGACACACGGTGCGCCGCCAGTACGAGTTGGGCTACGGCGTACCCTGCCTGATCGCCGTCGGCAACGATTCAAGCGGCAAAGCCCGGGAGACCGCCCTGGGATACGCGGCGGCGATCGGCGGTGCCAAGGCTGGGGTGATCGAGACCACCTTCAAGGAGGAAACGGAAACCGATCTGTTCGGGGAGCAGGCTGTGCTTTGCGGCGGAGTCACGCACCTGATGCAGGCGGGATTCGAGACCCTGGTGGAGGCCGGTTATGCCCCAGAGATGGCCTACTTCGAGTGTATCCATGAGATGAAACTGATCGTAGATCTGATCTACGAGGGCGGGATGTCGCTGATGCGCTACAGCGTTTCCGACACCGCCGAGTACGGTGATTATGTCTCAGGCCCCCGTATCATCACCCCGGCGGTGAAACAGGAGATGAAGAAGCTTCTCACCGCGATCCAGAACGGCAGCTTCGCCGAGAACTGGATCGGAGAGAACAAGAGCGGCAGGGAAAAGTTCCTGGCCATGCGCAAGGAGCACGCCGCCCATCAGATGGAGGAGGTGGGAGAGAAACTGCGTTCCATGATGCCCTGGATCGCCAAGAACCGTCTGGTGGACAGGAACAAGAACTAGGTCAGCCTGAAGTCAGTTCTCCAGAATCGTGATCTCCACCCGCCGGTTCTGACGGCGGCCCTGCTCGGTATCGTTGTCCGACAGAGGTTCCCGGTGACCCATACCCCGGGTAGTGACCTGGATGGCCCTCAAGCTCCCCAGAGACAGCAGGTAATCCGCCACGGCCAGGGCTCTCTGTTCGGACAGACGCTGATGGTCATCCTCCGTGTAGCCGGGAACCCGGGCGGTGTGCCCGGTTATGAGAATGTCCCGGTCAGGATATTCCCCCAATATTTCCCCGATTTGCCGCAGCTTGGCCCGCTCCGACTCACGCAACGCAGCCGAATTGGCCTCGAACTGGATGTTCTGCAGGTTGAGGGTGACCCCCTCTTCTTCGGCAACCACAGTGGTGTCCTCCACCCCGCGTTCTTCCAGTTGTCTGGCGATATCCTCGGCAACCTGCTCCCGATCCAGCTCCGCCGACTCCAGAAACAAGCCTTCGGCCGTGCCGATATACTCGACGGTCTGTCCGTCGGACAGGTAGAAAACAAAATCGAACTCTTCGGAATATGAGTGGGGTTTGCCCATCTGGTTGTCCAAGTAGTAGGTCTGCTCCGATCTGCCCTCGATCAGGACCGGAACCTGGGCTCGTCGACTGATGAGACCCGCCGTCTTGTGCTGGACCTCGTATCGGATCGAGATAACCTCGAGCGTTTTTCCCTCCCGCATCTCGGAACCGACATAGGTGTAGTGCACGGTCATGGGAAAGCGTACCGGTCTGTCTATGGCGAAGCTGCGACGCAGGTCATGAGCCTCCTCCCCCGGGGCGCTCCAGCTGCTACCGGGAGTCACCTCCTCATCGGGGAAGGTCGGCACGTGCCTTACAACGGGCATGAAGTAGGCCTCGCCGATGTCGTAGTGGCCGACCTCGTCCCGCCAGAACAGGGATTCGTACTCCTCGGTCAGGGAAAATGAAGTTTGTACGCCGTAGGAGCGCTCGGAGGTCAAAAAGGTGGCTGAGAGCAGCCCCGTTTCGTTTCGAACCGCCAGGGTGTCCACCGCCACCTTGTTGAGGATGTTGGCCTGGTGGGAGCGCACCCCGTTCACGTACACCTCCTCGTTCACCTCCGTAATCAGCCTGTACTTCTCATCTTTGACGTATTTGAAACGCAGGGTTTCCGCCGCCAGGGAACTCAGGGGCAGAATGAGCATCAAGACCAGAATAATCCCTTTTCGCATAGCATACTCCCTCGACAATCTGTCTCTCTTATCATCGGCAGTCTCTTTATTTCTCCGCTCATTGACACAGGTGAAACTTCCGCGTTAATATGATGAAGGCTGAAAATCTTGTTTTTATTATAAGATTTTCGGCTGGAAGAAGACATCGCAATCTTCCATTCAGTCGTAATCGAAGATTGCGATATTATGACGCCGATCTAAAATCTACAATCGTTCTTTGGAAAAGACACTATGGCACCAACGAGAGGAAAAAGAACTTTCGGAAGTGCGGAGGCGTGGACGCTGTTTCGGGAAGCCGGGTACGCCAAGCCGACCCATCTGCAGCAACGGCTGATTCCGATCATACTCAAAGGAAAAGACGTCGCGGTAGAGGCAGAGGGAGATTCCGGTAAGACTGCCGCTTTCATCCTGCCCCTTTCTGTTAAGCTTAAACGGGGGAAAGCCGGGATAAAGGCGATAGTCCTTACCTCCTCCACCGAAAACTCACACAAAGTATTTCGTGAGTTCAGGAGATTTATCCGATCCGGGAAAAGACCTTCGGTTTTTGCCTTCGGTTTCGAAGGTCAGGAGAAGAAAGAGCATCGAATGCTCTCTCGCAACCCGGATGTGGTAATCGGGACCCCCAACAAAGTGATCGATCATATCAGAAGGGGGAATCTCGATTTTTCCAGTCTGCAAACGGTGGTAATCGACAGGACCGAGAATCCTGAACATCCCGGCTTCGTGGAAGATATCCTGTTCATATTCTCCAAGCTTCCGCAGCAAAAACAAACAATACTGATCTCCCACAGTCTCCAGAGAGACACTGAGAGGCTGGTCTCTCTGCTGAGACATCCCGCCGTGCTTCCAGTCTCCACCTGGAGGCAATTGGCCGTACCGACCCGGGATGTGTTCATGCAGATCGAACCGCGGCAGAAGCTGGCCGTAGCCGTCGATCTCGTCCTGGCTGAACCGATGGGGAGTCTTCTCATTCAGAGTGACGACCCGGGGCAGGCGGCCCAACTAAGCAAGCTCATGCGGGCTCACCATCTGGACTCCGCCCTGCTGCTGGAGAAGCTGTCCGTGCCGCAACAAAACAAGGTCTGTCAGAACTTCAGCGTGGGGAAGGTGCCGATTTTGATCAGCACCTTCGAAACCGCCTGCAGCAAAAACCTGCGGTGGGTAACCCATGTGATCAACCTGGCAGTTCCGCCGCGACCGGAGAGTTACAAACCGCGCTCATTCGTTCTGGAAAAGGTCTTCACCTTTGCCGAAGACTATGAGCGATTCAAGGAGATGATCAAAGTGGATGCAGAAAGAAGCACACCCCCTTCAGAAGATCAGATATTTCGAGGGATGATCCGGCAGATCCTAAAACGGATCAAAGAGGAGGAAAACCCTGAAGACCTCAATCAATATCGCAACATCATTCGCAAGAATGTACCTCTGACGCTGCGCTCCTACTTCAGCGCCTATCTGTTCAAACAGTCCCTGGCTGGAGAAAAGAGGAAGAAAAAAAGCTCCAAGATAACGAAGCTGTTCTTAAGTATGGGGAAGAACCGCAGAGTGTTTCCCCGCGATTTGATCCAGCTTTTCATGGACAGGCTCAAAGCCGAGCGATCTCAGATCCACGATATAAAGGTATTGGACAACTACTCGTTCGTGGAAATCGACTCCTCCCTCGGCGAACGGGCAATAAAAGAGTTGTCCGGTATCGAGTTCAAAGGCCGAAAATTGGCAGTGAACTACGCCCGCAAGCGGGAGGATAAACGCGAAGGCACCAGATAACTCGGCGGGAGAGCAGAGGGAGCTGTCGCGGCCCGAGGACCTGCCCCGGTTGCTGTACGGTTCATTCGAGAAGCTCGAAGTGGAGATCGGCTGTGGAAACGGTCACTTCCTGGTCGAGTACTGCCGAATGAACCCCACCAGCCTGCTCATCGGGTTGGAGATAAAGAAAAAACGCTGTCTGAAAGCTCAGAGAAAGATCGAGAAGCGACAGCTGGCCAACGCCCGGGTTATCCACGGGCCTGCTGAAGCGGTCCTCAAATACCTGCCCGACGGCTCGGTGGACAGCTTCCACCTGTACTTTCCGGATCCCTGGCCCAAAGCCAGACACCGGCGCCGCCGTTTTCTTCGCCGGGGAAATATCGAGATCCTCCGGCAAAAACTGAAGGTCGGCGGCGCTATTTTCTTCATAACCGATTATTTCGACTACTATTTCCACACAAAGGTCCTCTTTCTTCTGCACGAGGGAATCAGGCTGTCCCGGCAATCGCACAGCACTTCGGTCTATCGCTCCGTATTCGCCCGGAGATTCTCAGATAAAGGCAAACAGGTACGAAGCCTGACTGTGCGGAAGACCGCACCTACGGAGCGGAAGACCGCACCTACGGAGCGGAAGACCGCACCTACGGAGCGGAAGACCGCACAAGACCTAGCGGATGATCAGATGCCAAACCAAAAGCAGGACAAACAGATTCAGCGTTAGCGCTGAAAAGACGCCGAAGACGGAAAGCAGAGCGAACATGCGAGCCCGACGATTGCAGTTCTTGGCGAGAACGGCTGGGTCCCCCATCACCAGTACGAGTTCAGCCATCGGGTCCCGGGGTGTTTGTACCCACCCCTGCTCCTCTCTTTTGCTGTAGGTTCCAAAAAGAAAGACTTCCTCGATTTTTCCTTCCCTCACCGAGGGCAGGCTCGCACCGCGGATGATCAGTTCCCCCTCTATCAACAGATCGGGGTCCTGACTGCACAGGTAGGACTCACCGGTCGGCAGGGTAACGCTTGACTCCGGCTGCAGCTGTTCCAACTCCGGGTAGTAGCGCAGAGGCAGGCGCAGCAGATCCCTTTCGGCCCTGAGCATTCTGGCCCGCTTCCAGAAAAATCTGTACAGATAGTAGAGGACAAAGCCCGGCGGCAGCAGACCCGATATCGGGAAAAAGGCGAGAGACAGGGCGAACAGCACCGGAAGTCTCGACGGCGTGGAGCGCAGGAAAATATAGGCCAGCAGCACCATGCAGAACGCGCCGGTCAACAAAGAGGCGAGGGTAAACTGATTCCAATATTCGTTTTTCTGCCGTCCACCCCAAACGGCCCGCTGTACGATCGTGTTCCTCTCTCCGTCATAGAGCACCACCAGAAGAGGATCTTTACCCTGAGATCGGAATACCGCCCGGCCTTCCTCCGCATACAGCTGCCCGGCGATGAACATCTGGGTGCCCGCCGGCAGGGAGAAGATCTGGTTCCAGGAAACCAACGCCGGCTGTTCATCAGGAATCTGCTCCTGCCAGCGTTCCACGGGCAGAGTCCGGGTGCCGGCGGAGAAGGAGGGCAGGAAGTACAGCTTCGCCTGCCTCAGATCCGCTTCGACGGTGAAGCTGCCGTTGTTGATCCATATGCTGTTTTCTCCCTGGATCGCCTCCAGGTGCCCGAATACGCGGTAACGACCCAAATAGTCACCCCGCCGGGACAGATCGGAATAGTTCAGGAAGGGATACAGGGAGCTTTCCGCAATACGCCGGCGAAACAACCTCCATCGGGATCGGACGAAGAACGCCCCGATCCCCGGGATGAGTCCGAAGAACAGAAATGCTACTGCGAACACCAGGATGATTGGACCAAGCTCACCAGCCATGCTTCATCCCGACCTCGTCCTGAAAGCGCTTCAGGTTGTCAAAGCCTGACATATACGGTAGGCTGTAGCATACCATGATAGAAAGATTGATAGTAGGTCCGATGGAGACCAACTGTTACCTCTACTCCAACGGGAAGAAGGAGTGTATCGTAATCGATCCGGGTGGCAGTGAGCTTCACATCGTGTCCAGCATCAACATGCTGAAGATGATACCGTCGGGCATCGTTCTCACCCATGGACATTTTGACCACACCGCTTCGGCGGGTAAACTGAAGAGCTTCTACGGTAAAGAAAGCATCGAAATACCTATAGCCATTCATAAAGCCGACAAGAACTTCCTGGGCAAGAAATCGGCTAAAACAAACCGTGAAACTCTGAAGGATCTGGGCTTGCCGGACCCGGATGAGTTTGCGGACTTTTTTTCCGACCTTCCCGAACCGGATGTAATTCTCAAAGAGGGAGATACCGTGTTCAACACGGATCTCCTGGTTCTGGAGACACCTGGGCATACGAAGGGCTCGATCTGCCTGTACAGCGAAAAAGATTCTCTGGTGTTTTCCGGAGACAGTCTGTTTTTCATGAGTATCGGCAGAACCGATCTTCCCGGGGGGGATGAAAAAACCCTTATCGATGCGATCCGCAGCAAGATCCTGACTCTACCGCCGGAGACCCGGGTGTTTCCCGGTCACGGATTGGACACAACGATCGAGCGGGAGATCAAGGGAAATCCCTTCTTCCGCCTCCCCCACTAGGACGAACTATACCCCGATCGTCGGCTCTTCCCCTTCCTCCCCCTCCCTGAGCAGTTCCTTGAGGTGGGGATGCCGTTTCAGCTCCCGGGCGACACTTCTTTCGAGGTTCTTCTTCACCAGAATCAAGTCGGCCTGCACCCTTCCCTGCCAATCGTATCCACAGGAAAGACATTTGGAGAAGGTTTTTGCCGGTTCGGCGTGGCGATGATGGAAAACCATCTCCGATCCACATTGAGGACAGGGTTCTTCCATATACACAGTATCAATGATTATTTCGTGCAGATCGTCCAGTTCACCGGGTTTGAGCAGATAGAAGCTCTGGTGCACGCCGGCGATATTGGAAAACAGAAGAATATTCCCCCCTTCGAGAATCAGTCGGCTGACCGAACCACCGGCGACTCTGATGCCTGGGAGGATCAGGCTTCTCATGCTGCCCTCGGCTACAGGCTCGAAGAACTCCACCTCGTCTCCATTTTGAATCCACTCCGGCAAAACGGAATGATAGCTGCCTTTGACGGCCGAAAAGAAAAACCATCCTTCCCTGCCGTCGGAATAGCGCCTCCCCCATATCCTGATAGCCGGAAGCTCATCTATGCGCATGTCCTCAGATATGAGTTGCTTGTTTGCCGGATAGATATAGGGTTTTTTCACGAATAGAACCAGTATGTACCGGCTCAGGCAATCAGGTCAATCAGCATCCCGGTTTCCGGAAAGGTGCCACCGAAAGAGGAAGGGAACTGCAGCAGATGGGTGCGCAGCTGATTCTGCAGACGGTCGATCAACGGATCGATGGCCTCGCTGTCGAGGTCCCGCAGCTGTTGCGCCGAAGGGACCTGCTCGGAAAGCCCGAGAAGCCGGTCGATCAGATTGTCGAGCACCCGAAGCCGGAACATCGGGGCGCCCCCGTCCCGTGAGGGCACCCCCAGGATATGCTTGAAACGAGCATAGACGGCTTGGGCCGGTTTTACGGGCACGGTGATTCGGCCGTCCTGCATGTTTTGAATGCGGATAATGTTGAGAAAAAAACTGGGGTTTATCGAAGAGACGTTTTGTATCATAGCCGGCACCGCAATCGTTCAATTTCTAGTATCGGAAAAGCGGAACGGCTCGATTAGATGCTTCCGGTGGTTGAACCTAGCGGTTACGGCGTTCCTCGGACGACTTGCAATCGATGCAGAGAATCGCGTAGGGTATTGCCTTCAATCGTTCCTGCGGGATTTTGTTGCCACAGCTCATGCATACCCCATAGTGGCCGTTTTCCATCCTCCCCAGCGCTGCATCGATCAGTTGCAGTCTCTTGATCTCCTGTGAACCCAGGACCTCCAAGATCCGTCTGTCAATATCTTCAGCGGCGATGTCGGCGAGATCCTTTGGTTCCATGTCGTCAACGATCTCTTGGAACTCATCGCTTTCGGAAACGAGCTGCCTCAGGATCTGTTCCTTCAGATCCAGCAGCTTCTGCTTCATCGCCTGTTTGAACGTTACACTCATTCACACCTCTTCAGTTGCCAGGGTCTGTCGCCGGTGGAAGAATATGAACTAAAACCACGAGTTTGTCAACCTTTTTAGGTTGACCTTTTTAGGTTGACCTTTTTCTCCATCAGGGGTGCGATTTAACGAAGCAGATACAAGGTTGAAACAGATTGGCGACGCACTTGAAAAAAACTGCGCCAACTTGACAAAGGAACATCTCCCGTCTTACACTCCGGAGTCAAGGAGCGAGGGCTTGGCAAAAGAAGAAGCGATAGAGGTAGAAGGTGTGGTCAAAGAATCACTGCCCAACACGATGTTCCGTGTGGAAATCAAAAACGGGCACGTAATCCTGGCTCATCTATCCGGAAAAATGAGAAAACACTACATCCGCATCGTTCCCGGCGACAAGGTGAAGGTCGCCCTGTCCCCCTACGATCTTACCCGGGGACGTATCATCTACAGAGAACGGTGAAGCTTCTTCTAGATTGGGTTATTATGATGTCGCCAAAAAATCTTGTTCTTCTATTTGTAGCTTCGTTGTAATTTAGGCAAGATTTTTTGGTGTCAGAAGACATCGCAATCTTCATTTCGGTTGGTATAGAAGATTGCGTTATGCTTTTCGCACGACAACCCAGGTAGCACCCCGGCCTCCGTG
>CAZKCQ010000019.1:0-18862 GCA_964551205.1 uncultured Spirochaetaceae bacterium
GACGCGTCCCGATTCTCCGTTGAGGGCGGGTGCACGGGATTCGATTTTGTCCACTTCATCCACGAGGCTGCGCCGGAGATAGGGGCGGAGCAGGTCGACCTGCACACAAATTTCCTGGGACATACCGTGGCCGCACCCATTTTCATCTCCTGCATGACCGGAGGTTCACAGCAGGGGTTCTCCGTCAACCGCGAATTGGCCAAGGCGGCTGGTGAAAAAGGCTACGCGGTGGGCATGGGTTCGATCCGCATCCTCTTCGATCATCCCGAGCTCTTCGACCACTTCCATCTCAAGGCGCTGGCCCCGGAGGTCCCGGTTCTGGCGAACATCGGCGGGGCCCAGATCAGGGATGAAGAACACTCCCGGCTGTTCGAGCTGGTCAGGAAGCTCGAGGCGGACGGGCTGGTGGTGCACCTGAACCCCGGCCAGGAGCTGTTCCAGCCGGAAGGGGATCGGGATTTTCGGGGAATCAAAGACTCGATTGCCCGGCTGTGCGAGGGTAGCCCGGTGCCGATCATCGTCAAGGAAACGGGCTTCGGGATCCGGCCGGGGTTGGTCTCCGAGCTGCTGGAACGAGGGGTACGATACGTCGATGTGGCCGGCGCCGGCGGAACCAACTGGGTAACCGTAGAGGCCCACCGCCTGCCGGAGCAGGAGCGGGAAGAGCCCAAGGAGTTTGCCGACTGGGGCATTCCCACGGCTCTGCTCCTGGCTTGCCTGGGCGAACACGAGGGCAGGATCCTGGCCTCCGGGGGGGTGCGCTCCGGTCTGGATGTAGCCAAAGCCCTGGCCCTGGGCGCACATGCTGCGGGCCTGGCCCTGCCCCTGATCCGTCGGGCGGTATCCGGAGGAGCCGAAGCCGCTTTAGCCCATCTCGATCGCCTGGAAAACACGCTGCGCTCCGTGCTGATTCTCACGGGATCCAGGACACCGGTCCAGCTGCGTTCCGGCAAATTCTGGCTGGAACCTTCCTTTGCCGGCTCTGTGGCCGCGTTCCGGGCCGCGGAACAGCGAATCAGTCCACGATAGGTCAGTCGAGTTCTATCAGCTGGACTTCCAGGCCGACCAGATCCACGATGGCAATCGTAGCCCTCGGAGCCAGGTAGCCGGCACAGCTTCCAGGATTGAGCAGGATACGCTCACTTCCCTCCGCCCTCACCTGATGACTGTGACCGTAGATCACCAGATCGAAATCTCCACTTCTGTGCAGGCTTTCCGCTACATCGGGATAGTGCATCACCGCGATCCGACGGCCGGCCAGCTCCAGGGTCATCGCTCCGTCGCGGAAGGTGCAGAAACCCCTTCCCTTCTCCGTCAGCAGAACCCGATCGCCGTCGTTGTTGCCGAAAACGGCCCACATCCTGGGGCAGAAGCTCTTCAGTTTGTCCAGCTCTCTGAACACGAAGGGCGAGCACAGGTCCCCGCCGTGGATCAGGGCGCCGATCCGCCTTTCGGTAAAAGCAGCCACGGCTTTGCCGATATTCCCCAGATGGTCGTGTGAGTCGGACATTACGCCAAGGATCATCGCTGTTTCCCTCCTTCCCTACTGTACCGCAACTGCGGGGCGGGCTGCAAACTCAAACGGTAGACGGCGTGGAAGAATTTGTTCTATAGTACGGTGAATTTCAAAAAGAGCGCTACGATGAGGATCGGGATCACCGGCTCTGTGGGCTTTTTGGGCGCCAACCTGGTCAAGGCCCTGTACCACCACCGGTCTGCGGGGGACGAAATCGTCTGCTTCTACTCCCGTCGCCGTACCAATCCGCTGACGGATCATCTGGATTTGAACTGCCGGCATCTTGACATCACCTCCAGGCAGGATGTGCTCGAAAAAACCCTAGGTCTCGACCTCCTGTTTCATCTGGCCGGCGTGGTTGATTATTCGCGAAGGAATGCCCGCCGAACCTGGGACGTGAATGTTCTGGGCACGAAAAATATCTTCGACGGGGTGATCCAAAACCGTATCCGCCAGCTGGTCTACGCCTCCTCGATCAATGTCCTGGGCACCCTCAGCCCTGGTTCGGCCCCGGGGGAGGAAACGAAGCGGATCTACGGAACTCCAGACAACCCCATCTCCTTCACCGGCCGAAACCAGGCGCTGGCCGCGGTCGAGGCGTCGCGTAGGGGAGATTACGGTTTCCTGCACGGCTCCAGGGTGGTCTACTTCGATTCAAAGCTGGCCGCCTATGAGCTGGCCCTGGATTACCACAGGAGATTCGAGCTTCCGGTGGCCATCGTTCTGCCGGGAACCGCGGTGGGCGCGGGGGATATCGGTGTTTCGATCACCAGTCTCGTGATGCAAACCTTTCAGGGTAAACTAAAGCTGACCCTGCCGGGAGGCACCTCCTTCGCCTCGGCTGAGGATGTGGCCGAGGGGATCCGTCTGGCCTCCGTCCGCGGGCAGCCGGGTCAGGCCTACATCATCACCGGCGGGGAAAGGGACAATCTGAGCTACAGGGATTTCATGAAACTCGTGGCAAAGGTCGCCCGCAGCCACTACGGGCAGGAGGTTTCCGACAAATTTATCACGGTTCCTCCGTTTCTGTGCCCTCCCCTGGCGACGATCTTCAGACTCCTGCCGGCGGAGGGGCTCCTGAGTGAAGCGCTGATCCTGTCCGGCGCGGCTACGCATCGATTCAGCAACAGCAAAGCCGCAAATCAGCTCGGCTACGCCCCAAAAACCTCGCTGGAAAGCGCAATCCGGTCCTGCATCGATTTCTATCTTCAATACAAACCGGGAGACTCATAGATGGGGGAACATCAGGTTCTGTACTGAGGATCAACTACTCCGAGGTTTGCGGTAGTTCCTCAGGTAGATGAAGGTGTCGTTGGCCACACCGAACATGGCATGGATCCCGATGGCGTAGAGGATCGAACGGGTCACCAGTGCTGTTGCGCTGAAGATCACGCCCCCCAGCACCGCCCCGACGATCTCCGATTTCGGGTGACCGATGTGGTGTAGTGTCGACAGAAGCGTGGTAATGGCCAAGGCAGGAACATATCCGAAAGCGGCCACCAGGGGGAAAAACAGCAGGCCCCGATAGAGAAACTCCCAGGCCGTGTAGTACAGCAGCAGGTAGCCGAGCTCGTAGAGCACGAAGGTAGTGTCCCGGGCGCATACCTGCTTGGAAAACGGATACCAGGCGATCATCTCCGGTGATCTGGATACGACGTGGCCGATGAGCAGGGAGATGGGCAGGAAGACCAGCATCAGCACCAGGCCGATCCTGTAGTTGCCTACGGCAACACCCAGGTCGATCAGGACCGGGAGCGGATCGTTTTCCACAGAGAGGATAATGAGCAGCGGCACGGCTGCCAGCAGGCCAAAAAACACCAGGAAGTAGATCCAGACGCCCTTTGCATCTCCGTAGCGGCTCTTGAGTGCCGAGTGGTAGAAGATCGTGATCAACCCGGTCAGGGCCACGGTGACATAGGGTAAGAGAATCCGCATGGAGATCGGTGAGATCGATGTGTAGAAAAACGCTGTTTTGAGCCCGATCAATGCCGGCCCTCTCTTTCCCGTTTGTACCAATCTACGATCGTCTGGAATTGCCTGTTGTAGTCATCCTCCGGTCGGTAGTCGAGATCCCGGTAGGTTTTCGTCAGGTCGTAGGTAGTCTGCGCGGTGACGCGGCGGATCCTATAGTAGTTGATCGAAGGTTTGAAACCGGGAATGACCCGCCTGGCCAACTCCAACAGCACAGCCGCGGCCATGCTGATCCACACCGGAAGGTACAGGCGCTGCGGCTTTCCCATCCCCGCCTGCAGGCTGGAGAAGAACTCACCCCAGGTCGGACAGGCCCCGTTGGTGACCGTATAGGCCCGGCCGGTCGTGCCGGGACGGTCCACCGCGGCCAGGGCGGCTTTGCAGAGATTGCCGGGGTAGCAGAAACCGAATCTCTTGTCTCCCCGGCCCACGAGCAGCGGCACGCCACGCTCTACCGCCTGCAGCATCAACTCGCAGGATGTCCGGTCCCTGGGGCCGTACACATCCCCGGGCCGGAGAATGACCACGGGAAATCCGCTGTCCCGGTGCCGCTCCAGCAGATACGCCTCCGCCATCTTCTTCGAGTAGCTGTACGGCACATAATCCACCGATCTGCCGGGATTCTCCTCCGAGATGCCATCCGCGCAGTAGCCGATGGTCAGGGCCGTGGAGATATAGAGGAACTTACGCAGGCCCGGACAGTTCTCTCGCGCCCAAACGACCAGGTTCACGGTGATGTCGTAGATCTGTTCCTTACTCTCCCGACGGGAGGCGTTGTCCGAAACCAGGGCCGCGGCGTGAACGATCACCTCCAGGTTGTCCGGCAGCCGTATTCTCCCGATCTCCCTCAGATCCCCGTAGATCAGCGCGATCCTGGAAGTGTCGAGAAAACGTAGATCCGATGTCCTGCGCACCAGCCCGTACACCCGGTACCCCGCATTCACGAAGGCATCGCAGAGATGCGAACCTATAAAACCGTTGGCCCCGGTGATCAACACGGAAAGCGGCATGTCAGCCTGTCCCCCCATATCTGTCGTAGTCGTAGATCTTGCCGGCCAGTCTGACGAGAAGGTTTCTCGGGAGCGCGTTGATGGCCAGGTAGATCAGCCTGTTGATGAATCCCGGGATAATGAGACGCCTTCCCCGCTTCAAGCCTCTGATCGCCTGCCCGGCGGCATCCACCGCGCTGAGGTAGGAGTAGCGGTGCCTGTGCATGTGGCGGGTCAGCCCGGCTTCGGCGATCATATCCGTCACGATTCCCGAGGGGGCCATGGTAGAGATAACCACCGCCCCCCCCCGGTTTTCCAGGCTGAGGGATTCGCTGAAACTTTGGGCAGCCCCCTTGGCCGCGGCGTAGATCGCCTGATAGGGGATGGGAACGAAGGACCCCAGACTGGTTATGTTGAGGATGAATCCTTCTCCCCTCTCTTTGAATCCGGAGAGGAACAGCAGGCTCAGCTCGACGACAAGGCGAAAATCCAGGTCGATGATCGAGCGATACAGATCGAGCCGGGCAGCCTCAGTCGGTCCGTAGGAGGTCAGACCGGCATTGTTCACCAGACCGTAAATATCCACATTCTCCAGCTCGTCGAAAAGACTCTGAGCGCAGTTATCCTCCAGTAGATCCTTTACCAAAATGCGGACCGTGACCGAGCTCCGGCCGCTGATTTCCGCAGCCAGCTGTTCCAGTCCTCGCTCATCACGATCCACCAGGATCAGATCGGATCCCTCCCTCACGCCCAGCAGCAGGGCCAGCTGCCGCCCCAAACCCCTGGCCGCCCCGGTAACCAGCACGGTGCGGCCGCTCAAGCTCAACCTGTCCATGTCAGCCGTACTGCTCCCGGAAGTAGCGGCAGCCGTCGGCGATCGTCTTTTCGAAGGGCAGGTACTCGTGCCGGAAGGCCTCCCAGCTCTTCCTGTTCGAATAATAGCCGAACCAGCCGCTCAAACGGCCGTAGGAACGGGTGAGCGGGGGCCGTTTGCCCGTCAAACCGCTGACCAACTCCATCGCAGCGCCCGCCGCAGCCAGGAGGAACACGGGCACCCGAAAGGGATAGACCTTTCTGTGGAAGTACGCACCTATGGCTTTTACCACGGTGGTGTACTCCACGTTGCAACCCACGACCAGATATTTCTCCCCCACCCTGCCCATGGTCAGTGCCTTGAAGATGATTTCAGCCAGATCCCGTACATCGGTGACCGCCAAACCACCGCCGAAACAGCCGAACAATGTGTGGCTGTAGATGCGGTCGTACAACTGATTGTGGAAGGTGGAGCGGATCGGATCCCCCGGTCCCATGAGAGAGGCCGGATTTAGGATGATCGCCTGCAGGTTGCGTTTGCGAACCGCCCGCTCCACGACCTGCTGTCCGGCGTGCTTGCTGGTCATGTAGGGAAAACTCTGCGGCCAGTTGAACTCGGTATCCTCATCCGCCGGGCTTCCGTCCCGGTGGAATCCGATCGCCCCCACCGATGACACGTGCACGAGTCTCCGCACCCCGTGCCGGACACAGGCATCCACGACGTTTGCCACGCCGAGCTGGTTGACCCGAAAAAGCCGCTCCCTCTCCCTTTTCCAGTAGGAGATCAGGCCGGCCAGATGCACGACGTGGGTGTGCCCGGCCACCGCCCCGTACACGGCCTCGGAGTCGGTAATATCTCCGTGGACGATCTCGAGGTGCCGTATCGCCTTGCCTCGGATCCTTGCTTCTCCCGGGTCACCGGGCAGTATCAGTACGGTGATCCCGGCTTCCGGGGCATTTCGGGTCAGCAGATCCAGGAGAACATTACCGACAAAACCACTGGCACCGGTGATCAAAAGCTTCATATATTGCAGATCAGACCTCGATTCTCAGGGTCTTGCGGATCAGGAAGCCGATGGCGAAGGTCAGGGCGGCCACGCCCAGGCTCAATCCGGCCATCTCCAGAAAGCGGCGTCTGAACGAGAAGTCCTTGGCCACCGAGATGTAGAAGTTGAAGAAAAAGATGATCAGCATGGCGATGCCCAGGGTGAGTGCCAGGCAGATGAAGTAGTTAGCGATCAGCATGTAGGGCAGGATCAGGAGGACTACGGTTACGATGTAGGCCACCCCCGTGTAGATCGAGGATTTGAGCGCCCTTTCCGCCCTGCCCTCGGACTTGGTGGACAGATACTCGGAAGCGGCCATTGAGAAGGAAGCGGCAATCCCGGTGATCAACCCGGCCAGCGCGATCAGACGGGTATTTTGCAGGGCAAAGGTGAAACCGGCCAACGCCCCGGTCAGCTCTACCAGGGCGTCATTGAGCCCCAGCACGATCGAACCGACGTAGTTGAGGCGCTCCTCCTCTATCATGCCGATGAGCTCCTGTTCATGGTCATGCTCGTCATCGACGATCTGCCCGGCTTCGGGAATCTGCTCGGTGATGAGGGTGTAGTTGATCTGGGCCTGCTCCTCTCCCCGCTCCATGAGCTTGATCCCGAAGGTTATGCCGAAGATCCGGGAAACCCAGTAGAAGAACAGGATCTTCAAACGCATTGGAGAGGCCTCGCTATTGGTGTAGGTCTTCCAAAAATCATGATGGCGCCGCTCATCCTCGGCAATCCGCTGGAGAACCCCGGCGTTCTGTTTGTTCGGGATTACCCGGGCCAGTCTGGAGTAGATGTGGTACTCGCTGATCTCGTTTTGCTGTGCTACCCGAAGCTGGGCGATCAGATTCGGATCCATTGCTTCTGTCTCCATCGATCCTAGTTTTACTAGCCTGGGGCGAAAGCCTGCCGAGTGTCGGTCCACGGGCTTAGGCTTAGGGCGAAAGCCTGCCGGGGAAATCTTTCAGCCATTCGCCTCGGTCCTGCCCGGAGTGTTCGCGGGCCAGCTCCATGAACTTCACGAAGCGATGCTTGAGCTCGTAGAACCCGTGCCACCAGGCGTAATCCGGAGCCATCATGGCTGCCCCCATTCTGGCCCTGCGCCCCTCGTGGTGCCACAACTCGTAGAACTCCCATTCCAGCTCTTCGTCGAAGTAGTAATCCCGGGAGAGCTCGCCCGCGGCATAGAGCCTATCCATAACCGCTCTCACCGGCTCGTAGTAGTTGTGGTTGTAATCCTCAATGACGTTGTCGGTGTTCGTGAAGTGTCCCTCCACCCATTCTTTAGAATGGCACTGGTGGCACACGGCCTGCATCCGCCGCCGCTCTTCCCGCCAGTCCGTGGGCGCGGGCCACGGCTTGAACTCCGAAGGCCTGATGGTGAGGGGCGCCTGCAGCTCCCAGGCCAGACGTTCGGTGACATCGTGAGATTTCTCCACCCCCGGCGCCTCGCTCATGTGGCAACTGGCACAGGTGGGGGCACGGTAGTCGATTCCGGCGCTCCAGGTGAGGTCCTCCGGGCGCCAATTCCAGGAATCCCCCTCGGCATGATAGATCGTTCCGTGCTTCGACTCATTGTAGATCTCGATCTGCGGATGGTCCGGCCCCAGATGACACTGGTCACAGGCCTCGGGCTTTCTCGCCTCCTCCACCGAGAAGCTGTGGCGGGTGTGGCAGCTGGTGCAGCTGCCCAGGGTTCCGTCGGGATTCTTCCGACCCACACCGACATTGGGCCAGGAGCCTTCGACCGGCTGATCCCCTTCGAATATGACGGTCGTACCGTGACAGGCGTAGCAGCCGCTGGCCCGCTCAGTCTGGTTGTTCATTCCGTGGATCAGCCAGTTATCGACCGTGTTGATGATTTCCAGGGTATTGGCGTGTTTGCTGCGTTGGTACTGTTCAACCTCTTGCGGATGACACATCGAGCAGCGCTGCGGCGACACGAGTCCCGATACGGGTGTCGGGTCGAATCGAAAATGCTCCCCACTGATCCAGTCGGCACCCTCATCGGTCAGGGAATGGCAATCCCGACAGGTAACCCCGACCTTGGCATGCATGCTGGCAAACCAATCCGTGAAAATTCCCGGATTCTCCCGTTGATGGCATTCCAGACAGGCGTTTTCCTCCGCCGCGATCCCCGCCAACCTCCAGCCGGCTCCGCCGTTAACCCCGGATACGGAAATCGGGGGCTTCCTTACGGGGAACCCCCAAAGCCATGCTCCCACGCAGAGGAGAATGAGCAGCACGATCACCAGATTCACATAGGCAAAAAAGATATAGGTTTTCCGCACCCCCTTCGGCTTGTCACCGCTGACCGCCGGAGCCGCGGGGGTTTCGGAAAGCTCGGCGATCACGGGGAAACGCGTAAAGACTTCCTCTCCATGCGGAGCATCCTCGAACTTCCGGGTGAGATCCTGGCCCGCGGCATGGGCACGGAAGTGAGAACCTCCCTGCCACTTCGAGCTGTCCGAGACATCGTACACCTTGTTCTTGTACAGTACGTAGGCGGGCCTGCCCTCCTTCCCGTCGTACTTCGGCAGCTCTTTAAGCTGAAATACCCCGGCGGAAGAGGGTTTGCCACCTGCGGAATCGGGCTTTGTCGAACGCAGGGGGGCGCTGCCTGAGGGGCCGAGCAGCTCCCCCGGTGTGCTGATGCTGGCGAATCCCTTTTTCAGCTGTTCCCGCATCTTGCGGCTGATTATGGTTACCGCCAGGATGCCCAGGACCGCCATAACCACAAAAAGCAGGATCTTGATAAACAGCAGCAACCCGAAACGGCTTTGAAAAAAAGAGCCCATCGAATCGATACGGTACCAGGTGAGGTACACACCGGTGGCGGCCAGGATGCTCATACAGGTGAGGCCCAGTCTCATCTCGCCTCCGGGGATCCCGCCTTTGAGATTTTGCGGTTTCACGATGATGTGGATGTAGAATATGGCTCCCGTCAGAACAGCGGCGGTGAGCAGATGGAGGATGCCCAGGATCAGCCGCAGGATCTTGTGGAAGGGTGCCGAAAGCGCGATCGACTTGTCGAGAATCCGCTCCGGGATCGGATAGCTGTATCCGTTGCGAATGTAGGCGATCCCTACGGGTTTCAGGGGCCCGCCATTCGCCCCGGCATGGCAGAACGCGCAGCTCTTTCCGGCCTTTTCCGCGTATTCCGGGGTGGCGAATCCGACCAGGGCGGACACGACAAAGAGTGCCGCGGTCAACAGAATCGCCTTTCTCTTGAAACTCACAACTCCTCCAGGCAGGACAATTATACAGGATGCGTTCCCGCGGTGCAAACAGACAGACCGGGTTCGGTACTCTCTGCCTGCTCCACGAGCTATCCCATGTAGACTGGCACCTGGACAACGGTGAAGGTGATGCCTTCGTCGACGACTTGGCCATGAGTAGAACAGTGACTTGATTATCTTACACCCGGCCCCGGTGATGCCGGCTCATCCTGTCGATGTCCTGGAGCGTGAATTTGTAACTGTCTCCTTCCATTAGTGTTCTCTTCAGCCCGTATCTGAACCCAGAAGCGCCCGGGTTGCGATGGAGTTGCTTTTGCCCTTGAGGTGCACAGGCTGCATCTCCATCAATTCAAACCTGTCGCCGATCCGTACTCTGACCTCTTTGGTGATCAGGATATCCGAGTCGAACTGACGGGTCAGCCCTTCGATGCGCGAAGCCACGTTCACCACATCCCCCATGACCGTAAACTCCAGCAGCTCCTCGCTTCCGACCACCCCGTCTACCACGGTCCCGCAATGGATGCCGATTCCGAATCTCAGCTCCGGAAAGCTGCGGGTTCTCAAACGTTCGTTGTACTGGAGCAAGGCTCTGGAGCAAGGCTCGCTTCATGTCCACCGCCGCTTCCACGGCGTCCAAAGCGTGCCACGGATTTTGCTCAAGCGCGCCGAACACACTCATGATGCCGTCCCCCATGATCCGGGTAACATGACCGTGATGTGACCGGATTACCCTGGACATCTCGCCGAAATAGCCGTTGAGCACCTCGATGACCACCGCGGGATCTTGTTTTTCACTGATCCTGGTGAAATCTCGAATATCGGTAAACATCACCGTGACTTCCCGTCTGTCGCCGCTGCCCGCGACTGCGAGGTAGGAGATCATTGCCTGACCAAAGACAGCCGCGCCAGGGTGTTGCCGATCGCGGCCGTTCCTATCGCTTCCAGGGTCAGGCTTTCCCCCACTTCATCCCGCAGTCTGCGGGTGCTGTTTTGAATGACCCGGGGTTCATACCAGACGGTCTCCCTGGTCCAGCGGAGCAACCTCTCTTCGATGTCCGACAACAGGGGCGAGCTCAGCGTCGCGGATATCGACAGCACCGCCGACTGGAGCCATGGGCTCAACCTTTTGAACAGCTCCGCCTCGTAGTTCGAGGCTTGAAGCGACACCAGCGGTGCTTCCCATTCGATCTCTTGTAAAAGCTTTGCCATACTCACTTGCCTCCGATGGATGCCGACAATCGCTTTTGTTAAGTAAGCACCTTTTCCGGGACCTCCAAGGCGTAGGCAATCGCCTGCTTCAGGGGCATGGCCCGTCCTTCGGCCAAGAGCTCCTCCGCACGCTCCCTGCCCACCAGGGTACCCACTTCGGCCAAGCCGGGGATCCGGTTCTGCACGATCTCCAGCATGCCGGTCTCACTCGCCTCCTGAACTTTCGCAGCCGCCCCGGCCAGACGCAGGGCCCGATCCACATCATCCTCCCCCAACGCCAGGGCTGCGAAATGCTGCAAACTGAGCACCATACCTGAAAGGTCATCATCCTCGGCAAACAACCCCATCGAGGTCTGCAGATCCTCCCGGGCGCCAATAAAATCTCCCTTTTCTGTGCGCAGCAAACCGCGCATGTGGTGAGCCCAGGCTACGACGAACACCGAATCCGATCCCTCCAAAGCTTCCAACGATTGGTCATACCACGGCGCAGCGGCCTGGTGCTCCCCGACGAACCAATATATGGTGCCGAATCCCCAAAGGATCTCGCCGGCCAGGGTCGAGTCGCCTATCTCACGAGCCACGGCCAGGCTTTCTTCCAGAAGCTGTATGCCTCCTTCCAGACTTCCGTGTATTGCGGTTGGGAAAGCGTTGTTGTACAGCGCCAGTGCCAGAGTACGGGGATCCTCAATCCCCCGAGCCAACTCCAAAGCTTCACCGTACATTTCTCTGGTTGTATCCATATCTCCCTGCCAGTAGGCCATGCCGCCTGCGGCAAACATGGCGCCTACTCGCTCCGCAGGTTTTCCTCCGGGATGGCGCAAAACTTGGGCTGCTCGTTCCCGACCCTCCTTTATATAGCCGCGCATCTGCCAGAAACGCCATAGCACTCCCACCATGCGCTGCGCAGCTCCTATCTCACCCGAGCCGATGAGGCGGGTGAGGGCGGCTCTCAGATTATCGACATCCGCCTCCAATCGATCCAGCCAGCGGCCGCGGCCCTTGCGTATCAGTTTCGGCTCGGCCGCTTCAATCAGGGCCATAAGAGCTTTGGTGTGGCGTTTCTCGATCTTCTCCAGCTCCCCGCTTTCTACCAACTGCTCATGGGCAAACTCCCGAATGGTTTCCAGCATCGAGATGCGGGTCTCCGAGCCGATCTGTCCCTGCTTCACCAGACTGTGATCCACCAGGACGGTCAAGGCGTCCAGGAGGTCCATCTCCGACTCGGGATCCGCTTTGCACACCGCTTCCACCTCGGGAAGACACGCGCCCCCGACGAATACCGACAGGCGGCGAAGCAGCTGCCTGACCGGCTCTTCCAGCAGCTCGTAGCTCCAGCTAATCGCAGCGCGCAACGTCTGCTGCCGGGCTGGCAGGTCCCGGGCCCCTCCGGTGAGTAACCCCAATCTGGAGGAAAGCCTATCTAGGATAACCTGGGGAGGCATCAGCTTGATCCGGGAAGCAGCCAGCTCGATGGCCAGGGGCAGACCGTCCAGTCGGGCGACGATCTCCATGATGGCCGGGGCATTCTCATCGGCGAGCATGAAATCGGGCCTGGCGGCCGATGCCCTGTCTACGAACAGCGCCACGGCTTCACTTTCCGCCAGGTCGGCCGGCGTAACCTGCCGATCGGGATCGGGCATCTCCAGCGGCGGCACCGAATACTCTCTTTCACCATAGACACGAAGCGGGGCTCTGGAAGTTACCAACACCTTCAAACCTGGTGCGGAGTGCAGCCACTCCGCCACTTGAGGTCCGGCGCTGAGGATCTGTTCAAAGTTGTCCAACAGGAGCAGAATCCGGCGCGGTTCCAGGTACTCCCGCAGGGAGGACAAGGGGTCGCCCGGCGCCGGGGGCAGGTTGAGAGAGGAGAGAACGGTAGGAACCACCAGCTCCGGATCGGTGATCGGAGCCAGCGGAACAAAGAACACACCATCTGGGAAACCTGGAGCCGCCTCTGCGGCTGCCTGAAGAGAAAGACGGGTCTTGCCCGTACCGCCCGGTCCGGTGAGCGTCAACAGGCGGCTTTCGGTCAATCCGTTCAGCACCTCGTTCACTTCCCGTTCCCTGCCGATAAACGAGGTCAGCTGATGGGGCAGGTTGATATTCGTGAAACCCAACGTTCTAGGCGGAGGGAAATCGGCAGGAAGTCCGGGGATCAGCAGCTGAAAGAGCTGTTCGCCTTCAGGCAAATCCTTCAGACGGTGACACCCCAACTCACGCAGGGACAGATCTTTCGGTAGATTGTCTTTCAACAGCGTCGCCGTGGCTTCCGAAAGGATGACCTGTCCGCCGTGCCCCGCGTTGCCGATACGAGCGGCCCTATGGACCTCCAGACCCATGTAGTTGTCTCCTCCAAGCACACCTTCACCGGAGTGGATCCCGATGCGAACGCGGACCGCGCCTTCGGGAGGCCAGAGATGCCCGGCCAGCGAGCGCTGGATCTGAGCGGCAGCTTCTGCCGCCTGGCAGGCGCTGACAAAAACAAAAAAGAAGCCGTCTCCCCTTTCTCCCACTTCGATCCCTTCAGCATCGGTTATCGCCTTGCGAAGCAGCCGGGCGTGGGTCTCCAGAACTTCCCGGTGTCCGTCACCCAGGCGCTGTATGAGCATTGTCGAACCCTCGACATCCGTGAATACAAAGGTAACCGTACCTGTCGGCAGCTTTCTCATTTTCGAACCTCCTGTGAAACCGTTCTGATCGGCCGGCGATCTCCTGAAAGCAACTGCTTATCCTCCGGCAGCCGCATCCGCTGTTTTTCGACCAGCAGGGCGCCGAGTACGGCGGCGGTAGCAGCCAGGGCCATACACAGCAGCATCATCAATCGGAAGGTATCCACAAAAGCAGCGCGCAGCACGGTATCTACCTCCTGTACCTGCTGGGAGGGCACACTGCCGGGAACCGTGGCCTCACCCAGACGGGCCGCCTCGCTCTGCAGGTCAACCACGGCCGCAGCCGGCAGATCCAGAGCCGCGGCTCCCGTGCGGACCTCCGCCCCGAAGTGGAAAAGCGCCACGGAGCCGAGAACCGCCACGGCCAGCACGGCCGCGATCCGCGAGGTGGCGTTGTTGATCCCGGAAGCCGTGCCGGCGTGATGGTCCGGCACCGAGCTCATCACCGTTGTGGTCAACGGCGCTACGGTAAATCCCATTCCGATACCCGCCACGGCTACAGCCGGAAAGAAGGTCACCCAGTAGGCTTGCGGTCCGGATGTCTGGCCGATGAAGGAATGGAGCAGGAAGGAAACGGAGACCAGGGATGGGCCCAGGATCAGGGGCAGCCGCGGTCCGTACCTGTCGGCCAGCTTCCCCGACCAGCGGGAGATCGCGGCCAGCAGTAGGATGAAGGGAAGGATGGCAAATCCAGCCACGGATTCCCGGTAGCCCTGGCCCTGAACCAGATTTAGGTTGAAGAACACCAGATACCCGTACAGCCCGCCGTAGAGGAAGAAGGTCAGGAGATTGGCTCCACTGAAGGTCCGGGACCGGAACAGGCCCAGCGGCAGCATGGGGTGAGGTTGAACCCGCTCCACCACGAGGAAACCGATCAGGGCGGCTGAACCGGCGGCAAGAGATCCGAAGATCCTGGGATGAGAAAATCCCAGTTCAGGGGCTGCCGTGAATCCATAGGCCAGACCGGCCAGACCCAGGGTCACCAGTGCGGCTCCGGCCCAATCGATTCCCTGTGTTTGCTCTTCATCCCGGGTTTCCGGGACGTATAAGGCAACTACGATCATGGTCGCTGCGGCCATGGGCAGGTTCATAAGGAACACAAACCGCCACAAACCGGCCTCGGCCAGGAAGCCTCCGATCAGGGGCCCGGCTGCCATGGCGATGGTGGTTGCAGCAGCCCAGGTACCGTAGGCTGCACCTCGACGTTCTTTGGGAAAATGAGCGGCGATCAGGGCCAGACTCCCCGGAATCATCAGAGCCCCGCCTATCCCTTGAATGGCACGTGCGGCTATCAGAAACAGAGCAGAGGGAGCCAGACCGGAGGCCAGAGAAGCGGCTGCGTACAGACCGATGCCGGTCATGAAGATCCGCTTACGTCCCAGCTTGTCTCCCAGGGAGCCCCCCACCAGAATCAGGGCTGCCAGCAACAGAGCGAAGCCGTTCACGATCCACAGCAGTTGGGCGCCGCTGGCCTGCAGGGCGGATTGAATGGCGGGAAGGGCGACGTTTACAGCACTCTGATTTGCAAAGTTCATGGCCGAGGCCAATACGGTAGCAGCCAGCACCCAGCGGCCCGTTGTCGAGCTTTGTTGCATAGCAATCTCCTCAAAGCAATCTTTTTGTGGATCAGAGCGTCATCTTTCCTGCCTGTCAGCCGCTGCACCCGCTCCGACCAAGGGCACGGCGGCGGAGTTTTCCTGAAAGTTGAGGGGGATACAGACGGTGAACACCGTCTTTCCCGGCTCCGAGCGGAAATCGATATAGCCGCCATGGCGGTGCACGATGTTGTGGGAGATGTGCAATCCCTGCCCGGAACCTTTGCCCATCGGTTTGGTCGTGAAGAACAGGGTGAAGATCTGCGGCCGATGTTGTTCAGGGATCCCCGGCCCGTTGTCTTCCACTTCCACCGTCACCCAGGAATCTTCGAATCGGGTTCGCAAATGGATTTCCCCGCTGCCCTCCAGGGCATCGGCGGCATTGTCGATCAGATTCGTCCAGACCTGGTTCAATTCGCTTCCGTAGGCGCGCACCAACGGTACCCCATCGGCAAAATCTCGAAGAACCCGAATCCCCCGCTTCAGCTTGTGTTGGAGAATGACCAGGGTATTTTCCAAACCCTCGTGTATATCCACGTCCTGAACCGGCGCCTGATCCAGGTACACATAACTCTTCATGGCTTTGACGATGGCAGCTATCTGGCCACTGCCCTCGGAAATTTCACGCAGCAATTTGTTGGCCACGTAGGCGGCGCATAGAAGATCGATCACGGCCTGAAGATGCAAACTTGGAAAGCTCTGCTCCAGCTCCTCGAGATCCTTGATCTCAAATCCCATACCTGCCAGTTCCGGCGCGTGTATCGCACTGTTTTCGATCGTCCGGCTCTCGAGCCAATCTTCCAGGATCTCCTCCCGATCGCTGCGCGCCAGAGAATCCAAGGTTTCCGGCTGCTCGGCACGCCGGGCCATGTCACGCAAGCGTCTATCGAGTTCCTGCATCTGGACGGAGTCCAGACCCAACTGGCGGAATGCGGTCGGGATCTCGAGGATTTGCCTTACAGCGGCAGCCAGCTGCACCGAGCCTCTCTGGACCGCAGAGGCGGGATTGTTCAGCTCATGAGCCATGCCGGCAGCCAGGGTTCCGAGCTGGGCCAACTTCTCCTTCTGCCCGAGCAAGGCCTCGGTCTCCCTCAGCCGCCCGGTGACCGTGCGCAGCATCGCCCTGGCCGAAGAGGGGCTGGAACTGAGAAGCTCCTCCAACTGCTCCCGGCCGATGGCCAGGAGACGGCAATCCGAAGCCGCCCGGGCGCTGGCCATGCGCGGGGCATCCTCCAGCAGGGCCATCTCGCCGATCAGCTCCCCAACGCCCCTGACCGCTAGAATGACATTCGTTCCGTCGGAGAGTTTGCTGATTTCGATCTCACCCTCCCTGATCACGTAGGCCAAATCCCCGCTACCGCCCTCCCGGAACAAGTCCTCTCCGGCCTCCAGGCGCAGCTCCGTAGCCATTCCGCACAGCCGCCTCAGGTCTTCACCGGAAAGGCCGCTGAACAGGGGGACTTTTCTCAAAAAATCAAACATGGTTTTCCCTATACGGATCTGAGATACTGGTGAACCAGAGAGACCGCCACCGCCCCTTCACCCACGGCTGAAGCCACCCGTTTTATCGATTGGTGACGAACGTCCCCGGCGGCAAAAATTCCGGGAACACTGGTCTCCATCGGATACGGATCACGATCGAGGGTCCAACTCCGCGGCTTTCTGCCCTCGCTAAAAATATCCCTGCCGGTGAGGATGAATCCCTCCGGGTCACGCTCTACCAATCCGTCCAGCATGTCGGTGTGGGCAATAGCTCCTATGAAAATGAACATCGCCGCCACGGGCAACTCTTTGAGCTTGCTGTTGGTACCGTTTCGCAGCTGCACCGATTCAAGCTGGACTTTTCCCTTGACCTCTTCCACCCGGGTTCCGAGCATCAATTGGATATTTTTAGTCGCCCGTATCTGATCTACCAGGTACTGTGACATGCCCGCCTCTATCGAATCGCCGCGAATACAGAGATAAACTTTACTGGCGTGGCGGGAAAAAAACATGGCGCCCTGCCCGGCCGAATTGGCTCCGCCCACCACCAGAACCTCCCGACCTTTGTAGTTGACCGCCTCGGTCAAAGCTGCCCCGTAGTACACTCCGGCCCCGGCCAGGCGCTCGATGCCCGGGATATCGAGGGTACGAAGGGACACTCCCGTACTGATCAACAAAGCGTGGCAACTCAACTCCGAGTCGTTGTTCAGACGGACATAGCGGTAGGCATCTACGGCGCTCACGCCCAAAACTTCAGATGCCAGAATCTCGACTCCGAATCGCTTGGCCTGGGTGGTAGCCCGTCGGGCCAGGTCCGCCCCGCTCAAACCCCGGGGGAATCCAAGGTAGTTCTCTATCATCGAGCTGGTGCCGGC
The DNA here is from genome assembly GCA_964551205.1 of uncultured Spirochaetaceae bacterium. GTDB lineage: Bacteria > Spirochaetota > Spirochaetia > SZUA-6 > DRHE01 > JAFGQJ01. Next base: position 17,402 of record CAZKCQ010000019.1, read on the forward strand.
CTGCCCCCCCGTGGCCTGTCTCTCCACCAGCACGGTCCTGAGGCCCTCAGAACCTCCGTACACCGCGGCGGCCAGGCCGGCCGGCCCGCCGCCGATGATGATAAGGTCGTAAAACGGGCGTGAGGCTTTGGTCTGCAAACCGGATTTCTCCGCCAACTCGAACATCGTCGGATTTTCCAGAACTTCGCCGTCGGGAAACACGGCAACCGGCAGGGTTGGCTCCCCGTTCAAGGCTTCCATTACTCGCTTGCCCTCCTCATCTTTCTCCACATCCAACCACTGATAGGGGATCTGGTTACGGGAGAGGAAATCCTTCATGGCGTGGCTGCCCGGAGACCAGAGGGTACCCAGCACCCTGATGCCTTCATAGGGGGAGCGGGCGTTGACGGCCCAATCTCCCAACAGATCCTCTAATACCGGGTACAGCTCTTTCTCCGGAGGATCCCAGGGTTTCATCAGGTAGTAATCCAACCCCAGCTCATTGATACTCTTGATGGCCGCTTGAGTATCGCTGTAGGCGGTGAGAAGGGCCTTCTTGGCTGCCGGATATAGTTTTACCGCCTCCGCTAAAAAGTCGGTTCCGCTCATCTCCGGCATACGCTGGTCTGCCAGTAGCAGGGCCACCGGGGTGTTTCGTTTCTTGAGGCCCCGAACCGTCTGCAGGGCTTCTTTTCCGGATTCTGATTTTAGGATTCTGTACTCTGAGCTGAAATGCTGGCGCAGATCTCTCTCGATGGCGTTGAGCACCTGGGGCTCATCGTCCACAGTCAAGATGACAGGTTTGGCCATTTTTCACCTCCCCTATTTTGACTGCTGCAACACGAACGGGTTTACCTTATCAAAATAGTAATATTTTTATCTAAAATACTCTACTGAATCGGCAGCGTCCACACAATTTCGTTTATTTTTTTTATTCGGTACCGAAAGTCGCCTTCTGCAGTGAGGCGGGCAGTGTCAACTCCTGCTCGACCTGCTTGAAGTTCATGACCAGGGTGTAGGAATACTTTGCACCCACACGCCTCGTGGCGCTGATCCCCTCCGGCAGGGGCTCCGGCCAGACACTGCGCAGGCCCACTTCCTCGATCACCGCGCCGTAAAAGGCGTCGAGAAATGACTCCTCGTTACGGGATGCGATGTAATATGCACGCCCCTTGCCAACTAAGTTCCTGGTCAACGCGGGGGAGCCCTTGAAAAGGTCGGCATCGAAGCGAGCCAGGGTCTCCGCGCCCTCCAGATGGAGACGTTCCCAGAAGTGCCGGAGGGTGTAGGTTCCGGTCATGCCTAAGGGATTGCCCTCCGACATCGTCAGTGAGCGCCTCTCTGCAGGATACAAGGCGTCGATCTCCTCCGCCCAGATCCCGACCAGCTTCCGCAGGGGTCCCGGGAATCCGCCGAGGTAACAGAGATCGGTCTGGTCCACGATCCCCGACCAGTAGGTGCAGACGAAGGTGCCGCCGCCGC
>CAZKCQ010000020.1:0-18605 GCA_964551205.1 uncultured Spirochaetaceae bacterium
TCGAGGTTGATCGGCTCGTCGTCGACAATCAAAATTTTGCCCTTGGATTTCATGCACTCATTTTTACTTTTCTTCATCCCGGTTGTCAACACCTTGGGCGACAGCCCACAAGCCAGGCGAGCGAAGCGAGCGTGGTTATACAGCCCGCAGACACCCTGGGTCACCGTCGGAGCACCTACCTGCCCCTGCCGACCAATCGGTACAGCAATCCTCCGGCCAGTCCGAGCAGGGCCAGGATCGATACCAGGATGGCGAACCAATCTCCCCACCGGGTATACAGGGTCTGGCTGGCTGTGTATACCGGCGCCTCGGCAATTAGATAGCCCTCGGTAAAAGGAGGGAGCATGGCGGTGATTCGGCCGTTAGGATCGATCATGCAGGTGATCCCCCCGTTGGTGGATCGCACCAGGGTCCTCTTGTTCTCCAGGGTACGGAACGCAGCAATGCTCATGTGCTGCATCTCGCAGGCCACGGCTTTGGACCAGGCGTCGTTGGTCAAATTGACCAGCATCTCCGCCCCCCTGCGGATGAACTGCCGGTTCAAATTGGGGAAGGTATCCTCGAAACAGATCGGGGTGGAGAAGCGAACATCCCCGGCTTCGAACACCGTGTATTCGTCTCCCTTCTCCCAGAAATGGGTATCCGCGTCCTTGAGCCACTGGTATATCTGCGGAAGAGTTTCCTTGTAGGGGAAGTCCTCGGTAAAGGGAACCAGGTGCAGTTTCCGGTAGATGTCGACAATCTCACCCTTGTCGAAGAGGATGGCGGCGTTGTAATCCACCCGAATGTCCCTCCCCCGCTCGTCCTTGGCCAGCTGCCCGTCGTCATTCCCTAGCACGAAGGGTACCGTCTGCTGGGCCAGGAACTCCCTCAGCTCTTTGACCAGACCAAAGGCCACCCGATCGGTACGATAGCGGGTGTGCCAGTCGATAGCCGGAACGAAGGAAGTCTCCGACCAGATGACGATATCGATGGACGGGTCCTCGGCAAGCGCCTTCCGGCTCAGGCGGGTGAGGATCTCCAGGGTTTTCGCGTAGGTTTTATTGCCCCCCTTCCAGGGATCGACGTTCTGCTGGACCAGCACGACCTTCCGTCTGGGTACGGAATCGAGGTCCGTCTTGTTGAGAAGCCCGAAAACCGCTACAGCCGCGAACACCGCGGCGTAGAGCAGAACCGGAACACGCATGCGCCTCAGGAACGAAACGAACTCCCCGAAGCCGTTCTTCAAGGCGTTTCCCAGCAGGGCCGAGGGAAATACAACGATCAGGGAAACGCCCCAGACTCCGGTGACGCTGCTGAGTCGGGCCAGAGGCAGAAAGAGGTACTGGGAAAAACCGATGACCCCGTAAGAATAGCCCAGGAAGCCCTGGATCTTGGCGAACTCGTAGGCCACCCAGATCAGTGCCTGCAGGATGAAACCGTAGCGGGGAAACAGGGAATCCGCTGCCTTGAGCAGGGGGAACACCGCCAGGAAGTAGACGGAATAGATGGGTGGTACGATGAGCAGGGTCAGGGGATGAAACGACCCCAGCCAGTAGTTGTACAGGGCGTAACTGGCGAAACCGAAGAACGCCCCGTACAGCACGGTCCGCACCCATCCGGCCCGGTGCACCACGATGAACACGGGAGTAAGGGCGATAAAGGCCAGGGGAAACCAGCCCCATTGGGATAGAAAACTTGGAAAGGAGAGGGCGAAGATCAGCGCCGCACCCGCAAGCAGGAGCAGTTCCAGGCCGACGGAGGCTATGGCCGCGCCCGGCTTTTTCGCCCGGACGGGCAAAGAGGTGGATGTCGATCTTTGCAAATTATTTCCTCAAGGACCAGGCTCTCTGCTTCAGCTCTCTTCCGGGCCGAAATACCGCGACCCCGTGGTTCTCAACCTGCACGGTATCGCCGGTCTTGGGATTCCTGGCTTTTCTTCCCTTTCGTGTTTTAATCTCGAAAGTACCAAAACCCCGCAACTCGATGACCCTGTCCTCGAGAAGGCCGCCTTTGACCTCTCCGAAGAATAGATCCAGAATGGTATGGATGTTCTTTTTGCTTACGCGAACCTTCGGGTAGATCTGTTCTATGATCTCAGCTTTGGTGAGCTTGTCCGCACCCACCCCTTACCTCACTACTCTACCGTACCCGCCAACACTTTGTGCAACCTGTGCTTCTTGCGCGCGGCTGTGTTCTTGTGAAGCACACCCTTGCTGACCGCCCGATCCAAAAGGCCGGCCACCGACACATATTGCTTCTTGGCATCCTCCGTGGACCGGCTCTGCACCAGTTCCAGGAGTTTCCGTGTGTTGGTGCGTAATTCGGATTTCGCCATCCTGTTACGGATTCTACGCTTTATGTTTTGTCTATGCCGCTTTGCGGCTGTGCTGCTATTGGCCAAGGAATGGTCCCTCCTAATTTCAAATCCTACAAGAAACTAACAGATTTAGGTCTATGTGTCAAGTGTTTGCAGCCGATTCACAAAGCCCGGCGCAGAGCGGGAAAAGCTGAAAAGATCAGAAAAAAGACGAACACCCCGAGCAGCAGCTTGGGAAACCAGTCCCCGAACCGGGTATAGGGGGTCAGCACGGGTTCGGGAATCTCCACGTCCACGACCAGGTATCGCTCCTGGTAGAACGGGACGGTTGCCACCAGTCTCCCGGCCGTGTCTACGTAGCCGGTGAGGCCCGAGGCTGAGGCTCTGACCAGGGGAACCCGGTTCTCGACGGCCCGGAAAAAAGAATTGACCCCGTGCTGTTTGCCCTCCACCTCGCTCAGAGACCAGTAGTCGTTGCTGATGTTCACGATCACCTCGGCTCCCTCCCGCACGAACAGGCGGACCTCCCCCGGAAAAGCGTCCTCGAAACAGATCGGTGTTGAGAAGCGAAACAGCGGATGGCTGAACACCACCCGCTCCCGCCCCGGCTCCCAGAGGTACACGTCCCGCTTCTTGAGCCAGTTGTACAGACCGGGCAGCTGCTTTTTCCAGGGGAAGTACTCGGTGAAGGGAACCAGGCGTAGCTTTCTGTAGGTTCGTACCCGGTTTCCGTCGGGATCGAAGAGGATGGCGGCGTTGTAGTCCAGCCGCTGCCTGATACCCTGGTCGTCCGCAACCAGCTCGTAGTCGTCATTTCCGGTGATGAGCCAGCGGTCAAGACCGGCCTGATAGTCCAGGAAATCCCGGACCAGAGCAGCGTAGCCGCTGGAGCCGGGGTCCACCTGGCTCCAGCGGCTGATGTTGGGCACGAAGGCGGTCTCCGACCAGACAACCAGGTCCGGATCCTGCTGCACAGCCTGGTCGGTAAGAGCCACCAGGGTGTCGAAAGTCCGGCGGTAGTTGTTCTTGCGGGGATCGGCGTTCTGCTGAACAAGAGCCAGACGGGGACGCTTGACCACCGTCTGCTTCTCGACTTCGCCCAGGCTGATCGTGCCAATGCCCAGGAACAGCAGGAACACGAGGGAGGAAATCAGCAGCGCTGCGAGCCCGCGATCGGCCGGGGATACTCTCAAGCCGCCGGCCGGGCCTCTGCCCTGCACCATCGGTTTTCCGGTGGAGTCGGTTCCCGGCATACCCCCGAGGGCGGCGGCGATACTGGAGTTGATCAGCAGGACGATGAAACTCAAACCCCAGACACCGGTAAGGGCGGCGATTTGAACCAGGGAGGTGAACTGATACTGGGTAACGCCCCACAGACCCCATGGATAGCCCAGGAAACCGCTGGAGCGCAGGAATTCAAAGCCCACCCAGGCGATCGGCAGAATCAGAAAGCCGATCCGGGGAAGGTTCTTGTACAACCAGAGGGCGGGTATGAGGAATACGAGGTAGTAGAACACAAACACGAAGGTCACCAGCTGCAGCGTGACCAGGCTGTAGGTGCCCAGCCAGGAGTTCAGCAGCATGGTCTGAAGAGCGCCGAAGGTCAGACCGTAGAATACGGCCCACCCAAGGGAATTGGCCTGAAACACGAGCAGCAGCGGCACCAGGGCTACGAAGGCCAGAAAGCCCAGGCCCTCCAGGCTCAGAAACGAGGGGAAGCAGAGCACCGAAAGTATGGTGGAGAGCAGCACGATCGGGGCGGCCCAACGGACAAAAGCGGAGCCGGGCGGGGTCGATTCCGATTCGCCTCGTTTGAGCCGCCAGTACAGGTAGAAGAAGGCATTCACGAGCAGCAGGGGACCGTACTTCACGGTCGCCGCCAAACGCTCCGCTCGAGTGTCCAGAGCCAGACGCACGGCTCCCCCGCTGGAGATGAAGCGCTGGATGTAGTCCATGTTGGCGTTAAGGGCGTAGATGTAGGCGAAAAGGTACAGCAACAGACAGGTAATGAACAGAACCTCGGGAATCCGGTACATCCCGGAGGTGATTGCAGCCAATCTCCGCGCTCTGGCGGCGGTGCTCACCAGAATCAGACCGCAGATCAGGTGGATGAGGAGGAAGCCCAGGTACAGGTAATCCGAGTAAGTCAGGGCGTCCAGGGCGGGCAGCGCAAAAGGACCCCGGTACAGCAGGGCGCCCAAACCCAGAGTCACCGCGATGTAGACAAAGCCCATACCACCTCCTATTCGATCAGAAAACGGAAGTAGCGCTTCTTCCCGGCCCGCAGCAGGATCTCCTCTCTTTGCGCGAAGGAGCGGTCAAGCACGAACTCTTTGGAATCTACGTTCCGCCCGTCCAGGTAGGCGCCGCCCTGGCCGATCAGCCTGCGGGCCTCTCCTTTTGAGGAACAGAGCCCGGAGCGGACGAGCAGATCAAGGATGCCCACCCCCGACTCCAGCTCCCCCCGCCTCAAAGCAGCCGATGGAACGCTTTCCTTTTCCCCCGCACCCTCTCCGTAGAACACGGCCCTGGAGGCGCTCCGCGCACCTTCGGCTTCCTCGGTTCCATGGACGATGGAGGTCAGCTCCAGGGCCAGACGCTCCTTGGCTCTGTTGATCTGCCGACCCTCCAGGCATCCCAGCTCCCGCACCTCCTCGATCGGCAGGAAGGTGAACAATGCCAGCAGTTTCTCCACGTCCACGTCCGGCACATTGAGCCAGTACTGGTAGAACTCGTAGGGGCTTACGCGCTTCGGATCAAGGAACAGGGCGCCTTTTTCGGACTTGCCCATCTTCTGTCCGTCCGCCCGGGTTATCAGGGGCGTGGTCAGGGCGAAGCACTCGGCCCCCTCCACCCGCCGCACCAGGTCCATGCCGGCTACGATGTTGCCCCATTGGTCGTCCCCGCCCATCTGCAGGCGGCAGCCCTGGCGCTGGTTCAGCACCAGGTAGTCGTAGGCCTGGAGTATCTGATAGTTGAACTCGATGAAGCTCAGTCCCGTGTCCAGGCGCATCTTGTAGGTTTCGAAGCTGAGCATGCGGTTCACGGAAAAATGACGACCGATATCCCTCAGGAACTCGATGTAGTTCAGCTCCGCCAGCCAGTCGGCGTTGTTGAGCATCAGCCCCCTGCCTTCGGAGAAATCGAGGAAATGGGAAATCTGCTCCCGGAAACGCTCGGCGTTGGCATTGATCGTCTTGATCGGCAGGATTTTCCGCATCTCGGTTTTGCCGGAGGGGTCGCCGATACGGCAGGTGCCGCCTCCGATCAGGGCGATCGGCCGGTGGCCGGCCCTCTGCAGGTGGGCCATGGCAAAAAGCTGAACCATGTTTCCGACGTGGAGACTGGGAGCGGTGGGGTCGAAACCGATGTAGAAGGTGACCTGCTCCGAGTCCAGGATCCTGGCCAGACCCTCCTCATCGGAGCACTGACTGACAAAGCCCCTCTCCTTCAGGGTTGTGAACGCTCCTGCCGTTACACCGGGTTGCACGCCGGCCTCCTGTACTCCCGGACCGCCCGGCGGATCGTCTCGGGCAGCTCAGCGATGGGCACCCTAACCTGCTCCATGCTGTCCCGGTAGCGCAGGGTAACGGTGTTGTCTTCCTTGCTCTGGTAGTCAACGGTAACTCCGAAGGGGGTACCGATCTCATCCTGGCGGCGATAGCGCCGGCCGATGGCGCCGCCCTGATCGTAGAAAGCCGAAAACTCCTGCCGCAGATCCCGTTCGATTTCCCGAGCCAGCTCGGCCAGCCCGTCCTTCTTCACCAGGGGAAACACCCCCACGGTGATCGGAGCCAGCTCCGGGTGCAGGCGCATCACCACCCGCTTCTCCCCCTCTACCTCATCTTCGTCGTAGGCATCGGCAAGCACTGTGAGCACGGTTCGGGTCAGACCGGCGGAGGTTTCGATCACGTAGGGGATGTAGCGTTCTCCCTCCCGCAAGTCGTCCAGATAGGTCAGATCCTTCTTTGAGTACTCCATGTGCCGGCGCAGGTCGTAGTCGGTGCGGTTATGGATCCCCTCCAGCTCCTTCCAGCCGAAGGGGAACTCGTACTGGATGTCGAAGGCGATCTTGGCGTAGTGGGCCAGCTCATCCGCCCCGTGCTGATGGAAGCGCAGCCGGGATTCCCGGATCCCCATCCGCTTGTAAAAATCGAAGCGTTCCTGCTTCCACCGCTCGAAGTACTTCTCATCCTCCGAAGGGTGGATGAAAAACTGCATCTCCATCTGTTCGAACTCGCAGGTGCGGAATATGAAGTTCTTGGTGGTGATCTCGTTGCGGAAGGCCTTGCCCACCTGGGCGATCCCGAAGGGAATGCGCATGCGGGCGGTCTGCACCACGTTCTTGAAGTTCACGTAGATGCCCTGGGCGGTTTCCGGACGGAGGTAGACAACAGATCCCTCGCTCTCCACCGGGCCGATGTGGGTCTTGAACATCAGGTTGAACTGTCTGGGATCGGTAAGCTCCCCGCCGCACTCCGGGCACCTGTGAGACTTCATGTTTTCCTCCGGGATCTGATCGGCCCGGAAGCGCTGCTTGCACTTCTTGCAGTCCACCAGGGGGTCCGTGAAGTTCTCCACGTGGCCGGAGGCTTCCCATACTCTCGGATGCATCAGGATCGAGGCATCCAGTCCCACTATGTTTTCGTGCAGCTGGGTCATCTCCCGCCACCAGAATTTCTGGACCCGGTTCTTCAGCTCGACCCCCATCGGACCGTAGTCCCAGGCCGAGGCCAGACCGCCGTAGATCTCGCTCGATTGATAGATAAATCCCCTCCGCTTGCACAGCGATACCAAGGTTTCCATCGTTACAGTAGTACTCATCTATGATCCTTCCAGATTTCCAAGCGCATTTTTCAAGCGTTCCAGGGTTTTGCCGACACCCAGCACCCGGATGGACTCGAACAGGGGCGGGGAAACCCGGCTGCCCGTCAGGGCCACCCGCACGGGCATGAGCAGATCCCCCAGCTTCACCCCCAGATCCTCGGCGGCCCGGCGGAAGCGCTGTTCGTTTTCCTCATCCGATTGCCCGTCGAAATCCGCAAGCAGGGAGCAGGCGCTCCGCAGTACCTCGGCGGTTTGTATTCGGTCCAGGCGCCTGGGGATCAGTTCCTCCGCCGCGGGGGTCGGTACTTCCTCGAAGAGGAAGCCCACCAGGGGCAGCACGTCGGAGAGCACGGTGAGTCTCTCCTGGACCAGGGGAAGCAGAGCCTCGACACGGCGGCGCTCATCCTCAGACGGATTTTCGGAAATCCATCCCCGTTGCTGCAGATAGGGCAACAGCAGAGCGGCCAGACGCTGGGCTTGAGCTTTTCGGATGTACATGCCGTTGAACCAGTCCAGCTTCTTGTAGTCGAACACCGCCGGAGCCTTGTTCAGGCGATCCAGGGAGAACAGCTGCTGCAGCTCCTTGAGGGTGAAAAACTCCCGGGAATCGTCGAAGCTCCAGCCCAGGAGCGCTATGTAGTTCAGCACCGCCTCGGGCAGGTAGCCCTTCTCCTTGAACTCGACAACCCGGGTCGCCCCGTGCCGTTTGGAGAGCTTCTGCCCGTCGGATCCCAGAACCATGGGCAGGTGACAGTACAGGGGGGGCTTCCAGCCGAAGGCGCGGTACAACAGCACGTGCAGGGGCATGGAGGGCAGCCACTCCTGGGCCCGCATGATGTGGGTGATCTCCATGAGATGGTCGTCCACCACGTTTGCCAGGTGGTAGGTGGGAAAACCGTCGGACTTGAGCAGAACCGGATCCGGGTTGATCTCGGTGTTGTTAGTTTCGATTCTGCCGAGAAGCTCGTCCACGGCCACCGTGGTTCCCTCCAGAGGCACCTTAAAGCGGATCACCGGCTTTGTCCCCCGCTGTTCCAAGGTCTCCCGCTCCCTTTGGGAAAGCTCCCGGCAACGGCGGTCGTAGCCGGGTGCGGCGCCCTGCCGGCGCTGTTCGGCTTTGAGCTCCTCCAGCCGCTCATGGCTGCAGTAGCAGGGATAGGCCTGGCCGTTTTCCACCAGGCGCCGGGCATGCTCGCGATACAGCTCCACCCTCTCGGATTGGACATAGGGTCCCAGGGGACCGTGGATGTCCGGTCCCTCGTCCCAGTGAAAGCCCAGCCAGTCGAAGGTAGCGTAGATGTCCTCCATCGCGTCCTGCCGGTAGCGTTCCCTGTCGGTATCCTCGATGCGCAGGATAAACTCCCCCCCCTTGGACCTGGCAAAGAGGTAGTTGAACAGAGCGGTGCGCACCCCGCCGATGTGTTGAAATCCCGTCGGCGAGGGAGCGTAGCGGACCCGTACCTTCATGATAGGGGGATTATAAGGAGGAGAATCTGCAGGGTCAAGGAGAAGCGTGCTCCTGCGCAATTCGCCCTCTTGCACCAATTGTGCTCTTGCACAGCTTAGACAGCTCCGGGTACTCTCTTGAGCTGATGGATCTCTTTGTCTGGCTGCTGGGCGTTTATCTGCTCGTGATCCTGAGTGTCGGTATCGCAGGGGTGATTCGCGTGCGCAGCGCGGCGGATTTCTGGATAGCCGGCGGCCGGGCCTCCGCCGTGGCAACCGGAGGATCGCTGGTGGCTACGATCGTGGGCGGGTCCAGCACCCTGGGCCTGGCCGGTTTGGCCTTCAGCCGGGGTCTGACCGGCAGCTGGTGGCTGCTGGTCGGCCCGGTGGGACTGTTCGGGCTGCTGTTCTTCCTGAAAAAGCTGAAGAGCCGCTCCGTGTATACCCTGCCCGAGCTGATAGGCGGCTGGTACGGCCCGGTTATGGGGAAAGTTGCCGGCCTGTTCGTCGTGGTCGCCTGGCTGGGAATCGTCGGGGCCCAGGCCACCGCCGCGGGACGGATCCTGTCCTCCTTCTTCGGCGGGCAGACGCGCTGCTGGACCCTGGCCGCGGGTGCCGTATTCATCGCCTACACGGTCTGCGGGGGACAGGTGTCGGTGATCCGCACCGATCTGCTCCAGGCTCTGTTCATCAGCTCGGGGCTCGGCCTCTGCGCCGTTGTCGGGCTGAGGCTCAGCGGGGGCTTTGCCGGTCTGTCAGCGGGGTTGCCGCCCCGCTACTTCGCCTTCCCGGTTTCCCCGGATTTTTCGGGCCTGGACCTGGCTTTGATGCTACTTGTGGTCGGATCCACCTATCTCGTAGGTCCGGACATGCTCTCCAGGGTGTTCAGCACCCGCAGTGAAGGCAGCGCCCGCCGGGCGATCCTGATCTCCATCTGCGCGATCATCCCCGTGGCTGCCTTCGTCACCTTGGCGGGCATGTCTACCCGCTATCTTTACCCGGGTATCGCGGCTGAGGAGGCTCTGCCCATGCTGGCCAGGCAGGCCCTACCGTCCTGGCTGAGCGCCTTGACCATGATCGCCCTACTGTCGGCCTTCCTCTCCTCGGCGGATACGACATTGCTGACCATGTCGGCGATCCTCACAGTCGACCTCTTCGCTAAAAAGGATGCCAAGGGCCTGCTGGTACCCCGGATGACCGTGCTGAGCTGCGGGAGCGCGGCCCTGCTGGTCGGCATCTTCAGCGGAGGGATCATCCCTTCCCTCCTCCTCGGCTACTCGGTATTCGCCGGCGGTCTGTTCGTACCGATCCTGGCAGGTCTGCTCGGCATACCACTGCGTACGCCCTTCGCCCTCACCGCCGCCGTCCTGGGTGGTCTCTGCGCCCTGGTGGGCAAGTTGGCCGGAAGCGATCTGCTGGTAGCCGGCAGCTTTGCTATCGGAGCGGCGGTATTTGCCGCCGACCGTGCCGTGATCCTTCTCGAGCACCGAGGAACCTGAAACGGCCGTATGAGGACTGAACGCGGCCGGCTACAAAATGTAATTGCATTTTTTGTCAGTCGGTGTTATGATACATTACAGAATAAGTAGGTTATTTACGAAGATAGATCGATACGTGAATATACGATTTTTTCCCTTCCGTAGATCAACCAAAGTTATGAGGATACGGATATGAGATTGACGACAAAAGGCCGATACGGTGTGCGGGCCGTGCTCAACCTGGCAGCCCAGAATCAAAACCACCCGATCTCGATCAGTCAGATTTCAAAAGAAGAAGATCTGTCACCGGAGTTCCTGGAACAAATTTTCTTTAAATTGAAAAAAGCGGGGGTCATCCGCTCGATTCGAGGTCCCAAGGGCGGATTCGTACTGAATTGGAAGCCCTCGGAAGTCACCATCAAGGCGATTCTCGATGCTGTGGGGGAGTCGATTAATCCGACTCCCTGCACGAACGGATCCACCGATCCCTGCCCCCGTGAGGACGACTGTGCTCTGGCGCCGGTGTGGCACGGATTCAACCAGGTCATCGAAAAACACCTCGACAGCATCAGTCTCAAAGATATAATCGAGAACCGGAAAACGGCTCAGTCCCTGGGATTTAAGGCCTGACCGGGTTCAGGCTCCGGGAAGGGAGAAGCGGTCTCCAACCGAGAGACGCCGGAAGCGTTTTCCGAACACCCGCCGCAGGCTGCACAGGGCATCGAATCCGGTACAGTGGCCGGCGATTACCTGTTGGGGCTCCAGGCTCTTCAAATAGTCGACGCTCCGTTTGATGCGCTTAGCATCGGCATGGAGCAGGTGGAATCCCCCCACCACCGCCCACACGGGTATACGGGGAAACAGGGAACCCACAGCCTTCATCGTATTTACGATTCCGCTATGGCAGCAACCCGAGATCACGATCAGGCCCTTGTCGGTCTTGCAGATCAGGGACTGATCATCCAGCAGATCGTCCGCCCGGCTCAGCTGCGGATCTTGGAAGAAGCTCTCGCCCACATCCTCAAAGGGGCAGTTTCTGGAAATTTCGCCGCTGAGCCAGATGTCCCTGTGGATCTCCAAAGGCTCCTGGTTTATCGTGAGCTTGATGCCGCGTTTCCGCAGTCCCGCCAGACCCAAGGGGTAGGGAAAACCGATGGTCCGCGCCCCATCGGGCAGGGTTTCCCGGCCGGCTTTCGGTTTTGCGTAAGACTGGGTGAAAGTCTTCGGGTGGGCGAAGATCGGCGGTGCGCCGGAGTAAAGATCGATGAGGAACTCCACACCTCCGGTATGATCATAATGATTGTGACTCAAGACCAGGGCATCCAGGTCGTTCAGACGGAGGCCGAGGTTCTTGGCGTTTCCCAGGAACAGAGCCGAAGCACCGGTGTCGAAGAGTATCCGGAAGTCCCCGGCGTTGATATACAGGGACAGTCCGTGCTCTGCCCGCAACCTGGCTTCATGCACCGTATCTTCGACAAGAACGGTTATATCCACTATCTTCATGTTTTTTTGTTCTGACCTCGTGCCCCGACCTGGCGCCCTCAACCATGATGAACCGTTTCTGCATTTTGTCAAGCAAATGTTGGTGGCGACGCCCGGCGGATTGACTATGTCGGAGAGCTCTGATTGAATGATCGGCGACCATGGGTGGATTCGAACTCGACCTGGATGCGGAGGGCAACTTGACCGGCCGCGGAACAGGGACGATCCGCGTCTGCAGGTACTGCACAGCCCGCACGCCCCGACTCTCCTACTGCAGGAGAGCCGGGCCGGCTTTCGCCCATATGCCGGCCTGTATTGGAGAAACGGAGTATGACTAGATACAAACAGAGCTGGAAACGAATCATTCAGAGGGCCGTGGAGGAGGAAGCGGGAGCGCCCATCGATGCGGATAGCGTGATCATCGAGAATCCGCCCCGGGCCGAGCTGGGTGATCTGGCCTTCCCCATGTTCCCCTACGCACCGATACTCAAGCGTTCACCCAAAGAGATCGCCGGGCGCATAGCCCAGCGGATCTCGGGGCGGCTGGCCGCACAGTTGGCCGAACAATCGGGCCGAGGTGCCGCCGGGGGGGGGCGCGTAGAGATCCAGGGCCCGTACCTCAACGTCCATCTGGATCGGCCGGCGGTGAGCTCCGAGGTGATCGCCGATATCCTGAAGAGCGTCGACCTGTACGGGCGGGGGGAGGATCTGACCGGTCAGCGGATCATCCTGGAGTTTTCCGCACCGAACACCAACAAACCCCTGCACCTGGGACACCTGCGCAACGACGCGCTGGGCATGAGCGTTGCCCGGATCCTCGCCTGTCTGGGAGCCAAGGTGTTCAAGGTCAACCTGATCAACGATCGGGGGGTGCACATCTGCAAGTCCATGGTCGCCTATCAGCGTTTCGGGGAGGGGACGACCCCCGAGCAGAGGGACCAGAAGGGAGACCATCTAGTTGGGGATTTCTACGTACGCTTCTCCGAGTGGGCCAAAGAGGATCCACGAGCAGAGGAGCTGGCCCGGCAGATGCTCAAATCCTGGGAAGATGGGGATCCACGGGTCCGCGAGCTCTGGGAGCGGATGAACGAATGGGCGATCGGCGGCATCGAACAGACCTACAAAAAAACAGGGGTTACCTTCGACAAGATCTACCTGGAAAGCGAGACTTATCTGTTAGGCCGCAGGATCGTAGAGCTTGGCCTGGAAAAGAAGGTCTTCTACCGGGAGGAGGACGGATCGGTCTGGATCGACCTGAGCGCGGAGAAGCTGGACAAAAAGGTGCTGCTGCGCAGCGACGGAACCTCCGTGTATCTGACCCAGGACCTGGGCACAGCGGTTCAGCGCTACAAGGACCAGCCGTTCGACAGGATGATCTACGTCGTAGGCAACGAGCAGCGCTACCACTTCCAGGTCCTGTTCAAGGTGCTCGAGTTGCTCGGCTACGATTGGGCCAGGAATCTCTACCACCTGGCCTACGGCATGGTCAATCTGCCCGAAGGCAAGATGAAATCCCGGGAGGGAACCGTGGTGGACGCGGATGATCTGATTGAGGATCTGCAACGCCAGGCCGAGGTAGAAATCAATAAAAGAAACCGGCAGCAGGAGTTAGGCAACCTGAAGGAGGCCGTGGAGAAGATAGCCCTGGGTGCTCTAAACTACTACCTGCTCCAGCCCTCGCCCCTGAAGGACATGATCTTCGATCCCAGGGAGTCCGTGTCCTTCTCCGGAAACACAGGTCCATACCTGCAGTACTCCGGAGCCCGCATCTCCAGCATGCTGCACAAATTCAACCAGCGCGCCCGGCAGTTCGAGGGGGGCGCCTTCAAACCGGAGCTGCTTCGTCAGCCCGACGAATGGCTGATCGTGAAGCAGTTGGGTTCCTACCCCGAGAGCGTTCTCCAGGCCGCAGAGCAGCTCAATCCCTCGATCCTAACGGCCGCTCTCTTCGAGTTGGCCCAGACCTTCAACCACTACTACCACGACAACCCGGTTCTGCATAACGAGGATCGGGACCTGGTGGTCAGCCGTATCACCTTGGCTCGGGTCGTGCGTCAGGTGCTGTACAACGGAATGCGGCTTATCGGGATTCCCTTTCTCGATCGGATGTGACCGCTGCGGAGGTGAGGGCCGCATGGGGATAGAAAGTGTCGGTTACAACCAGGCCCCCACCCCGGGAGCGGTAGCCGAGGCGGTGATAGACCTGCTCCCGATCCAGGGGAACCCAAAAGGAAAACTCCCCGCTCGCGGCATCCCAGTGCAGGGGATCGACGGTTTCGATGCCGGAGAGAAGAACCGGCTCCTCAGCCAGGGGGGAAGCCAGACGGCCACGGATCAGGTAGCCGTCGGCGCAGCGCTGGATCTGCAGTGGATAGATGCGGTGGCTGGTGAACAGAACCACCCATACCTCATTTGGGCCGGATCTCACGGCCGCCGCCCCGCAGTGGGTCCACAGGGGGTTTAGCACCACCTCCCGATGGCCGGGGCTTGCCTCCCAGGCCGCGCTGACCGATTGCAGGGCCGCCCCGCTGCCCAGGAGCTCTCCGACCAGCACCGCTGTGCCGCCAAAGGCCTGAAAGCGCTGCAGCGCTCTGCGGCCCCGCTCATCCACGTGGGATAGAACCCCCCGAGCGTTGAGATCGACGGCGTAGGCTTCCGCGGTCCGTTCCAACAGCGGATCCGGCCCCAGCTCGGCCAGTCCCTGCCCTGCGCGCAGAGCGTTTACCCAGGAAAGCACCTCGGCGGTGCCTGCGGCCTCCCCGAATGCTGCGCCCGGAACCAGGGGGATGAGCAGGGAAACACACAGGATAGATAGCATCAGGAAAATCCGGGCTGCCCTTTTCATAATTCGTTGAATCGATTATAAATTTTGATCTACGGGTCTTCCAAGACCCACCGGGGAGAATAATGTCAGAGTTGGAGAACCTTCGCAATATCGGGATCATCGCCCACATCGACGCAGGCAAAACCACGACCACCGAACGGATCATCTACTATACGGGGAAGAGCCACCGGATCGGGGAGGTGGACGACGGGGAAGCGACCATGGACTGGATGGTGCAGGAGCAGGAGAGGGGCATCACCATCACCGCGGCGGTCACCACCTGTTTCTGGCGGGACAAACAGATCAACATAATAGACACACCCGGTCACGTGGATTTTACCGCTGAGGTGGAACGCTCCATCCGGGTTTTGGACGGGGCGGTGGTCATCTTCTGCGCCGTAGGCGGGGTGGAGCCCCAGTCGGAGACAGTCTGGCACCAGGCCGACCACTACCAGGTACCCCGCATCGCCTACATCAACAAGCTCGACCGCATCGGTGCGGATTTCCACGCTGTTGTCAGGGAGATGGAGCAGAAACTCGGTGCCAAACCGCTGATCCTGGCGCTGCCCATCGGCAGGGAGTCGGAACTGGAGGGAACCATTGATCTGATCGGAATGAAGGAGCTGCGCTGGGATCAGAACGACTACGGTGCAACCATGCTCACAGATGAGATCGACCCGTCCCGTCTGGAGGAAGCCAGGCAGCACCGCCAACTGATGCTGGATCAGCTGTCCAACATCGAAGACGAGCAGCTGTCCACGACGCTTACCGAAATGTTCCTCGAGGAGAAAACGATTCCGGAATCCCTGATTCGAAGCGCCGTTCGCAAAGGAACCCTGGATCGAACCTTCGTACCGGTGCTGTGCGGGGCTTCACTGCGAAACGTGGGGGTACAGCCCCTGCTCAATGCAATCGTTGATTTCCTGCCCGCCCCCGACGAGGTGCCCCCACCGACGGGGATCCACGCCAAGAGGGGGAATGAGGTCACGGTCGAAGTCCGCCGGGATGCACCCCCGCTGGCGCTGGTGTACAAGATCCAGACGGACCGGGAAGCCGGTCCCTTAAGCTACATCCGCATGTACTCCGGTCATCTACGCAGCGGTACTGCGGTCTACAACATCGACAAGCGAAAACGGGAGCGCATCCACCGCCTGCTGCGCATGCACGCCAACCGCTCCGAGCAGCTTCAGGAAATCTACGCCGGAGACGTGGCCGTCGTGGTCGGGCTGAAGCTGGCTCAGACCGGGGACACCATCGGAAACGAGCAGTTTCCCGTTATACTCGAGCCTATGAGCTTCCCGGTTCCAGTGATATCCGTTGCTGTGGAACCTAGAACCCTTTCGGAGCGCAGCAAGCTGGAAGCGGCGCTGCACCAGCTGGAGAAGGAGGATCCCACCTTCACGGTTCGGGATGACGAGGATACCGGACAGCTGATCATCTCAGGAATGGGAGAGCTACATCTTGAGGTACTTATGACCCGGGTCATCGACGACTTCAAGGTACAGGCCAAAGTGGGCAATCCCCAGGTGTCGTACAGGGAATCCATACAATCCAAGGCGACCCACCGGGAAAAGTATCACAAGCTGATCGCCAGCAAGGAGAACAGCGCCGATATCACCCTGAAGGTCCGGCGTCTGGAGAGGGGGGCGGGGAATCGGTTCGAAAGCGAGGTTTCGGCGGCTACCCTGCCCCAGGAGCTGATCGACGCGGTCAGGCGCGGGGTAACCGGAGCCTTTTCTTCGGGAATCGTTTACGGCTATCCGGTCATCGACATCGGGGTTGTTCTGGCCGACGGGCAGTTCAACCAAAGCACATCGACCCCGTTGGCCTTCGAGGCGGCCGCCGCTCTGGGATTCGACGAGGCCTGCCGCAAAGCCGATCCGGTGCTGCTGGAGCCGATCATGAAGGTGGATATCCTGGTGCCCAAGGAGTATCTGGGGGAAGTGCTGGGAAATCTCACCAGCCGCAAGGCGGATATCGTACAGATCGACAGCAAGGCCAAAGTGGAGAGCATCCACGCCCACGTTCCTCTGGCCACGATGTTCGGTTACTCCACCTCTCTGCGCAGCGCGACCCAGGGCCGCGCCACCTTCACCATGGAGTTCAGCCATTTCGCCCCCCGGGCCGGACTTTCCGGGTAGCGGACCGGTTTCAGCCATCATGCTGATCAGCTATCTCCCGTAGGTAAGGCAGCATCGACGTTGACAAGGCCCGCCCCTCTTCGTTATATTGGGGCATTCCCGCACAATATTGTACAAGGAGCGCGAGATATGAGCACGAGCAGCGATAAAATTCGAAATATCGCCGTAACTGGACACGGCAGCACCGGAAAAACCACCCTCTTCGAGCAGATCCTCTTCCTCGGCGGACAGATACCCAAACCCGAGCCAGTGGAAAGCGGAAAAACCATCAGTGATTTCACAGAAGAAGAAAGCAACAGGAAAATCTCCATACATACGGCTCTGGCCCACATCCCCTGGAAGGACAGGAAAATCAACCTGCTGGACACCCCCGGATCGGGGGATTTCGTCGGGGAAGTGATCTCCGCCCTCCGGGTCAGCGAGTCGGCGGTGGTCCTGGTGGCCGCGGACGCGGGCGTACAGATCGGAACGGTGCAGACCTGGCGTCGCCTGAGACAGAGAAGCACCCCGACCCTCGTGTTCATAAACAAGATGGACAAGGAACACGCAGACTTCACCAAAACCGTAACCGACCTGAAGGAGAACTTCCAGGCGAATTTCGTCCCCCTGAGCATCCCCATCGGCGCCGGCGCCGCTTTCCAGGGGATTGTGAATCTGATCGATCAGAAGGCCTACATGTCTCAGGAGGGGGCGAAGAAGCCGGCGGCTGCGGAGGTTCCTCAGGATTTGGCCTCCGAGGTGCAGGAGCACCGGCAGGCGCTGATCGAAGCCGCCGCCGAGGGCGACGACGCCCTGATGGAGAAGTACTTCGAGAGCGAAACCCTGAGTGATGAGGAGATCTCATCCGGTCTGGCCAAGGCGCTGGCCGCCGGAAAGGTGGTTCCCGTGTTCTGCGGCGCCGCCCTGCTGAACAGCGGGATCCTCACCTTCCTCGACGCCGTGGCTGATCTTTGCCCCGCACCGCTGGGCCGGCAGGAACCCCTTCAGCCCGTGAATGGCGAGCAGGCCTATCAGGAAATCAACGTCGGCGGCTCTCCCTCCTGCTTCGTCTTTAAGACCAGTGTCGAGCAGTTCAGCGGGAAACTCTCCTACGTCAAGGTAATAACGGGTTCGGTCTCTGGTGACGGCGAGCTGCTGAACACCCGGGAAAAACAGAAGGAGAAGATCTCCAAAGTGTACACCTGCATCGGTAAGAAGCTCGAAGAGGCGGATACCCTTCCGGCCGGAGATATCGGCATCCTGACGAAGGTCGACAGCGCCGCCACCAACGACACCCTCTGCGGGACCGACCTGAACCTGGCCTACCTGCCCCTCCGGCTTCCCCAACCCGTGCACGCCGTGGCCATCAACGCTGGGGCAAAGAAGGACGAGGACAAGCTCAATCAATTCCTGCAGCGGGCCGCGGAGGAGGACATGACCTTCCAGCTGAACTACAACGCGGAGACCAGGGAAACCGTCATCTCCGGGATGGGGGAGCTGCACCTGGACATCATCATGGACAAGATCAAGAGCCAGGCCAAGATCGACATGCAGACCCGGGTTCCCAAGGTAGCCTATCGGGAGACCATCCGGGCGGCTTCCGGGGCGGAGTACCAGCACAAAAAGCAGACCGGCGGTCACGGTCAATATGCCAAGGTGGTGCTGGAGATCCAGCCCCTGCCGCGAGGAGAAAATTTCAAATTCGTGAATGCCATCGTGGGCGGCCGGATCTCCAAGGGATATATCCCGGGGGTGGAAAAGGGCGTCCTGGAGGGTATGGAGGCGGGCATCCTGGCCGGATATCCGGTTGTCGATCTGGAGGCCAAGGTAGTGGACGGCAAGATGCATCCTGTCGACTCCTCTGAGCTGGCCTTCAAACTCGCCTCCAGGGGGGCGTTGCGGGCATCCCTGGAAAAGGCCGACCCGGTGCTTCTGGAACCGGTGATGAACCTTACGGTCTTCGTCGAGGATCAGTATCTCGGGGACGTGCTGTCCGACCTGAGCTCCCGCCGGGGAAAGGTCCTGGGACAGGAGCCCGTGGGTGGAGGCATCCAGGAAGTGAAAGCAGAGGTGCCCCAGTCGGAGCTGCTGCGCTACTCCATCGACCTGCGTTCGATCACCTCCGGCAC
>CAZKCQ010000021.1:0-18468 GCA_964551205.1 uncultured Spirochaetaceae bacterium
CGATATTACGCAGGACATCGCAATCTTCATTTCAGTCGATGATCAAAGATTGCGATATAATAGTTAGCTGATGAAAACTGGAAGAGGACCGATCTTCATTCTCTCTGTACTTCTGGTTCTTCTAGAAGCCTGTGCGACCGTAGCCCCGCCTGCTGTCAACCCGGCGGCCAGGGGTGCCGAGGAGATACGCCGAAAGCTGGCTGAAGGCGGTCAATACGTCCTGGGAAAGAAGGAGCTGATCATCCGGGGGAAACGCTTCAACATGGACTGCACGGGAACAGTTCTGGCCATCTACTATTACGCCGGCATCGACCTGGCCCGGGATTTCAACAAGTACACAGGTAACGGAGTGACCCGTTTGTACAAGAGCCTGGAGGCGGAGGAGCTTCTCTACGACACTCGTTATCCCGTAACAGGGGACATCATTTTCTGGGACAACACCTATGACCGCAACGAAGACGGAAAATGGAACGATCCCTTGACGCACGTAGGCATGGTTATGAACGTCTCTGCGGATGGAGGTGTCGAGTACGTACACCTCAACTACCACAAGGGGATCATCATCGAGGATATGAATCTCCGGCATCCGGAAATCCACCAACAAATAGAGAAGGGACGGGTGAGGATCATCAATTCCCCAATGCGGATGAAGCAGGCGGGGAAGGCGCACCCGGAGAACTGGCTTTCCGGACAGCTGTTCAATAACTTCGGAATGGGGTACCTGTTCTAACGACACTCGCCAAGCCCTAGCCGCCGTCCAGCAGCTCCCGAACCTTTTGGACAAGCACCACTGGAGAAAAGGGCTTCTCCAACAGGTGGATCCGGGCATCCTGTCCGCCCGTCGAGAAGAGGCTTCCATCTGCGTATCCCGAGATAAACAGAACTTTCATCCCCGGTCGTGTTTTCACCATGCGATCAGCAAGCTGCTTCCCATTGATACCACCCGGCATGATTACATCGGTGATCATCAAATGGATCGGTTCAGACTGCTGCGCGGCGACTTCCAGCGCCTCGGCTCCACAAGCGGAAGCCAACACTGAGTATCCGTACTCCCGCAGTACCCGCTCGGCCAGCTGCCGGACCATATCTTCATCTTCCACCAGGAGGATCGTCTCCGAACCGCGCAATTTTTCCTTGGGCGCGGCCTGCGGCGTCGAAGATTCGATTTTTCCTTCCTCCCGGGGCAGGTAGATCGTAAATGACGTTCCCTTCCCCGGCTCGCTGTCTACGAAGATCGTTCCATTGCTCTGGCGCACGATTCCGTACACCGTGGCCAGTCCCAATCCCGTGCCCTTTCCCGTATCTTTCGTGGTAAAAAACGGTTCGAACAGCCGCCGACGGGTTTCCCGATTCATACCGCTGCCGGTGTCGCGCACAGTGAGCACGGCGTATTCACCGTATTCCAAGGCGGATATTGATTTAGACCTCTGCCCGCCTACAGCGACATTCGCGGTCTGGAGGGTCAAAGTACCGCCGTCGGCCATGGCATCCCTGGCGTTGACTGCCAGGTTGAGAATGATCTGTTCGATCTGCCCGGGGTCCGCCCTTACCGTGTGCAGATCCTCCTGGAGGTTCACGACCAGCTCGATATCCTCACCGATCAGCCGGTGCAGCATCTCCTGCATCTTGACGACTATTTCGTTCAGATTGATGATCCGGGGCTGCAGGACCTGCTTCCGGCTGAAGGCCAGAAGCTGGCGGGTCAAGCGCGCCGCCTGTTCCGAAGCCTTCTTGATCCCCATGAGATCGCTATGAGACGGATCGTCGCTGCTGCTGCGCCGCAGAAGCAGCTCCGTAAATCCCTTGATCGCGGTTAACAGGTTATTGAAATCGTGGGCGATCCCCCCGGCCAGCTTACCCACCGCCTCCATCTTCTGGGCCTGCAGCAGCTGTTCCTGGGTGGCCTGCAGCTCATCCAGGCTCTCTCTGAGATCCTCGACCAATCTCGTCTTACGCCAGGCCGTGGCCATCTGATTGGCAAAGGCCGTGACCGCGGGAATATCATCGGAGTCGAGATCCTCAGATTGAACGGACAGCATCCCTATAACCCGGTCCTCCGGCACCAGGGGAGCCGAGATGGCTTTGGTTACCTGCAGCAGATCGATCATCTTGTCTACACAGTCCGCCTGCAGCGTCGGGAAATTCCGCTGAAACGACTTCTGGGTCGTGCTGAAAACCGTCTGTCTGGCTCTGACCACCTGATCCAGCACGCCTCCCTCCATCACGGGAAGGGAGAAGTTCTCCCATCCGACCCCGATCAAACTTTTCAGTTTTTCCAGAAGCGGAGCATCATAGCTGCTGTAGTGAAGCTTGAGGGATTGTTGGTCGTCATCCAAGAGAAAAACGACTGAATAAAATCCGAACTGTTTGAACCGCTCCCCCGCAGCGGCGAATACCGCATCGGGGGATTGTGCCTGTTCCATGGCCGCACTGGCACTGTTCAGCGCCTGAAGCAGACGTTCGGTACGCTTCGTCGCACTGATGTCGGTGATAATGCCGAGCAGAGCCGGCTGGTTTTCGTAGTTGATGAGCTTCGTGGTGATGATTACATCCAGGCGCTGCATTGACCTGGTGATCAATCCGTACTCATAGGGAGGGACCTCCTCCCCGGCCAGATGCCTGCCGAAGGCCGCCTTTAGCCGACTGACATCCTGAGGATCGATTAGGCTGAGGAAATCGAATCCTTCGGCATAGAACTCTTCCCGAGTGCAGTCCATCACCTCCTCGCACTTGCGGTTGGCATACACCACCCGCCCTCGAGAATTGATGAAAATCATGTTCGGTGACTGCTCGGCCAGATTGCGGAACTTCTCCTCCGACTCCCGCAGGTTCTGTTCGGTGCGACGGCGTTCGGCCAGCTCCTGGGCCACGGTTTCGTAGAGACGGGCGTTCTGCACGGCGACCGCCACCTGTTCCGCGATGGTGGCCAGCAACAGCAGCTCCCCCTCGCCATAAGGACGGGACTGGTAGGTCTGGACACAGATCACCCCGATTACCCTGCTCCCGACCAGCATCGGAACCCCGAGCCAGGAGGCGGGCATCTTCATGGTGCCGTACAATTCCGGCTTGGGAACACCGGCTGGAATATGGTCGAAGTCGGTGATCAGCAGCGGCTTTTTGTTCTGAATGACCCAGGAGGTGAGGCCGGTACCCAACCGTTGCCGATCCGGCGGTTCCCGGTTCCCCTCGTCGACCTGGAGGCGAAACTCCAGCTCGTTGCTGTCCTCCTCATACAGAGCAATGAAGAAGGCATCTGAGAGAAACAACGGGGTCACTTCCTGATGGACCGCTTCCATCAGCACGTCGATCTCCAGGGTTTTTCCCACCGCTGCGGCGATCTTGTTGACCACCCGCAAACGAGCCTCCCGCTCCCGCAGCGGATTCAGCAGCTGCCGGGTAATCACACCGAATCCGATAAGAGAAACGCCGATGGTGTTGGTGATCGACAGGATAGGAAAGGGCAAGTTCAGGATCCCCCCTGTCAACAGACCGAGAAACAGAATCAACACACTAAAGGCAAAGTACCGCTCTCCGACCCGGCGGCGATTACTCCAAAAGAGGATCAGAGACCAGACCAGGAAGAGGATCGGTACCGGAGTCAGGAACAGTCCCAACGGCTTGAGCTGCAGCGTGGAGGAACCGTTGGGCAACAGACGGGGATTGAACACGATTCGATGTTGAAACAGGAAAACAGACAACACCGCCACAATCGCCAGTCCGACCAGGCAAGCTACGTCGGACCAGCGGCTGTATCGACCGACGTAACGGGAAGCAAACCCGAGCACGGTTATGCTCATCAGACTGATTCCCAACGTGGCCAGTTCCGACAGGAGCAGGGGGGAGCCGACATCCAGCCACAGCGAAAGGCGCAGCAGCAATGAGGAAACCGCCCAAAACGCCTCCATTGCGACGAACAGGGCAAAGGACTGATTGAGCGAACGCCCGGGTCCCGTCCCCATCACCGTGAGAATCAGGGCAATGGCGACAACCGCGGAGGAGCTGAGAGCAACGACATCGATCCAGTACAGTGCGGTCATGGATAGTTCTATTCTCGGAATATTGAGCTTGAAGCTTCGCCTGGATTAAGTCAAGATTTGGAGCGTGGATACAATCCCGACCGAAAAAATCAGGTTTGCTTCTTCAAACCACCCGTAGTACTATAGAGTTAGGATTCGGAGGCACGACATGGCAAATATCTACGACGACAATTCCCTGGCAATCGGAAACACACCCCTGGTCAGGCTCAACAGACTGCCGGAAGGAAACGCCTCCGGGCCGGGCACCCGGATTCTGGCAAAGATCGAAGGCAGAAACCCGGCCTACTCGGTAAAGTGCCGTATCGGCGCAGCGATGGTCTGGGACGCGGAGAAGCGGGGGGTGCTCAAACCGGGAAAGGTGATCGTGGAGCCCACCAGCGGCAACACGGGGATCGCTCTGGCATTCACCGCCGCTGCCCGGGGATATCAGTTGATTCTCACCATGCCGGAAACCATGTCCATAGAACGCCGTAAACTCCTCAAGGCTTTCGGGGCCGAGCTGCATCTGACCGACGGGACCAAGGGGATGAAAGGGGCTCTGGCCAGGGCGGAGGAGATCGTAGCCGGTGATCCGAAGAAATACGTTCTTCTACAACAGTTCAAGAACCCTGCCAATCCGCGGATCCACGAAACTACCACGGGGCCGGAGATCTGGGCGGATACGGACGGGGAAATTGATGTGTTGGTGGCCGGGGTTGGCACCGGCGGCACCATAACCGGGGTATCCCGCTACATCAAGAACAAGATGGGCAGGAAAATCACAGCCGTGGCGGTGGAACCGGCCGGCAGCCCCGTAATCAGTCAGACCCTGGCGGGAGAGGAAGCGAAGCCCGGACCGCACAAGATTCAGGGAATCGGTGCGGGATTCATTCCCGACAACCTTGATCTCGGTTTGATCGATCGGGTGGAACAGGTGGACAACGAGGAGGCTGTCGACTATGCCCGCAGACTGGCCCGGGAGGAGGGCATCCTGGCCGGACTGTCCAGCGGCGCTGCTACCGCGGCGGCGGTCCGACTCGGCAAGCTGGAGGAGTTCGCCGGCAAGACGATCGTGGTTATCCTGCCGGATTCCGGGGAACGCTACCTCTCCACCGTACTCTACGAGGGACTTTTCGACGCTCAGACGGGCCTGTAGCCGGCTTGAGGTTTTTCTGCGCTTTCCCCTGTATCCGGGCTCCCGGCGAGCTATACTAGGGGATATGAACAAAGTCACGAGATACATTCCCATCGGTGTCATCTTCTTCGTTCTTCTGTCCTGCTCGGCTTTTCCCTCCGCCCGGGTGGAAGAGCCCTCCGGCAAGCAGGAAGCCCGGGTATTCTGGGTCCTCGACGGCTCGATGAGCACGGAGAGTGCCGAGATGTTCCTGGAACGCTACCTGCTTCCCACATCTCTGGCGGCCATGCTCTGGACCGAGTTTACCCTCCAGGGGAATGAGGTCCGTTTCGATACTCAGGGAGGCTATCGGGTCGTTCGCAAGCAGCGGGTGCTGACCGAACCCATCGGGGCGTACGTCGTTCACGGCTACGACCTGATCATCGACGTGACGCGTCCCAGCGGCGCACCGCCGGCGGCCGGCTCACGGGCACAGTCGGCCGATTCTTACGTAGTCCGGTTCTCCTATCCCGAATCGGCGGACTCCGGATCCGGCTCTACGCCGAAGGCTGTACAGCCATCCGGTGTTCTTCCCCAACCCCTCCAGCAGGCTCTCCTGGCCGGGATCAGGGAAGACGGCCGCACTTCAGGGAAGGCTCGGGTCCAGCTGATCGAGTATCTGGGCTCGGGGCGATTCAGGGCGACGGTACTGGTCGGCGATTGAGCCGCTTCTATACCGATGCATTTCGAACTCTCTGAGCCAGGAGGATCTGGCTGCGCAGCTCCTCGGTGTTGCGTAATCGCGGCCAGGAAGAGAGAAACTCCGGATTCTGCACGATCTGGGCGATCGCCATCAACGCCTGGAGATGGAAGTTCCGTTCGTCTCTGGTGCCGGCCAGGGCGAACACCACCTTCACCGGATCCAGGTCCGGTCCGAAATCGATCCCTTCCCGGGACCGGACCACGACGATCTCGAATCGCCCCGCTCCGTCGACCACGATGTGGGGAATGGCCAGACCCGGATGGATCACCGTGGTGGACTCGGATTCCCGATCCGCAAGCAGTCGATGGATCCCCGTCGGCTCCGCGTTGAATTTACGGGCAAAGACTTCGGCCAGGACCTGAAACAACCCATCTTTGTCCACGGATTCCCTGAAATCGATGATCTCGGCTGATTTGATGATCCTGTCAAAACGATCCTCGACGATCTCATCCCGTTCGATGAGGATCTCTTTGAGCTCCTCCGACAGGGTGTCGCTGCGCAGCTCGCGGTTGGTGATGCGCTCCACCACGTGAAGCAGAGCAGACTCCCGGCGGTTGCGGGAGCGGGAGTAGAGGAAGTACCACAGCAGGCTGGCGGCAAAAAACGCCCCGGTCAACAACAGGGGGATGAGACCCATCTCGACGATCAGAAGAAAGTAGACAACGGTGCCGCCGATCTGCAGCACCGGATAGAGGGGAGAGCGGAAGGAGGGCTTGTAGGAGACGATCTTGCTCTCCCGCATCAGGATCACCGACAGATTGACGAAGGCGAACAGCAGCAGCTTCATGGTGGAAGCCACTTTGACCAGGCTTTCCACATCGAGGAAGACGATTACGGCGATCATGAATGCCGAGGTGAACAGGATTGCGACTACCGGGGTCTTCAGCCGAACGTTCACCCGTGCAAAGAAGGCGGGAAGCAGATTGTCCTTGGCCATGGCCAGAGGATTGCGGGAGGAGGCGAGGAGTCCGGCATTGCCGGTGGTGATGAAAGCCAGCATGGCAGCGATCGACAGCACCAGAAAGCCGGCCTGTCCGCTGAAGGTGGCGGCGGCTGTAGACAGCGGGGCCAGGGTTTTTTGGAATTCGACCCGTCCCAGGATCCCCACGGTAACGAAAATCGCCAGCAGGTAGACAATGGTGACCACCAGAAAGGAAGCGAACATACTACGGGGAATCGTTCTCTGGGGTTTGTTGATCTCCTCTGCAACGGCTGCAATTTTCGTCAGTCCGCCGAAGGAGACGAAGATCATGCCGGTAACCGTAAAGATCGCCGGCCAACCCTCGGGGGCGAAGGGTGAGTAGTGATGCGCATCGACCAGTCTAATACCCGTGGCTACGTAGACGAGCAGGATGGCCAGCAAAGCGAAAACCAACACCACCTGAAACCGCCCGCTCTCCTTCACGCTCAAGATATTGAGCAAGGTAAACAGAAGGGCAAAGACCACGGCGATCGGCTTTACCATATATCCCGGGAACACCGGAACCAGGGGAGCGAGAAAAATCCCGATGCCCACCAGGGCAAAAGCGCTCTTTAAGCTCAAGGAGAACCAGGCGGCCAGACCGGCGAAGGTTCCGAACAGCGGGCCCAGGCTCCGGTGCACGAAGAAGTAGTCTCCGCCGGATTTGGGCATTGCCGTGGCCAGTTCCGCCTTGGAGAGCATTGCCGGTACAACCAGCAGGGCAGCGATGAAGTAGGACAGCAGGATGGAAGGTCCGGCTTTGGGGTAGACCACGGCGGGCAGGACAAACAATCCGGAGCTGATCATGGCCCCGGTGGCGATCGAAAACACTTCCAGGAAACCCAGTTTTTTCTTTAATTTTCTGGCCATCGCCGAATCCCAGCACCCATTCTATCACAGAATTCATTTGCATTATGATGACGGTGCGAAAATCTTGTTTTGTAACAAGATGCAACGAACTGCGGGATCAGGGAGCAGCGGAGGTTAAATCGGAAAGGGGGAAACTTGTTTCAAGGCGAACTTTGCCCTGGATATCTCGAATGCTCAGGGAAATCAGCGGTTCTGCACCCCAGCGGATCTGAATTTCCCCGAAGTTTTCCCTCAGGTAGGTTCCGTCGATACGGTATTCGTTGTCTCCGGTCAGTCCGCTGGGGTGTCGGAGGTTCAACGCGCTGGAAGTCAGTTCGTACAGCGGATACGCGACCCCGCGGTGCAGAACGGAGAGTTCCGCAAAGTGCCGATCTCCGCTGATAAAAATCACACCTTCGATCTCCCTCTCCGTTATCAAATCGAGAAGTCGCTGTTTTTCCAAGGGGAAGTTGGCCCAGGACTCCCATCCGCTGAACTCGGGAATCACCTGGATGCTGGAAGCGATGATGCGAACCCGAGCCGGCCGAGCAAGCTGCTCTTCCAGCCACCGCCACTGCTGTTCGCCGAGTATGGTTGCAGCAGGGTCCGGATTGGCCACGTACGGGCCGAGGGCATCCGTGGGCTGGGGATTTCCCCGAACCAGGGAATCCCTGAAGGTGCGGGTATCGAGCAGGATCACCTGGACGCACCGCCCGACCGGGCCGTACAGATGCGCCACATATATTCCTGCTCGTTTCCGGCGCAGGGAATCTTCAGGTTCCTTCCAAAAATCGAGAAAAAGTCTCTTCGATTCAGCCTTCTTCGGATACTCGGACCCGGCATCGTTGGCCCCGTAGTCGTGGTCGTCCCATACAGCCAGAACCGGACAGCTTTCGAGAAGCAGTTGAAACAACGGGCTCCCCGCCAATTCAGCGTACTTACGCTGCATTACCGTCATGTCGATCGTGTCGGCATAGATATTGTCTCCCAGAAACATGAACAAATCGGGATCCATTTCGGCGATCGTGGCGAAAATCGGCTGCGGTCTGGACTGAAGCACGCAGGAGCCGAACAGGATCCGCTGCAGTATTTGAGGATGATCGGAATCGCAGAAAATCGTCTTTGCGGCCAAGATGAAAATCAGCGAAACTAGACATGAAAGTCGGCTCATAACACGCGCTCGGTACAGACGTTTTCTCCTCAGGCCGGCCTGGCCAACAGATCGATCTGGTGAACGATCAGGGACAGGTTGTCCTTCTGCACGGCTTCAAGCCGGTCGGTGTACCAATCGGCCAACAGCTGCGGGTCGATAATCGGACCTGCGCCGGCAGCCTTCCCTGCTCCCGACCCGGTCCGGAAACGGCCTGCTTCTCGTTCGATCATCGAAAGAATCGCGGTGAGGAAGAGCTTTTGCTCTTCAGCATACCCACCCCCCGAGGGAGATACGTTCCAGTCACTCGGGCCCATCCCCAGGATTGCAAAGCCCCCCTCCAGCAAGGCCCGGTACAAACGCCGACCGCTCAAGGAACCTCCCGTTCTCCTGCCTCGGCTCCGCCTCTGCTCCATGGAGCGGTTGTAGATCCGGAGCAGCCGCCGTTCAAAGCCCGCTTCCGCGTATTCCGGCAACAGCACGGTAAGCCCGTCGTAGTTCAGGGTCGAATAGAACACACCGTCGGCCTTCAGCAGAGTGCGAACGAGCGCCACGGCGCGCTTGAGGGGCATCAGATCCATGAAGGCATGGGCGGTGATGCAGTCGAACGATTCGAGCGTCCCGATTGTACGTGTATCCAGAATATCGCCCTGTCGTAATTCGACCCTCATCGCCTTACCCCCTTTCTTTGCGCGGATCGTCTTTGCTTCGAGGCTCTCCCGCTTTTCTGCGATGTTGTATCCCCGATCCTTCAGGGCTTGCTCGATACGATCCACTGCCGCAACCAGATTCTGCTCCTCCTGATCCAGTCCGACCAGTTGCACCAGCCCGGATAATTCCAGCTCGATAATCCGCCGAAGCACTGCGCCGGTACCGGTACCCAGGTCCAGGACCCGGGGATCGACGATGTGCCGCAGACGATCCTGGAACCGAGCGTAGAGGGGCGGGTTCAGGCTTGCCGAATCGATCGCAAACTTGGCCTCCAGATAGGCCGGAAAATCGAAACTCGTCGGTTCACCCCTTTCCATTTCCGGTGATTCCTCTCAAATGATCTCTTTGATGGCCCGAAAGAAAGTCTCTCCGGTCTGCCTCCAGGTCGGCAAATCCGCGGCCAGACTTTGGGAAATCTCTGCCGCCCGCTCCCTGAAGGCGGGATCGCAGATCAACCGCTGCAGGTGACGTTGAAAAGTTCCGAGGTCCCCGTCGGCAACCAGCAATCCCCGACCGCCGCTGACTTCGGGGATCGCCCCGGAGGCGAAGGCGATGAAGGGCAGTCCCGCGCGGATGGCTTCGGCAAGGGAGATCCCGAATCCTTCATAGCGGGAGGGAAACACAAAAACATCCGCCTCTATATACTGCCGGCTCAGGGCTTCCCCGGAGAGAACCCCCGTATAGACGATGCGGTTCTCCAGTTCGTGCCGCCTTATAAGCCGGTCCACCCGCCTCTTGTAGCGGGGATCGACCGCAGCCCCGACCATCCTCAGCTGCCAGTTCAGTTCGGACAGGTCGGCGAGCATCCGGATCAGTAGATCATGCCCCTTGCGGGGGATGATGTTACCGGTGATGAGCAGGCGTACGGGCCTTTCCGCAGCAGCCGTAACTTCGGCCTCCACTGTGGAAACCTCCACCACCGTGACCACGGGGTTTCGAACCAGGTTGTCGCTGCCCGGTGGGCAAACGTAGATCGCCGCCTCCGCGTCTATCAGATCACGCACCGTGCCTGCGGTGGTGTGGCTGTTCACGATGATGCCGTCGCAGCGACGAAGCAGGCTTCGCTCCATGGAACGGGCGAAGATCCTGAGCAGCGGGCCGATCCGTTCCTGGATCTTGAGGTGATGCAGGACAACGACCACCGGCGGGAGGGAACCTCTACGCCGGGAAACCGGAAGAAACACGGATGGATGGGTGAGCTCGTCGACAATGATGCAGTCGTAGCTCCCGGATGGGGACCTGCGAAACAACCTCCGCAGGGGAGCGTAGAAATTGTGGAGCGGACAGAGGAGATAGAGACATGCCGGCAGCTGCAGGCAGTCAACCTCGACCCCCTTGCCCTCGAGGTACTCGATCACCTTTCGGTCGTACAGATACCCACCGGAGATCTGCTGGAGAGAACCGTAGATGACGAACAGCAGCCTCATTCGCTACGAATGGATGTAGGCCGCCCAGGCGGTTTCGGATTCCCAGATCTTCACCTGAAACTCAACGATCGATTCCAGAGAAAAGCTGCGTCGGCTCAACGCCTGCACCAGAGCCGCGTGGATGTAGTGGGCCATATTCTCCACGCTCACCTGGCGGTCTTTGAAGAACTCCAGATCGTTTAGAAGTTTGCCTTGAATCTCATCGATCAGGCGCTGGAGCTCCTCCTCCATCACCGCGATGTTGACGGAAAAACCGTTTTCATCCAGCACGTTGGTTACGCAGATCCACTCCACGACATATTCGTGCTCGTGGGGAAGGGTTTCCTCGGCGAAATCACCGATCAGGAAATGACTTGCCCTGAAGGTGTTTTTGATTCCGACTTGATACATGGCTCACTCCTCTATGGTTCCAGGACGATCTGAATGCTTCGTTCCGGCTGGTTTTCCAACAGCTCAAACGCCTCCTGAGCCCGATCAAGGGCAAAGCGGTGGCTGATGTAGCGGGAGGGGCGAATCGCCTGGAGCAGTTCCAGGACCCGGTCCAGGCGGCGACCCTTGTCCCACCTGCCGGTCAGGGCCGGATCGATCCGGGAAACCTGGCTGCTGCGCAGCTTGAGCCTCTTCCGGTGGAATGCTCTGCCCAGCTCCAGGGTTACCGGCCGGCTGCCGTACCAGGAAGCCTCCACCGCAATCCCCTCGAAGGCCAGGTTGTCGATGGCCAGCTGTAACCCCTCCGCGGAGGCGCTGACATTGATGGCAACATCCGCTCCCCGCCCGTCTGTATGCTCTCGGATTCGTTCCTGCAGCTCCGCTCCCGGTTGAAGAGCCACACATCCGATCGCTTCCGAGACCTGGCGGCGCTTGGCGTAGGGCTCCACGGTGATCACCTTCCCGGCGTCCCCCCGTAACAGGATCTCGGCGGTCAGCAGACCCACGACCCCCTGCCCGATCAGCAGCACACACTCGCCGAATCGGGGATTGGCATCGTGCACGATGCTTAAAGCGGTCTCCATGTTGGCCAGAAAAACAGCGTCGGCGAAATCCAGACGGGAGGGCAGCTCGATAAGCTGCTGCGGCTCAACGAAAAACAGATCCTGATGGGGATAGAAGGCAAACACCCTGCGGCCGGACTCAGTTTCTCCGGTGTTGATGTAGCCGTATTTCAACGGGTAGTCCAGAGTACCCGTCAGATTTTCCAGGCAGGCGTCGGCCTCGAGCCCCGGCGGCATCTGACCGCCGAAGACCAGCATCTCGGTTCCGTGACTGACCCCGATCAAGCGCGAGCGGACCAGAACCTGCTCCCCCACAGGCCGGCAGATTTCCTCCCGAATCTCGACGGTTCCGGGAGCGGTGAAGTACAGGGCTTTGGCCTTAACCTCCATGAAAAATGAGCTCCCAGACGCGGTCTGTACCCACACGTCGCACACGGCTGCGATGAGGCCGCAGCGCCTGCGCCAGCGAGGTGATCCCGAGCTCTCCGATTGCCTCCACCCCTCGACCGATAATGACCGGAGCGGTTACCACGACCATCCTGTGAACCAGACCCGCCCTCAGAAAGGAGGTGATCACGCGGGCGCCGCCCTCCACAAAGATGCTCCGAAAACCCCGTTCTGCCAGGTCCTCCACCACCTCCGCGACCGAAACCCGGCCCTGGTTGTCCGCCTGGACCTGGTAAACCTCGATTCCGGCCCGCTCCAGATCTTCACGCCGATCGACTCCGGCACCTGCCGCCGCAGCCTTACCTGCCATGACATCGACCACCGCCGCATCGTCAGCTCCGGCCTCCGCCGTATCTTCGAGCGTGTACACGATCGTCCTGTACGTTCTGCATGTACGGACGATCGTCGAGTCCGGAGGAAGGCGCAGGCGGGAATCCAGGATCACCCGAACGGGGGAGCGGGAGCGGCGCTTGAGGCGGCAGCTGAGCTCCGGATCATCCCTCAACACGGTCCCGATGCCCACCAGGATCACCTCATTTTCCCGTCTCAGCCGGTGTGCCAGGTTCAGTGTCCGGTTACAGGAGATCCAGCGGGAATCCCCCGTGGAGGTAGCGATCCGTCCGTCCAGGCTCTGAGCATAGCTCACCGTGATCCGCGGCTTCGGCTTCATTTGCAAACCACTATACACAAGCACCTCACCGACTGACAAGCTTCCGCGCGATCTTTGAAAAAAGCTTTTGACCCGAACCGGACAATGTCCGTATTTTAAAAGTGATATTACGATGACAGCCCGAAGGGCTGGAAGAGGACATCGCAATCTTCAATTCATTTGCAATCGGAGATTGCGATATTACGATGACAGCCCGAAGGGCTGGAAGAGGACATCGCAATCTTCAATTCATTTGCAATCGGAGATTGCGATCTATTAGAGAATAGCTAAAATACTATATTGGGAGAAAAAGATGGCAGCCCTTGGAAATGCTGCGGCGGCTGAATATGAGCTGATCGACGACGCCGGAAAAGTCGTTCTGGATTCTACGCCAAACGGAACGAAAAATCGCAAGGTTGGAGAAATCGAGCTGGTGAGCAGGGCGAAACTCCCGACGCGTTTCGGGATTTTTACGATCTACGGTTTTCTCGACCATCGAGACGGCAAGGAACACACGGCAATGGTTCGTGGAGAAGTCCGGGGAGCCGAAGCCTGCCCGGTTCGCATCCACTCGGAGTGCCACACCGGAGACATCTGGTTTTCCCTGCGCTGTGATTGCCGGGAACAGCTTGAAGCGAGTTTGAATTACGTAAACAGCCAGGAACGGGGGGTAATCATCTACCTGCGCCAGGAAGGTCGCGGCATCGGGTTACTCAACAAACTGAAGGCCTACGATCTTCAGGATCAGGGCCTGGATACAGTGGATGCCAACAATCATCTGGGGTTTCCCACCGATGCCCGCAGTTACGAAGCGGCGGCGGAGATCATCCGCCTTCTGGGTATCGAATCCGTGGCTCTCATAACCAACAATCCCGAGAAGATCAAGGGCCTACGGATGAACCGGATCACGGTGACCGATCGTATTCCTGTGGTCATACGCTCCAACCTCCACAACAAACGGTATCTACGGACCAAGAAGGAGAGACTGGGTCATCTCCTGGACACCTGATTCCTGAAGATGCAGGACCAGGCCGGCCGGGTTCGGCGTTACTACAACAAAAACACCTTCTGGATGCTCCTCTTCGGCCAAGGCCGGGGAGAGGCGTTGATCCATCGCCCCGTCTGGACCGGGAAAGAACGTTCACGCAAGGAGGCGCTGCATACCGTAGAGCGTCTGATCGCCAGGGCTCTGCTGGCGGAGAGGGTGCCCAACCAAACTGCAAGACATATCCTGGACCTGGGCTGTGGTGCCGGCGGTTCGGCTCTGTGGCTGGCGGCCCGCTATCCGATCAGCATCACCGGCATCACCCTGAGTCCCTTTCAAGCTCAAACCGCCCGCAGAATTGCACTGCTCTACGGGCTTAGCGACAGTTGTCGTTTCCAGGTTGCCGATTTCAACCAACTACCTGAAATTCGGGAGATCACCGACGCCTATGCCATAGAATCCTTCAGCCATGGTAGCGATCCGGCAGCCTTCTTCACCCAGATCGGTAATCTGCTACCCGGGGGTGGACGGTTGATCCTCTGCGACGATTTCGTTGCCGTAGAAGAAGAACCCGCCTCGGACCGGCGGGAGAGGTGGCTGTCCCGATTCCGAGAGGGCTGGCATCTGCAGAGTCTGATGAGGGCGGAGGATGTTCTGGACTATGCGGCGCAGCAAGGCTTCCATCTGGTCGAAAGAGTGAAACTCACCGAATATCTCCGACAGACCCCTCCCCTCATCCGCCAGTTGCAGCTCCTGGCGGGAAAAACACTGCGGAAGAGCGCCTGGGGAGCCAGCATGTACGGCGGCGGCGCTCTGCAGATCTGTCAGCAAAACGGCTGGACCGAGTACCTGTTTCTCGTCCTGGAAAAACGGTAGACTGAGCGGACAGCCTGAGGAACCTTTAAGGTGAGAGAGAGCGAAGGACAACCCTACAAACGCAGCTTCCGTCGCGGATTGACTGTTCTGGGGTTGATCGATCTTCTCATCCTGATTGGCGGGGCTGTCCTGACCTGCCGCTATCGGGATCTCCGCCACGGGGGATTCTGGGCAATCAAGGTAGCGGCGGTCATGGTGTATCAGCAGCTTTTTCTGCTGCGAAGTCGAAAGAGGATCCTCAGCGGAGACAACCTCGACTGCCTGTGGGGCGGGGCCAATATGCTGTCCCTGACCAGGGGCATGATGATCGCACTCCTGGCTGGATTTCTGTTTACGGCGAAATCCGCAGGGATCGTGGCTTGGCTGCCCGCTGCGCTTTACACGCTTCTGGCCGTTTTGGATTTCTTTGATGGATATTGGGCGCGGAAGAGCAACACGCCGACCCGCATGGGCGAGCTTCTGGATCAGGAATACGATGCCCTGGGAATCCTGGTTGCCCTGGTCCTGGTCATCCAATGGGGACATCTTCCGGTGGCCTTCCTCTATATCGGCGTGGCAAAATACGTGTTTACCGGCGGGATCGCCTGGCGCTCATCCCGCGGGAGAGCCGTGCACCCCCTGCCGCCCAGCTACATGCGCCGTCGGCTGGCGGGCTTCCAGATGGGCATTCTGGCCGTGTTTCTCTGGCCCATAGCCCGGCCGCCGGGCACGGTTCTGGCAGAGCTGATCATCGGCGTTCCCCTGCTGCTGGGCTTCATCAGGGATTGGCTGTTGGTAAGCGGCGCCCTCGATCCCGAGGACCCGGGCTATCGGAAGATCAAGAAAACCTTCTACAGTGTGGGAAGAAACTGGACGCCCCTGATCGTCCGGGCTTCTCTGGTGGCTGCGGCGGTACAGTTCGGGGTGACGGCATTTCAACCGGGGGCGCTTCCAGCAGCCTGGATACCCGCAGCCATCCCCCTGGCCGAGCTCCTGACTGTGCTTTTCGCCACCCTACGGCTGCTGCTCCTGGTGGTGCTGATTGCCGGACGACTCACCTCCCCGTCGGCCCTCGCGCTTCTTCTCCTCGAGGGAGTACGCATCTTTCTCTCCCGGCTGGATCCATGGGGAGCCGTGCTTGTAAGCGCAACCCTGCTTCTGTACCTCTTCGGGCCGGGGCCCTTAAGGCTGAACTTTTCTCTACCGGCACGACCGAGCTCCGATCCGGCGGGTTCCTAGGGCGTGAAGAAACTCAAATATCTGCTTTGGATTCCCGTCCCGTTTTTGCTCTATTGGGCTTTGAAGGACATCCGCTTTCGGGAACTGTTCACGATTCTGGAAAGACTGACCCTCCTCCAGGTCTGTGCGCTGCTGGTTGTGAACCTCCTGTTTATTATGATACTCACCCTTCGCTGGGCCGTTATTCTGCAAGGATTGGGTGCTCCAGTGGGCCTGTTCCGGCTGTTGTCCTACCGGTTAGCCGGGTATGCAGTCAGCTACCTCACCCCCGGACCCCAATTCGGGGGAGAACCGCTGCAGATGTATCTGGCAAAGAAGCAAAGCGACCTGGGCTACGATGTGGGTTCCGCCTCGATCCTCCTGGACAAGACTTTTGAACTGCTGGGCAACTTCGCTTTTTTAGGACTGGCATCTCTGGCGTTCTTTCCCCTGGGTCTGCTTTCCTCCAGCGGTTTGGGGCTCGCCATTTCACTCCCCTCCCTGCTCATAGCCCTGCCGGCAGCCTATCTGACTGCCGTCTTTTTCGGCATCCGTCCTCTATCCTGGTGCCTGAGCCGGCTGCCCGCCGGATTTCTAACCCGGCCGCAGATTCGAAGAGCGAAAGCGTTGATCCGCTCCAGCGAGGCGAGGATCCTGACCTACTGCCGGCGACGGGGACGGACCCTTCTGCAGATCCTCCTGTTCTTCCTCCTGGTATGGACGATCGGCCTGGCGGAGATGCGGCTGGTGCTGCACTTTCTCAGGATCCCGGTTACCCTCAGGCAAACATTGCTGGTCCTGGCCGGTGGGAAATTTGCCTTCCTCCTGCCCCTCCCCGGTGCCCTGGGCGCCCTGGAGCTGACCTATGTCGGCGTATTCGAGCTCCTGGACCTTGGGGCCCAGACTGGAATGAGCCTGGTCTTGTACATGCGAGCCCGGGACCTTCTGTTTGCGGCGGCCGGTCTGATCGCCGCCTTTGCCATATGGAGACGGAGTAAACCTGTCAGTTCGTAGTCTGCCCGGCTTCGACCGCGGTGGAACGATGATCTGAAGCCGGATCTGCGGAGCTGAAGCTTGCCAACAGGCTCGGCAGAAAGGTCTCCAGTCCGGCATGGGGGAGCTCCTGCCGGGGGATGAGACCCCTGGTGTAGCCGCGTTCAATAAAGGGTGTGAGGAAATCGATCCTCCTGCTGATCAGGTGCAGCGGCACGGATCCGGGCTTGTTCTTGCCGGCAATCCCGCTGTAGGGCTGGTGATCCCCGACAACGATGATCAAGGCATCCCCGTCGACGAAGTTGCTCAGGTACTCCCCAATAACCTTCAGCTCATAGGCCATGGCCGCGACATAGCCTTCAGCTCCGGCAGTCTGGTTTCCAGGCTTGATCGGGAGAACGTTCACCGAATCCTCACGTTGATAGATGCTCCCGTCCCCGATCTGCGACCAGTCCTCGAAGAACCTCGGGATCAGGTTGAAGGGGTAGTGGCTGGAGATCATCACATACTGGATGAAGAGCGGCCGGCTTGCGCCCTGCACTTCTTTGCGATGAATGAAGTCCAGCACGTACTGGTCGGTCATCGGCGCCCACTTCAGATTCGGTCCTCTGTAATCAAAATCCTTGGAGTAGTACTTCCGCTCAAAGCGATAAAACTCCCCCTCCGGCCAGGCGTAGGTAGTTGCGGGCATGGCTACCACGGTACGGTAGCCGATCTCATTGAAGAACTGGGCGATGGGTTTGACATCCGACTCGTGCAGCAGCTGATAGGCCGCCTCGTTGTCGATACGAACTCCCGTGGCCAGGGTGGAATCCGCCAGCCAGGAGTTCCCGCCGAAGGCGGGAGAATCCAGGAAGGTGGAGGCGCTTTGGAATCCCGCTTCCGCAAGCCGTTCCTGGAACTCCCGGAGATGCGGTTGGATGAGGTCGAAGTGCACGGGTTCGCAGTAGAGGGTATAGCCGTAGGACTCGACGATGAACAGATACACGTCCACCCCTTCCAGTCCCTCCAATGGCCGCATCACCCGGTTTGCGTCCTGGACCTGCCTGTTGAAAGCCTCCTGCTGCTCTTGAACGAACTGTTCCTTTTTCGCGAGTTTCCCTATCTCCTCAGCCAAGCGAGGGACGGCGGTATTGGCCGTAAAGCGAACCGGGCTCGACAGATCCAGAATCACCAGCACAGCCAGCAGGATCAGAAAGCCGTATCGCATCACCGGGTCCCGGAACCCCCGCCGGAGATAGAGAAAACCCGCGTACAATCCCATGGTCAATCCACCCAGTCCAGCGATCAGGAGGATCAGCCCGGGATAGAACAGCCAACCGGACATCGTGTCCCGCA
>CAZKCQ010000022.1:0-18108 GCA_964551205.1 uncultured Spirochaetaceae bacterium
TCACCCGGGATCCGAGCTTCAAGACGGACATCTTGAGCTCGGCCATCCTCGATTTCGGAGACGGGCGATCCGTGTTTACAGTCGCTACCCAGAGTTTTCCGAACCAAAGAGTCGATATCTTCGGCAGCTCCGGGAGCATCCACATCGGGATCCCCTTCAACATGTACCCGGATGTGCCACCGTCGCTTACGGTGTTTACCGAGATCGGTGAACGGCACCCAATATTACCGGCAGCCGATCAGTACGCATTGGAGTTCGAAGCCTTCTCCAAAGCGCTTCGCCAGCAGCTCCCGGTTCCGACCCCTGCCTCAGATGCGGTGGCTAATCAGAAGGTGCTGGACGCCCTGTTTCGCTCAGAATCATCGGGCGGCTGGGTAACTCCCTGAGTGGCCGGACAGCGCCTTTTGTAGTATTTTGAAAGGGGTGATTCAGAGGACAACAGCATGGATAATGGGGTTACCATCAAACAGAATATTCTCGCCGAGGTTGTAGACTGCCTCTGCGATTCGGAACATGGAATGCTTTCATGGAAGGCCAAGGGGGGAAGGCTGCTGCCCTCCAGAGACCAGGTAGTCGAGGCTGCCGAGTCGCTTCGCTCCGTTCTGTTTCCCGGTTACTTCGGTATCTCCGAGCTGACCACGGACAATATGCGTTTCCACGTCGGGGCAACCTTGGACCGCATACTTCTGGTATTGCTCGAGCAGATCAAGCGGGGACTGTGCTTCGAATGCGACCACCACGGATTCGAGTGCCCGGCCTGTCTGGAAAAGGCCAAACAGACTACTGCGGAGTTTGTTCAGCGCCTGCCGCGGATCCAGCACACCCTGGCTACGGATGTTCACGCCGCTTACTACGGGGACCCGGCGGCCAAGAGCACCGATGAGGCTATCTTCTGCTACCCCGGGATCCTGGCCGTCACCTACTATCGCCTGGCCCATGAGCTGTACTGCCTGGAGGTGCCGCTGATCCCCAGAATGATTACGGAGAGGGCTCACAGCCTGACCGGTATCGATATTCACCCGGGAGCCAAGATAGGGGAGGAGTTCTTCATAGATCACGGAACAGGCGTGGTAATCGGAGAGACCTGCGTTATCGGAGAACGGGTGCGCATCTATCAGGGGGTTACACTCGGGGCCAAGAGCTTTCCCCTGGATGAGAACGGCAAGCCGATCAAGGGAATCCCGAGGCATCCGGTTGTAGAGGATGATGTGGTGATCTACTCCGGCGCTACGGTCCTGGGAAGGGTTACCATCGGTCGCGAATCCGTGATTGGAGCGAATGTATGGATCACCCAGGATGTGCCGCCCCGGAGTGTGGTCACCCATAGTGTAGAAGAGAGTTCGCCGGTCGGCCGCTGAAGTCTATTCGCTGAAGTCTATTCGTCGTCGGAAATTTGCCTGGGTAGGTGATCTTGAAACCAGGACAGGTCGCTGACGACAACCAGCCCGATCAGCCCCCCCAGAAGGGAAATCCCGAGAAACAGAAAGAAAAACTCCCCAAGATCGCCTTGGAGGAACCGGGCAATAACCGACGGGTTGGTCCCGAACACGACGATCAGGAGAATATTGAGCACGCAGAAACCCGCCCAGAGCAGGGTTTTTCTTATCTTGCCGGGGATTTCGTGGATATCGACCATGACCCGATCTACGAAACCGACCCTGGCGAGGTAGACCGAGATATCCCGTTTCAATCCCTCTTTCGGTTCGTTGCTGTCGAGGCTCTGAGCGCCGTCCACAGTGGATCGGCTCATCCGATGATTCCCTCCTCGAGATACCCGTAGACATAAGCCCCCAGGCGAGTGCGGAGCAGCTGCTTGGCCCGGAACATGTAGGACTTGATCGTGTTCACCGGAATGCTGAGAGCTCGGGAGATTTCCGGATAGCTCAATCCCTCGAAGAAGTGGAGATTGATCACGGGTTTGTAGATATCCGGGATCTTTTGCAGTACTTTTCTCACTTTTTCACGCAGCTCGCGCCGCAACAGCCGGGTTTCCGGGCCCAAGGAGGTATCCTGAGGTTCACAGGGCAGGGCAACCTCGAGGTGGGCGCGTTTGCGCTTGTGGTACTGATTTACCGCCATGTTGTAGGCGATCTTGCTGAGCCAGGATGCGAAGGGAACCTCCGCCCTGAAGGTCCGAAGCTTCTCAAAGGTCTTGAGAAAGACCTCTTGAGCGTAATCCTCCGCATCGTGGCGGTTGTGAAAGAATTTCAAGCCCAGATAAAAAACGCGAGCCTGGTGACGAGCTACGATCTGCCGGTAGGCGTCGATCCGGCCCGCCAGTACGTGTTTGACAAGCTCATTGTCGGTTGTTTTTTTCACGCTCTCTGTTCTTCTTCAAACGGTATATCAGGACGTAGTAGGTAATGATACCCAGCCCGGATGCTGTGGGAATAATACCGCCCAGAAGAGAATTACTCAAGCCCGTTTTCAGTCCGAAGAAGACCAACAGCCCCACGCCTACGAAAAGCGCCACGATTCCTATGAGCAGCAGCTTGTCGTCGATATTTCTGGGTTTGGGCGTCAGCCCCCGTCCGATCATCAGCTGCTGCTTCTTGTAGTCCCAGAGAATCACGAAGAAGCTGAGCACCGCCAGAACGGACACCGACACAACGGGGATTGCGGCTATCAACACCTGAGCGGCTGAGCTGATTTGCGACCACTCCCGGGTAGTCTGTTGGAGGGCGGTATCGGCGATCCAGCGAATTCGAAGCAGGCTTGCGACATCCATTGCCATGAATGACAATACGGAACCGAGGATGGTTGCGGTTAAGCCCTCAGCTCCTCGATATAGCCGGCGATTTTCTCCTTTCGCCGTCGGAGCTGTTCCTGCTTGTCCTTCTCTTTCTGAACGACCTCCTGGGGAGCTTTGGAGAGGAACGACTTGTTGGCCAGCTTACCGGTCGTGCGTTTCAGGGCCGTTTCGATATTCCCAAGCTCCTTCTGCAGTTTGTCGATCTCTTTTTCCAGGTCGATGGCCTCTTTGATGTAGACGAAGGCTTCGAAACCGGAGCCCACCGCCGGGATGCTCCCCGCTCTCTGCACCGCCTCGTGGGTGATCTCGAGGTTGTCCGATCCTATGAGCAGGGCAATCAGATCCTTCTGCTCCTGGAATATCCGCCGGGAAGGGTCATCCTCGGTTGTCTTTACCGTGACCGGGATCTTCGTCCCCGCCGGTATGGTGAACTCGCTGCGAAGCGTACGTACTGCGCGAACCAGTTCCTGCACCAGGGCGAAACTCTGGGCAGCGGCCTCCTCCACGCGTTTTTCCGAGAAATCCGGATAGGAGGCGGTGACGATACTCCGGCCGTGGTTGGGCAGCTTCTGATAGATCTCCTCGGTTACATAGGGTAAAAAGGGATGCAGCAATCGGAGAGATTCCTCCAGGATCGACAGGCAGAGCGTGATCTTCCGGTCCTTCTCCGCTTCGTTGTCTCCCTCCAGGGCGAGTTTGGACGCCTCGATGTACCAGTCGCAGAAATCGTTCCAGAAGTACTCGTAGACAGCCTGGCTGGCATCATTGAAACGATACTGGATCAGGGCGGTTCGGGCGCTTCGAGCCGTCAGGTTCAGCCTGTGGATGATCCAACGGTCCACCTCATCGAGCCTGGCATCCGCCTCTTTCACGAGGCTACGGCCTTCGAGGTTCATCAGGATGAAGCGGGAGGCATTCCAGATCTTGTTGGCGAATTTGCTGCCCAGTTTGAAGCTGTCCTTGTCCATCAGGATGTCCTGACCCTGGGCCGCCAGGAAGGCCAGGGTAAAACGAAGGGCGTCGGCTCCGTACTCGTCGACCATTTCGAGCGGGTCCACACCATTGCCCAGAGACTTGGACATCTTACGCCCTTGAGTATCCCGAACAAGGCCGTGGATGTACACGTCCGGAAAGGGGACCTCCCCCATGAACTCGAGTCCCATCATGATCATCCGCGCAACCCAGAAGAAGATGATCTCATAGGCGGTTACCAGCGTGGAGGTCGGGTAAAAGGTCTTCAGGTCTTCGGTTTGATCCGGCCACCCGAGGGTGGAGAAAGGCCAAAGTGCGGAGGAGAACCACGTGTCCAGGACATCCGGATCCTGTCGAATCTCATTGCTCGAACAGTGCTGGCAGATAGAAGGGTCTTCCCGGGAAACAGTCATTTCGCCGCAGGCCTCGCAGTACCAGACCGGGATACGGTGGCCCCACCACAGTTGTCTGGATATGCACCAGTCCCGGATGTTTCGCAGCCAGTGTATGTAGGTGTTCTCCCATTTCTTGGGGTAGAACTGTACCTCCCCCCCTTCCCAGGCTTTGAGGGCTTTATCCGCCAATGGGCGCATACGCACGAACCACTGGTCCGACAGGTAGGGCTCGATCAGGCTGTGGCAGCGATAACAGTGCCCCACCGTGTGCATATGCTTCTCGTCCCGGATAAACAGGCCTGCTTTCTTGATATCTTCCACCACTCGTTTCCGTGCCTCGGTGACTTTGAGACCTCTATAGGCCCGGGGAACATTGTTGTTCAGGGTGTTGTCCGGATTCAGTATGTTGATCCGCGGCAGATTGTGACGTTTGCCGATGTCGTAGTCGTTCGGATCATGAGCCGGAGTGACTTTCACGACTCCGGATCCGAACTCCATGTCCACGTAGGTATCGGCCACAATCGGCAGCATCCGGTCTGTAAGCGGCAGCAGCGCCTGCTTGCCCACCAACTTCTTGTAGCGCTTGTCTTCGGGGTGCACCGCCAGAGCCGTATCCCCCAGCATGGTTTCCGGGCGGGTGGTGGCGATTTCGATGGAACCGCTGCCGTCGGCCAGGGGATAGCGATAGTGGTACATGCGGCCCTCTATTTCCTCATGCTCGACCTCATCATCCGATATCGCCGTACCGCAGGACCAGCACCAGTTGACCAGGTAGTTGCCCTTGTACACCAGTCCCTTCTCGTACAGGCTTACGAACACCTCCCGTACGGCCCGGGACAGTCCTTCGTCCAAAGTGAAACGCTCCCGCTGCCAATCGCAGGAGGAGCCGATCTTCTGCAGCTGCTTGACGATGATGTCGTGATGTTTATTGGTAACCTTCCAGGTTTCCTCCACGAAACGGTCCCGGCCGATCTGCTCCCGGGAGGTGCCCTGCTGCCTCAGCTGCTTTTCCACGACAGCCTGGGTGGCGATTCCGGCGTGATCCGAACCGGGCAGCCAGAGAGTCGGCTCACCGGCCATGCGGTGATAGCGGATCAACACGTCTTGAAGGCTGTTGTTCAAACCATGGCCCATGTGCAGCACCCCGGTTACGTTAGGCGGTGGGATCACGATTGTGTAGGGTCGGCCCTTTCTATTCGGATCCGGTGCGAACAGGTTGTTGTCCAACCAGAATTTATAGAGCCGGTCTTCGAAGCTTTTCGGGTCGTAAGCCGGAGGTAGCTCAATCGCCTTCATCATGGGCGCACATTTTACAGGAAAAAGCCTGCCGTGGCAACAAAGGTGGCTTTTGCGGGCCACCTGGGGAGTGCCGCCCGGCAAGCGCACCAGGCAATCCGGCAACCCTTGCAATAAACCTCCGGCAATTGTATATTCCCATTGAACCAAACTCATGCACCAGGAGGAGTGACTATGGCTGAATGGTTTCCGTTGACTGAAGTAGAGGGTCCGCACAAGGGGCATGGCAAGCACCTCTGTGTTGCTCACGTCATGAACTATATTCAGACGAATCTGTCGGATTATAAAGACTTGATCAGAAACGGTAAGTACG
The DNA here is from genome assembly GCA_964551205.1 of uncultured Spirochaetaceae bacterium. Classification (GTDB taxonomy): domain Bacteria; phylum Spirochaetota; class Spirochaetia; order SZUA-6; family DRHE01; genus JAFGQJ01. Next base: position 5,729 of record CAZKCQ010000022.1, read on the forward strand.
TCTGCAAGCAGTGCGGCCGTGTAGCGGCCAGTGCCGAATACCTCTGCGACCCGGATTCCCTATAGTCTCAAACCGTACTATCTGTTCGACCTCAATAGCCCCTCCCTCTGTCCGGGATTTCCGGGGGGAGGGGTTTTGTGTTTTATTTAACAGAATCACGTTGAAGAATTAATATTTTGTATTAAATTTGTATTAAATTTGTAGGCATTCACGAATGGCTGAACCGAAAAAGTTGATGCAAAGATCAGTGATGGAGCAGTTCCCCAAGGTGGAACTTCACAGACATCTGGAGGGGACGTTTCCCGTGGAGAAGCTGCACCAGCTGTCGCTCAAGAACAACCTGGAGAGACCCCGGGATTTCGAATCCTTCAAAAAAGAAGTCCAATTTCCGAAGGACTCCAGCCCGGATTTCCTCATTTTTCTCACCAAGTTCCGAAACGACTGGTACCGCTCACTGGACGACGTCTATTTTATTACCTATCACTCGGTGAAAGAGCTGGTCCGGGACGGCCTGTTGTACTGCGAACTGCGCTTCTCACCGGAACATTTCGCTTTGGAAAACGACTTTGACCGCGCCCAGGTCACCAGGCTGATCGTCCAGGCCGGCAATACGGCGGCCAGGGATGCAGGTCTGGAAATCCGTTATCTGCTGACCTTCAACCGCAGCAAGCAGACCAGCGCAGAGATGATCGAACTGTACAACCTGCTGAAGCGCCTCGAAATACCGGAAATCGTCGGGATCGATCTGGCCGGGGACGAGATCAACTATCCCCCTGGGCAGTTCCGGGATTTTTTTGCCCTGATCGAATCCGACGGAATCTACAAGTCGACGATCCACGCCGGGGAGGTCACCCCCTCCGAACAGATCTGGGAGGCTATCCGGAATCTGCACGCCGACCGGATCGGCCACGGCACCAGCACGATAGACGATCAGCCCCTGCAGGAGTACCTCAAAACTTCGGGCATCGCCCTGGAACTGTGCATCACGTCCAACTATCAAACCGGTTCCTGGGAAGATGAGCGCAACCACCCTATAGGAACGTTGTACAGAAACGGCGTGCCCGTAACGCTGAACTCGGATGATCCCTTTATCCAAAATACCGATCTGACGGATGACTACATCAAAGCGGTAGAGTACTTCGGCTTCGACTTCGAGGATTTGGTACAATTGAATCTGAATGCGATTGAGGCCAGTTTTCTGCCAAAGGACAGGCAGGAACGCCTGCGAAAAGACTATCTAAAAAAGGTGGCGCAATTCAAAGAACGTCACTCCTTCGGAGGTGCAGCATGATCGTCCGGGTTATTGATGTCCACGTGAACAAGCAGAACATCGAGGATTTCAAGCGGATCAGCGTGCAGAATAGAGGAGGATCGATCCAGGAACGGGGGGTCCTGCGTTTCGACGTGCTGCAATCCGATAGCGACCTGCAGCATTTCGTCCTCTATGAAGTTTACCGGGATGCACAGGCGACCCTGGATCATAAGGAAACGGAGCATTACCAGAGATGGCGGGAGGCGGCCGAACCCATGATGGCCCGGAAGCGGGAAAGCACCTCCTGCACCCCCGTCGCCCCGACCGATCCCGGGGAATGGTAGATGTTCCTCTACGTCTTTCGCCACGGCGATGCCAAACCCAAGAGCGAGGATCCGGAGCGGGGACTCAGCGACAGAGGACTGGAAGAGGTCAGGGCGGTCTGCGCCGCTTTTTCCAGGACCAACCCTCAAATCCAGGAGATCTGGCACAGCGGAAAGACCCGAGCCGAACAAACTGCAGGTATTCTCGCAGCTGGTCTGAAGATAGATGACCGGACGTACTCTCGAAGCGGTTTGAATCCCAACGATCCCCTGCCGCCGCTGGTAGAAAAACTGAAGCGCCGGGAGAAGAATCTGGTGATCGTCGGGCATCTTCCCCAGCTGGGCAAGCTCATCTCGGTACTGCTGCTCGGTGCGGAACGGGAGCTGCTGGACCTTCCCTCCGCGGGGCTGGTCTGTTTGGAGAGACGCGTCGACTCCTGGCGGATGAACTGGTTCCTAACTCCTGAGCTGGTTTTGCCCCCAGCGCAGAAGAGGCATTGAATCAGTCGGCCAGGAGGGCGTTGACGCGCCGCAGATAGCCGTCCATGTCGAACTTTCGGCGCAACCCCGAATCCGACATGTAGCGAATCTTCCCGAAGATCGGCCGTTCCCTCCAGGGACGGTCGTGCTTGCCGAAGCACCAGGCCACGCCGGCGTAGGAGTTGGCATCCCGCCCATCGAGAAAGTAGCGGTTGTTCAGGTGCAATGCGGTCTCGTAGGCCTGTTCCGGGCTTTCGCTCCACTCGAGGATCTTCTTGCCCCAGTACATGCGCATGTAGCCGTGCATCTTTCCGGTCAGCTGCATCTCCTCCATGGCCGCATTCCAGTAAGGATCATGGGTGTTTGCTGCGTCCAGCTGCTCCCGACTGTACAGATGTTGGCGTTCGTCCTTTCTGTGCTCTCCCAATGTCCGCTTTGCCCAGTCCGGAAGACAGGCATAGCTGTCGTAGTGCTGTTCGTAGAACACGAAGTTGAAAGCCAGCTCTCTGCGCACAATCAGCTCCTCGATAAAGGCATCCCTGGCATCCCTGGGTGCTCCCCGGGCCGCGTTGACCGCCAGGGCAACGGTGAGTGGACTTATCTGCCCGAAGTGAAGGTACGGGCTCAGGTTGGATTGATGCTCCTGTGCCGGATCGTTGCGCAGGCTGTGGTAGTAACGGAGGGAGTTCCTGCAGAACCGCTCCAGGAGGTTGAGTGCCTGCCTGTTGCCGCCCTTGAATCGGGCAGCCGGCTGCACGGATCTGTCGATGTCGAGCCTGCCGATCAGCTCCTGATCCGGGCTGACCGTACCATCGATGCGTACACCCAGTGAATCCCTGCGGGGCGCCCGCACGGCATCTTCGGCTACCAGGTAATCATCCCAGATCCTGTAGATCTTTCGCCGGATCGTTGCGGCGGCCCACTCGCTCTTGGTGGACACCTCTTCGATCGGCAGCAGCAGATCCCCCTCAACCTGATGCACCGCGCAGGGTGACTGCTGCGCCACCGACTCCCGCCAGCGGTGCTGGTGGGCCAGGTAGCCCCGGTCCGTGACCAGCAGCGCGGCTTGCGCAGCTAGTCGCAGGGCTGCCTCATCCGGCTCTGCCTCCAGAACAGCAAGCCGGATACCGAGATTCTCCAGCTCCTTTTCTACATCCTGGAGTCCCTCGATGAGGAAGGTGAAGTGGCGGAGGTTAGCCTCCGGATAGCGGTCGGTCAATCCAAAGACAGTCAGGACGGGAAGTCCGAGCTCCTCCGCCTGCTGAATCGCATAGAGCAAAGCGGGATTGTCGAGCACCCGCACCGAAGCCTGCATCCAGTATAAGAGGTAGCGGCCTTTTTGGATCGGTTGATCGTTGAGCTGTTTGATCCGGCTTGGATGAATCATTGTCTGCTCGATTCTTCCTAAATTATGGACATTCCAGGATCAATGCAAGATTATAGAGGAAAGGGAGTAATCTGATGAAAAGATCCATACCGATGATCGCCGTTGCAACCCTGTCGATGATGCTTTTTGGCCGCTGCAGCGGCGGGCCGCCTTCGAATATCGGTTTGAAGGACGGCAAGCTGTCCCCCTGTCCAAAATCGCCCAACTGCGTTTCCACACAGAGTGATGACCCGCAGCACGGGATCGAAGCTCTGCCCTTTCGAGGTTCCATAGCGCAGACCATGGCCGCTATCCTCACGGTGGTGGGGAAGATGCAGCGGACCACGGTCATCACCCAACGGGAAGATTACCTGCACGTGGAGTACAGGACCAAGATGGGCTTTGTCGACGATGTGGAGTTCCACCTCGACGAAGCGACCCAAACCGTCCAGTTCCGTTCGGCCTCGCGGATCGGCTATTCGGATCTCGGGGTCAATCGAAAACGCATGGAGGAGTTCACGAACCTGTATCGGGCTCTTCCATAAGGATTTTGGCAATCTATCCTATGTGGCGATAATGACCGCCAAGTGAACACGAGCGAAAAGATCCAACAATATCTGATATCCGGGGATAAGGTCGCCGGGGTAGAGCGTGTGGAGTTTCTGGCAGCCGGGGAATATAACCAGAACTACCTGGTCCATGGGCGCTCCGGGAAGTACGTGTTCCGCATCAACCACGGCAGTCAGCTCGGCCTTGACAACCAAATCGAGTATGAGTTCAAGGTCTTGAAGGCCGTAGAGCCCTCCGGGGTGACGCCTCGAGTATTTTTTGTCGACTGCGATGCCGACGGACTTGGAAAAGGCGTGCTGTTGATGGAGTACCTGCAGGGGCGCCCCCTCGATTACCCTACGGATATTCAGGCGGCGGCCCGGGTGTTCGCAAAAATCCATAGTCTTTCCACCGCCGACGGTCTTATCGTACAGAATAACCCAATCGAGGCGATCGCGCAGGAGAGCTACAGTTTGATCAACCGCTACGCCGATCACCCTCTGATCGCTGAAAAGGCGCATCTGTTGCGATATCACGACAAGATACTCACTCTCTCCGAGAACACCCGGGATTTTTTTTCCAACGAAGAGCTCTGCATCGTGAACACGGAGGTGAACTCCAGGAACTTCATCGTGCAGCCGCAAAAAGCCTACCTGGTGGACTGGGAAAAGGCGGTCGTGTCCTGCAGGTACCAGGACCTGGGGCACTTCGTGGTTCCGACCACGACCCTGTGGAAGAGCAATTACGTATATAGCGAAGAGGAGAAACTGCGATTCATCCGGGACTACAGCCGGAACCTCGATCTCGAATTGGATGTGAGGGAGTTGTTCGAGAAGACCAGGATCCTGGAACGCACGATCCTGCTGCGGGCGATCAGCTGGTGTTTCATGGCCTACTACGAATACACCCGGGAGGATCGAACCCTGCGCAACGAGGATACCTTCGCGAAGATTCGGGATTATCTCAATGACATAGAATCCTTACTTGTCTGGTAAGGTTACAGAACTTCGCTGCATCACAGGAATGAGATTCTTGTAATCTTTCCGTGATCCTTTTGTGATCGAGATTGGCTATTTATCAATAAACAGCTATCTAAGAATCAGGAGTATAACGTATGAAACGCAACAGTGTCGTGATTTTTATCGTGTTCATCCTAATTGCCGCAGGACTCTGGGCCGGGGGAAAACAGGAACAGACTTTACCCTTTGAACAGCGCTATCAGTCCATGAGCTGGGACCAGATCGTTGCGGAAGCCCGGGATCAGAAGCTGTACTGGTACATGTGGGGCGGATCGGATCTGATCAATAAATTCGTCAACGGATACGTGGCCGAGCGGCTTGAGAGGGAGTACGGTGTCACCCTGGAGATGGTTCCGGTAACGGATGCTGCGACCTTCGTGAACAAGGTACTGGGGGAAAAACAGGCAGGTCGGGACAGTGACGGCTCTGTGGACGTGATGTGGATCAACGGGGAGAATTTCCGCACGATGCGGGAGGCGAATCTGTTGTTCGGGCCCTATGCGGATCGGCTTCCGAACGGGCAATACGTTGATGCCGCGGATTCCTCGATCGCCAATGACTTCGGTTACCCCGTGGAGGGCTTCGAATCTCCCTACGGCTCCGCCCAGGTGGTGATGGTCTACGATTCGGCAAAAGTTCCCGAGCCGCCCCGTACGGTGGAGGATCTACTGGACTGGATCAGGGCCAATCCCGGGAAGTTCACCTACCCCGCGATCCCGGATTTCACAGGCTCAGTGTTTGTCCGTCATCTGTTCTATCATGTGGCAGGCGGCTATGAGAAGCTTCTCGGGCCCTTCGACCGGGAGCTATTCGACACGATCGCCCCGAAACTCTGGGAGTTGCTCAATGGTCTGGAGCCGTATCTCTGGCGGCAGGGCAACACCTACCCGGAGACCCATACCAAGGTCCAGGATCTGCTGGCCAACGGCGAGGTTTACTTCGATGTGAGCTACAACCCCGGTGAAGCGGCCAGCCTGGTTTCCCAGGGCCGCTATCCTGAGAGTGTGCGGACCTTCGTTTTCGATACCGGCACGATCGGAAACACCCACTACGTGGCGATTTCCTACAACTCCTCCTCCAAAGCGGCGGCCATGGTCCTTGCCAATCTGCTGTTGGATCCGGCCGCCCAGTACGAGAAGAGCCGTCCCGAGGTTTGGGGTGACCTGACGGTGCTGAACGTGGGTGGGCTGCCCCGGCAGTGGCGGGAGAAGTTCATGAGCCTGCCCCGTCCGCCCTCGGTTTTGCCGCCGGATGTGCTGTCCAGCCGTAAGATTCCGGAACTTCAGGCATCCTGGCTTGAAGCGATCGAGAAGGGTTGGACGCAGAACGTGTTGCAGAAGTAATGAAAAACGGGCTGTCCCCGATCATCCTGCTTGCCCCCGCCCTGGTCGTGATCCTGATTCTCTTTGCCGGCGGACTGGCTCTGGGTTTGTCCCAGAGCCTGGGCTACATGCCCATCATCGGGGCCTACGGATTCGGTCTGGATGCCTACCTGGAGCTGCTGCTCAGCCCCGGGTTCCTGCCCTCCCTCCTGCTGACGATCTTCGTATCGGTGATGGCAACCGGGATCGCCCTGACTTTAGCGGTGATAACCGCCCTGAGCTTGAGGAAACGCTTCGCCGGGAAGAAGCTCGTCTCCTTCCTCTACCAGTTCCCCCTGACCATACCCCACCTGGTCGTGGCCGTGGGAATGATGATGCTCGTTTCCCAAAGCGGGTTGTTGGCCCGGACTGCCTATCGGATCGGCCTGATCGCCGACTCCTCTCAGTTCCCGGTTCTGGTGTTCGATGATCTGGGGATCGGGATCATTCTGGTCTACGTCTGGAAAGAGATTCCCTTCATCGGACTGATTGCCCTTGCCGTATTGCAGTCGATCGGCAGTGACTACGAAGAGCAGGCCAGAACCCTGGGAGCCGATTCCTGGCAGACCTTCCGCCACGTGCTGCTGCCCATCATCGTTCCCGGCATCCTTCCGGGATCGATCATCATATTCGCCTACACCTTCAGCAGTTTCGAAGTGCCCTTCCTGCTCGGCAAGAGCTATCCCGCCATGTTGTCCGTCCTGTCCTACCGCTTGTATGTCGACGTTGACCTGGATGCCCGGCCTCAAGCCATGGCCATGAGCATCCTGATCGCATTTTTCGTTCTGATCCTGGTTGTGCTCTACAGGCGGGTCTCTCAACGCCTACTGAGGAGATCTCTATGACCGGATATCGGCGCCGGTTGAGAGGCTGTCCGACTTGTACGTGGGTGGTCCACCTGATCGTGATCGGCGCCATCGTGGGGGGCGTACTGCTGCCAATTATCCCGCTGCTTACCTGGTCGGTCAGCCACAGCTGGTTTTTTCCGCAAATCCTGCCGTCGGAGTTGAGCGGCAGGGCCTGGGCGTACATCGGCTCACCGCTGTCCAAAGTGCTGAGCGCTTCGGCCAACAGTCTGCTGATTGCCGGGCTTGTTACCGTGACAGCGGCCGTGCTGGGGGTCCCGGCCGGGAGAGCGCTGGGACTGCAGCGCTTCAGAGCAAAAGCGATTCTCGAGTTCCTGATCCTGGCACCGATCATTGTACCCGGCCTGGCGGTGATCATGGGGATCCACGTGCTGTTCATCAAGCTGAGACTGGTAGATACGCTGTTCGGGGTTGCCCTGGTGCATCTGCTGCCCAGCCTGCCCTATATGATCGTGGTGATGTCGGGGGTATTCGCCAACTACAACGTAGATTTCGAACAGCAGGCTTTCTCCCTCGGGGCGGGGAAACTCAGGGTCTTCGTTCACGTCACCCTGCCCGCCATTCTCCCGGGAATCGTCACCGGTTCCCTGTTCGTGTTTCTGATATCCTGGAGCCAGTACATCCTCACCGTGCTGATCGGAGGGGGGAGGGTGATCACCCTTCCGGTGCTGCTGTTCGCCTTTGCAGCCGCCGGGGACAATGCGGTGACCGCGGCGCTGTGCATCGTGTTTCTGGCGCCTGCGGTTTTGATTTTGCTGTTTACGTCGCGATACCTCTCCGGAGAATCCGGAGCCATGGGAGGTTTTGGACGACTATGAGTTCTGTTACCCTGCAACAATTAAGCCACCACTACTCAGGTTCATCCCTGCCGGCGGTGGACGGTATCGATTTTTCGATACGGAAGGGAGAGCTGGTTTCGCTGCTCGGTCCTTCCGGATGCGGGAAGACAACCACCTTGAAGCTGATCGCCGGACTGTTGAAACCCACCTCCGGGGAGATCTTCTTCGATGACCATAATGTGACGGATGTCAAACCGGAGCATCGTGAGGCGGTGATGGTGTTCCAGGACTACCTGCTCTTTCCCTATATGAGCATCGAGGAGAACGTCGGATTCGGGCTGCGAATGCGCCGATTACCCAAACGGGAGATCGCCGGGCAGGTACGGCAGATGCTGAGTCTGATGGGCCTGGAGGAGTTGAAGGATCGAAAACCCTCCCAGCTTTCAGGGGGACAGCAGCAGAGGGCTGCTCTGGCCAGGGCTCTGGTGCTTCAACCGAAAGTGCTACTCTTGGACGAACCGCTATCTAACCTGGATGCCCATCTTCGGGATGAGATGCGGGAGCTGATTCTCTCCATCCAACGATCTCTCGGTGTAACCACGATTTTCGTGACCCATGACCAGGAGGAAGCGGTGCTCCTGGCCGACCGGATCGCCCTCATGTTTGAGGGAAAGATCCAGCAGATCGGGAAGAGCAAGCTCTTTTACGAGAAGCCGGCCAGCCGGCGGATCGCCTCGTTTTTCGGTAATAACAACTTTCTCAACGGATTCAAGGAGGGTCGACGGGTTACCAGCAGGGTCGGGGAGTTCCGGGTCGAATCGGATGCGGCGGACGGGCCGGTCACCCTGGTCATTCGTCCCGAATCGATCCTCCTGGGAGATCGGGGGATGAACAGCTTCGCCGCACCGGTGATGCGGCAGATCTACATGGGCACTCACAATCGCTATCGGATCGAGGTCGACGCTGCGGAGTGGGAGATCATAGCCCCCGCGGATTCTGCAGCGGATTTGGAAGGCAGGCGAGTCACCTTTTCCCTGCCCCCTGAGAAGATCTGGGTCATGCCTGAGCTGAGGAATTAGCCTCCCGTGGACGATTCACCCCGATGTTCCATCATCATTCCCGTGTACAGGGAGCAAAAGAATATCGACATCTGTCTGCAACAACTCGGTACGCTGCGGGGGATCGAGAACTGCGAGGTCATCGTGGTAGATGGAGACGGTGGTTCTACCCTGAAGGCGATTCGCAGGGGAGAGTTCCCCTTTCACCTGGTCCGGACCATTTCTGAGACGGGCAGGGGAGTGCAGTTGAATGCCGGAGCCGAAGCAGCCTCATCCGCATATTTTCTGTTCCTTCATGTCGATACGCTTCTGCCCAAGGCGGGGCTCGGGCTTGTGAACAGGACCCTGAAGCGCTATGAAGCCGGAGCCTTCGCTTTGGGGGTCATCGGCGCCGGTCCGCTATTCAACACCTGGCTGGCCTATGTCAACGGCCGCAAACGCCTGTCCTTCACCCCCTACGGGGATCAGGCCATCTTCATGACCCGGGAGACCTATCAGCGAGTCGGAGGATTTCCCCGGATCCCTATCATGGAGGATGTAGTAATGACCGATCGGCTGAAGCGCGCGGGGGCTCGGGTGAAGCTGCTTCATTCCAAGGTCCTTACCTCTGCCAGACGGTGGAAGAACCGCGGCTATTTCGTCAACTTCCTGAAAAACACTGCGCTGTTTTCACTCTACAGGATGGGGGTTTCTCCGTGGACCTTGGCCGGATATTACAGTCACAATTCTGACAAAACAGGTTAGAATGATTGACCACCTTTCGTCTGTGGTACGAATATAGAAATCGAGGAGTTCAAGGATGAAGAAATACATAATTCGGTTAATTGTATTGGCGGTGATCGTAGCGGGGATATTCTCGCTCATTCGCTTCACAGCGGTCGGGGATTATCTGAGCGCCCGGTCGCTGCAGGAGAACAAGGAAGCCCTGAAGGGGTTCGTAGAGAGAAATTATCTGGTTTCCGTTCTGGTGTATATCGTGGCCTACATCCTGGTGGTGGCGCTGTCCATACCCGGAGCAATGTGGGTGAGCATAGGCGGAGGATTCTTCTTCGGTGTGGTCTTCGCCACAATCTACATCAACATCGGCGCCACCATCGGGGCAACCGTCGTTTTTCTGGCCGCGCGCTTCTTCCTGGGAGAGATGATCCAAAACAAATACGGAGACAGACTGGCCAGGTTCAATAAAGAGGTGGAAACAAACGGCAGCAACTACCTGATCACCCTGCGGCTCATACCGGTGTTCCCCTTCTGGATGATCAACCTCTTCGCCGGGGTGACCAGGATCAAGCCCCGCACCTTTATCTGGACGACGAGCCTGGGAATCATTCCCGGCTCCGCGGTGTACGCCTACGCGGGCTACGCCATCAACGATATCGGCGAAGGAGGAGTGCCCAAGAACATCATCTTTGCCCTGCTACTGCTGGCGGCGCTGAGCGTCGTACCCCTGGTTGTCAAGAAGATCCGTGCCCGGCGCAGAGATCAGGCCGGTGAGGCCGCCAAGACCGAAGAGAGTAGTGATCCCACGGAGGTCCGGACAGCGCAGCAGTTGGGCAGGCGCAGCGGGCAATGACCTATTCAAGAGCCGATAGAGTCATCTTGTTTCTCAAGAGCTTTCAGGCGGGCCGTGTGAAGACCCGCCTGGCCGCCCGCCTCGGCCATCGAGGTGCCCTGGAAATATACACCGCCATGGTCGCCGATCTGCTGGACAAGCTCGAACCCCTACGGAACCTCCTAGTTCCCTACTTCGACATGCTTCCGGATCCGCTCAACTATCCTCCCGCCGTTTCTTCGTTGCTGTCCCGAGGATTGCTCAGGGTTCAGCGGGGAGAGGATCTGGGGCAGCGCATGAGTAACGCCTTTCAGGAGATCTTCGCAGCCGGTGCGGAACGAGCCGTTCTGATCGGCTCGGATATCCCCCAAATCGACAGCGATTTGCTGAATGGCTATTTTGCAGCTCTCCGCACGTTCCCGATGGTCCTTGGACCCGCGGCGGACGGGGGGTATTATCTGATCGGTTTTCAGCGGGAACGCTTCGAAGCGTCGGCCTTCAGGGGGATCGAGTGGAGCACGGAGCGGGTTCTCGAGCAAACCCTGGACAAAGCCCGTTCCTGCGGTTTGCTTTGCCATATCGGTGAGGAGCTGCAGGATGTCGATACCATAGAAGATCTGGAATCGCTCATCTCGACCGATCTGTCCACCGGTTCCCTGGCCGAGGTGCTGGAGCGATACCTGGTTCGCGCCCAAGCCTGATGCGAGTGTGCATTATTTGAGTTGAAAGGCCCGATCTTGAACCCATTGAGCGCACAATCTGAATTAGCACCGGTCCTGACTCCTCAACCTGTGGCCCATAGATCACCACGGTAAGAACTCTCACCGGTTCTTCGTTCCATTGCGCAGAGTGATTCTCGGGTTTATCCTTGTCGTACCCTCAACGGGAAGGAGACGTTTATGAATCGGTGGATACGACGCTGGATAGTTCTGTTGCTGTTGTTCGTGGTTTGCCGATCACCGCTGTTTGCCGACATCCAACAGAGCGTGCTCGACCTGCTGACCAAGCTTTCCAGGGACTACGTGCAGTACCGGGAGGAGGTGTACTTCAAAGTTCCCCTGGCAGTCGTCCCCTTCCTCAACTCCGGACCACTGGCCAAACAGCACGAGATCGGAGCCGTGGTGGACGAGCTGATTCGTGGTGAAATCACCAATTCCACCTATTTCATTCTTACCGAGCGGGAGAACCTGGAACAAATCCTCGAGGAGATCGAGTTCTCCCTCTCCGATCTGGCGGACACCAGCCAGACCGTAGAGGTAGGACAGTTGACCAGCGCCAGGATCCTCCTGGCCGGGAGCGTCACCGAATCGGGTTCGAGCTTCCTGATCAACGGCCGGCTCGTCGACGTGGAAACCGGGGTGGTCATCGGTGCCCAATCGGTTTCGGTTCCCAGGGACGAATTGATCGACGAGGCCGAGGCATTCAAATACGAATACGTCACCCGCTACGGCCTGGGTTTCCAGGCCCTGGCTGGGGTGGACATCCCTTTCAGCGGTATTCCCAGATCCGAAGAATTCGAGAAGTTCCCCTATCTTCTCCATACCGGTGCAGGAGTCTTCTACCGCCCCTGGCGCTTTCTCCAAATTGCAGCCTCAATGAATGTTACCTGGACAGAGTTCCAGTACGGGGAGTTCGATCCGCGCTCATCCGAGTATCAAAATGCCGCTTTAGTGAAGACCTACTATATAACGTTTGTTGCGGATAACAGCCTTCCGAAGTACTCGATCGAGTATTCTCAGAAGTATTTGGACCTGACCGCCTTCTACGTATATCAACCA
>CAZKCQ010000023.1:0-18005 GCA_964551205.1 uncultured Spirochaetaceae bacterium
CCGGAAGGTAGCAGCGGTAAGTACCTTGTTGATGAGATGTAACTTGGCTTGGTTGTTGCTAAGGGGTTTTTCTTTTTCACAGGCGGGTGCGCCCGGAGAGACAGGACAACAGCGAACCCGAGTGCTTGAAACCGGAATAAAGATCCCTAAGGATTGAGCAGTCGTATGGCATACGAGGTAACCGCTACACGTAAGCGTCCCCAGACGTTTGATGAAATGGTGGGGCAGGATTTTATCGTCTCCACGTTAAAGAACTCGATTGCTCAGGCACGGATCGCCCACGCCTACCTGTTCTCCGGACCCCGTGGGGTGGGCAAAACATCCGCGGCTCGGATTCTGGCTAAAGCTTTAAACTGTGACCGGGGGCCCACGGAACAACCCTGCGGGGAGTGTACTTCCTGTTTGGAGATTGCCCAGGGCAATAGTCTCGATGTGATCGAGATCGACGGAGCTTCCAATACGAGTGTCAATGATGTCAGAGAGATCAAAGACGAGGTGTTGTTCGCTCCCAACTCGAATCGCTACAAGGTGTACATCATCGATGAGGTACACATGCTGTCCAACAGCGCGTTCAACGCGCTGTTGAAAACCATCGAAGAGCCCCCGTCGTATATTGTCTTCATCTTCGCCACGACGGAGGTTCACAAAGTACCTGCCACAATTCGTTCCCGATGTCAGCAATTCAACTTCCGTTTGATCGCCTCCTCCCAGATCAAGGAGATGCTCCAGCGGGTGGTGGATGAACTCGCCATTCAAGCCGAAGAGGCCGCTTTGTTTTGGATCGCCAAAGAAGCTACGGGCAGTCTGCGGGATGCCTACACGCTGCTGGACCAGGTGGTTTCTTTCTCGAGAGATGGAATTACCCTGGAGAAAATACGGACGAAGCTGGGTTTGGTGGGGCTCGACCAGATCAATCGAATCGTCAAAATTATATCACAAAGAGATAAAAAAGCGATATTGGAAATTTGTTCCGAAGTTCTGGATCGCGGGGTGAGTGTCGAGCAGTTCGTGGTGGACCTGACCGATTATTTCCGCAACCTCCTGTTGCTGAAGTGCGGAATCCGGAAGAGCTCATTGCTCTCCGGTTCACCCGATGACTACCCCGGTGAGATGGTGGAATCTTTCAGCACAGAGCAGATCGAAAAAGCGATTGAACTGCTGCTGGAGCTGCACAGAAACCTGCGCTTTTCCCTGCAGCAACGATTCGATTTGGAACTGGTGATGTGCCAGCTGGCAAGCCTGCAAGATCTCATCGACCCGGCTGAGCTGTTGACGGCGATTCGGGCGGTAAAGACAGATCTTTTTCCTGCCCCTTCCTCCACCGCAGCGCCCCGGGTGTTCGCGGCGGACACCCCCGGAGCGCGTGCCGCTGCAGAACCAGCCGCCGGAACCACTGCTACAGCGCCGGGCGGCGCTGCGGAGACTGCTGTAGAAAACGAGGCGGGAAATAAACCTGGGAGCTTCGAGGATCTGATCGAGGCGGTAAGACGAGAGAAGCTCGCCCTTTCCACCCTCCTGGAAAAGTGCGAATCCTGGCGGATCGCAGATGGTGAGCTGAGACTGGACTTCACAGCCCAGGACCGCTTTTCTGCGGAGAGGGTGAACAAAGAGCGAGATATGCTGATCAAACATGCGAGCCGGGTATTTTCAGACCAGGATGTGCGGAGATTACGCGTGGAAGTGCTGGGAGGTGAGCAGGACTCCTCTTCTTCGGTCAATGAACAGGCTGAAATCGTAAAAAAGATATTTCGCGGAGAAATAGTCGACAAGGGAGAATAATCATGGCTGCTGTCGGAAATCCTTTCGATTTTCTAAAACAATTCGGCAATATTCAGGAGAGGATGAATGAAATCCAAAACCGGCTCCAGGGCATCAGTGTTGTTGGATCGGCCGGAGGAGATATGGTCCAGATCGAGATGAACGGACACATGCAGGTGCTTGGGGTCCGGATCTCCCAAGAAGCGGTTGATCCCCAGGACATTCAGATGTTGCAGGATCTTCTTCAGGCCGCCTTTTCCGATGTCCTGCACAAGATCAAGGAAAAGATACGGGAAGAAGTATCCTCTCTCACCGGAGGGCTCAATTTGCCCCCCGGTATTCTGGGTATGTAAGGTGACCGCATTAGAACGGTTGATTGAAAACCTGGCAAAGCTGCCGGGATTGGGGAAAAAAAGCGCCTCCCGGATCGCCTACTTCCTCCTTCGTTCAGATTCAGCCTACATTCAGTCTCTATCCGGGGATTTGCGGGACCTCAAAGACAAGATGAAACCGTGCCCGGTGTGCGGGAACTACACGGAAAACGTGCCCTGCAGGATCTGCACGGACAGCCATCGGGACAGACGCATGCTGTGTGTGGTGGAAGAGCCAAAAGATCTGCTGTCCGTGGAAATGACCCATCAGTATCACGGCCTCTATCATGTACTGATGGGGGCCATATCCCCGATCGACGGGATCGGTCCTGAGAGCCTTCGAATCGACAGCTTGCTGAAGCGAGTGCGGGAGGAGGGTTTTCGGGAAATTATCCTGGCCACCAATCCTACGGTGGAAGGCGATTCCACGGCGGTATACCTGGCAGGTCTGCTCAAAGAGTTCGATGTGTCCGTGACACGTTTGGCCTTAGGATTACCCGTAGGAGGGGATTTGGAGTATGCGGACCGTCTGACCCTGGCCAGGGCGCTGGAAGGTCGGCGCAAGATCGAGTAGCCCGGCGATATTGCAGCCTGGCGACCTTGAGCCTATTCTTGGGACAGATAATCTCTCGGAGTCAACTCAGATCTTGTCGATCAGGATCGAACACTTGCCGGAGGGAATCGGAAGGGTTTTCTTCTTGGAATCGAGAACATTTACCGTCAGGTAGTACAACTTTTCCGATTCCAGACGAATCTCCCAGCCCCGGCCGCTTTTGTTGCTCAGAATGGAGATCATGTTCCTTTTCAGCGCCAAATCCTCGACGCCCATGATCTCCAAGCTGGGGATGATCCAATCCACAGTCTTTCTGGGCAGGGAGATATACAGGCCGATCACGTTTTCGATCATCAAGGCGATCGTTGACAGAGCAGTGTATGGGAGAAACATCTGGCGGGGAAACTGAGGATTGCCTGGCCAGGAGGCTGCGCCCTCACGCGCCGGGGTATAAGCCTCCCAGAGAGTTCCCTTCATGCCCTCGTCGGTATGCAGTCCCTCCAGAACGAAGTACAGATGCTTGATCGAGCACTCTCGAGCCAGTTCGAATTTCCCGTATTTCTCCAGTCCTTTGATGATCATAAAGGTGAGGAACGGGAAAACGGAACCACGAAACCCGTACCCCCTCTGGTCGAAGTCTTTCTCGCTGGCCGCTAGAGAGGGGAAGGGATTTTCCAATCCGAATGTATTTGGATCGGTGAGATGGGCGATCAGTCCCTCCGCGCGAACCTCATTGGGTATTTCCGCCAGCAGAGGCCAGAAGGAGGCCGCAGTTTTTACCTCTATCTGTTTCTCATCCTTGTCCAGGTCGTAGTAAAAGCGATCCCGGTCGTTCCACATCAGGGAGCTGATGCGTGTTTTTAGAGAGAAGTAGGCTTTCTTGTATCGGTAACTGATCTCCTTGTCGTTGAGGATGTCCCCCAGAGCCGACATGTACAGAGCGTTGATCGCGACCTGGGTGTTGAAGTCGATCGGGTATTTCATGTGTTGCCGCGGACTGTTCGTCATCATGGTCGCGGACAGAGGAACGGCGTACAGCCCGTTTTCCTGCCTGCAGGCCTGCTCCAACCAGGCAAAGTACCGCTCCAGCACGGGCATGATCTCTCGTACTCTCTTCTTGAGTCCGATTTTGTGGTAGATATTGTACTCCGCCCAGGCGAACAGGGGAGGCAGGACGCCTTCGGGATTTTTCCTGCTGAGCACGGGTTTGCCGTCTTTTATGCCGTACTCGCCTCGGATAGCACCATCCCTCTCCTGTTTGTGATAGAAATTGTCGAGCAACGACAGCACGGGGAATACACGATTGCTGTAGACTAAAAAAAAAGTGGCCAGGATGGCTTCAAATTGATTGATTGACTCGGCTTCAGGATAGCTGAAATACTTGGGTTGGAGACCGTTTTCAGAGGTACCCCGTTTCCAGAATCCCTTGATACGGTTGAAGGTATAGTCGTACATACCGGTCAAGTCGTGATCGTAAAAGTGTAATTTCGGGAATTCCTTCTTACCCACTTCAACCTCTTTGAATCAACCCAAATCGTTGCTCTTTATTGTATCATCCCCTAGATGTACGTCAAATTTTTTTACGGGAGGGTTTTAATAGCTTCGAGAGATCGTGCTTCGGAAAGTTTCGTTGACGGCGATAACATTTATACCGAGCTAAAGACCAAGGAAGTACCAGCCGCTAAAGTCTTCCCTCAGAATATATTACCGGTTTGTTAAGGAGTCAAGTTTTTTTCTTCCGCGGTGCGTTCAACCGGTTCTTTCGCGGCAGGGGAGGGCATCTGCAGGAAACTACCCACGGGTTGACACGGTGAGCGACCCCGTGTTCAATGGGCTTCGAGTGAAAATCATGGAACGGGAAGAACTGGATATTACAGCTCAACTGGCTCGCCTGGAGCTGTCTGATGAAGAAAAGAAGCGATTCGAGCAGGCGGTTTTTCAAATGTTGGAGTACTTTTCGAAGATGAGGGAGTTCGACGTGGAAGGACTGCCCCCGACCGCCCAGATGACACAGACCAACCGGACCCGCAAAGATGCTGTAATCGTGAACAAAGAGACCGAGGCTATCCTCGGTAATGCCCCCGAGCTGGAAGATCGTTTCATCGTTATTCCCAACGTTCTGTAATCGAGGCCATCTCCAATACAGTGGATACCGTCCGGGTAAAGGCGGCGTTGTACAATGCGTGATAGCCGAGGTTGAGAGGTCGTAGATTTTGCACAAAACGGAAGAGCCGAGTTCCTGGAGCCGAACACTTGCCGACCCAACGCAGCGAGCATCCTGGATGCAGTTCGTCCGCGATCAGGACGCTAGGGTCAGGGCGTTCCTCCAGTTCGATCCGGAACTGGGCCGGGAGTTGGCAACTGCGGCGGGATCCACCCCTTCCGATTCCACCCCGACCGGTTCACTGAGCGGGATCCCCTTCGCGATCAAGGACAACATCGCAGTCCGCGATTTCAAACTGACCTGCGGATCCAAGTTGCTCAAAGATTTCATTTCTCCATACACAGCCACGGCCGTGCAGAAGCTCCTGGAGCGGGGCGCGGTGCCCGTCGGCAAGACGAACCTCGATGAGTTCGGCATGGGGTCCTCTACGGAAAACTCAGGATTCGGCATGACCTACAATCCTTGGGATCTGGAACGGGTGCCGGGTGGTTCCAGCGGCGGCTCTGCCGCAGCCGTGGCCGCCGGACTCGTCCCCTTTGCCCTGGGATCGGATACCGGCGGTTCGGTCCGGCAGCCCGCGGCATTCTGCGGAGTATACGGGCTGAAGCCCACCTACGGAGCCGTGTCACGCTTCGGGCTGGTGGCCTATGCCTCCTCCCTCGAGGTCATCGGCGTCATAGCCCGGCAGATCTCGATGATACGGGAGGTGTTTTCGGTGATACGAGGCCAGGACCCTCGGGATCACAGCTCCGTCCCCTATGACGAAGCCAGGTCTGCCGAAGGAGGAGGACGGATCACCGTGGGCGTACCGGATCTCGGCTCGATTTCCCTCCATGAGGAGGTGCAGAGCGCCTGGGAGAAGACTCTGGACGGATTGAAGGGCCTCGAGGTCACCTTGAAACCAATCGAACTGCCGACGTTGGAGTATCTCGTTTCTGCCTACTACGTTATTGCCTGTGCCGAAGCCAGCGCCAATTTGGCGCGCTTCGACGGCGTTCGCTACGGAAACAGGACAGCCGGTTTTTCGGGGAATCCCGAGCAGCTGGTCCGGTGGTCCCGAAGCAGCGGGTTGGGGGATGAGGTAAAACTGCGAATCCTCCTGGGAACATACGTGCTGCGCTCCGGTTTTCAGGACCAGTACTACCTGCGGGCGCAACGGATCCGCACGGCGATCCGCCGGGAGTTTGAAGGGGCTTTTTCCGGGGTCGATCTGATTCTCATGCCCGTCTATCCCTGCGGGCCCTTCAAGTGGGGCAGCGAGGGGCTGGATCCCTTCTCCCAGAAGCTCTCCGATATCTTCACCTGCTCGGCCAACATGGCCGGCTTGCCCGCCCTGAGTTTTCCCGCCTCCGTGGAAAATGCACTGCCCATCGGGATGCAGTTCCTGGGTCCTCCCTTTGCAGAGGAGCGGCTCCTACAGGCCTGTGAGCTCTTTGCCCGGGTGTTCCCAGTGCCGACCTGCCCCCTGTATCGGTCTCCACAGACCGAAGGACCTCGCGGCAGCGAAGGAAGCCGCGCTCAGTCGGGCGGCCAGGAGAGGGGGTAAATCGGATGTATCAGTCTTACATCGGCTTGGAGATACACATTCAACTGTTGACGAAGAGCAAGGTGTTTTGCAGCTGTCGGGCCGCCTTTGGGGAGGAACCGAACAGCAACATCTGCCCGGTGTGTATGGGCTACCCCGGGGTCCTGCCGGCCCTCAATGAAGAGGCGGTGCGGCAGGCCTACCTGGTCTGCCGTGCTCTGGACTGTCACTTGAATGAAGGTGGGGTATTCGAGCGCAAGAACTACTTCTACCCGGACATGCCGAAGAACTATCAGATCTCACAGTTTGCATCGCCCTTTGGTGTGGAGGGACATCTGGATCTGGAATACCGCAAACGAAAGCGCCGGGTGCGTATCAGAGAGGTCCACCTGGAGGAGGACGCGGGAAAGATGGTCCACGTCGGGGAGCTGTCCCTCCTGGACTACAACCGGGCCGGTACACCACTGTTGGAGATCGTCACCATGCCCGACCTGGAGGTCGGGGAGGAGGCGGAGTTGTTTCTGCAGCAGTTCCGCCGTCTGGTTCGCTACCTCGGAGTCTGCGACGGCAACATGGAGGAAGGATCCCTGCGCTGCGATGCCAACGTTTCCGTGAATTTGGAAGGTCAGGGGCTGGGGGCCAAGGTGGAGATCAAGAACCTCAACTCCTTTAAGTTCGTACGCAAGGCCCTGAGCTTTGAGATAGAGCGGCAGATTGAAATCCTGGAACGGGGCGGTTCGGTCAGCCAGGAGACCCGTCTCTGGAATGAAAATAGGGACGTCACCGAGGGAATGAGATCCAAGGAGAGCGCCTTCGACTATCGCTACTTCCCCGAACCGGATCTTCCTCCCTTTCACCCGGACAAGAAGTTCATTGAGTCCCTGGAAGCGGAGTTGGTGGAACTCCCCCGGACACGAAAAGCGAGGCTCATGGAGCATTACGGTATCACGGAATCTCAAGCGGATTTCATCTGCGAAGAAAAAAGCACGGCGGACTACTACGAACAGGCCGTGGCTCTGGGTGCCGATCCCCAGGCGGCCGCTCTTTGGATGGCCGCAGACGTGCAGAAGATCCTCAAGAGAACGGCTGGGAATCTGACCGACTGTCCCCTGAGTCCCGAGCGTTTGGCCGAACTGCTCCAGCTGTTGGCCGCCCGGCGCATACACGGGAAGATAGCCAAGCAAGTCCTGGAGGTGCTTTTCGAGGAGGACCGAGATCCCCTGGAGATCATACAGGACCGGGGTTGGGAGCAGATTACCGATGCCGAAGAGCTCGATCCGATCGTCGATCAGATCCTGGAGGAAAACCCCAAGGCGGTGCAGCAGATCCGGGGAGGGGACTCCCGCCCCCTGATATTCCTGGTCGGACAGCTCATGAAGAAGACCTCGGGCAGAGCCGAACCGGGACTAGTCAAGGAGTTGCTGAGCGCCCGTTTCGACCTGTCTTTCGTCCAGGTGCTGTCCATGGGCGGCGCGATCGGGGGAACCCGCACCGGGGCGGGGGAGGTTGCCGCCGGGGATCTCAAACTGGTTGTCGACAAACTGGGACAGGACAAACGGTTACCGAAGAACATCCGTTTCGAAGAAATCGAGATCAGCCGGATCTTGAGTGAGGAGATCACTCCGGAAGACTGGGCTGCTTTGATCACGTCCCTGGACGCGTATCTGAAGCAGGAGAACGCCTCCGGAGTTGTTATTGCCCACGGCACCGATACCCTGGCCTATACCGCCTCCCTGCTGTTCTGGTTGTTTCCTCGCATTTCCCTGCCCATCGTGCTCACCGCCACCCTGGATCCCCGGGGCGCGGAGGACGCGCTGAGTAACGCGATCCTAACAGCCACGAAGCAGCCGCCCGGCATCTACCTCAGTCTGGAAGGAAAGATACTCTCCCCCTTGAACCTGAAGTTCGAGAGGGTCGCCGGAGACGGATTCCGCAATTGGAACCTGGAACAGCCGCTGTTCGCCAGCGGTTCCCTCTCTCTTCCGCAGCCGAGCATCACCGACAGGACCCTGCTCAGGAAGAACCTGGAGCAGGCGATCAGTCAGGTCTGCATCCTGAGGGTGTATCCGGGCATGAAGGGGGACTACCTGATCGCGCTGATGAACTCGGGGGTGCGCTACTTCATCCTGGAGCTCTACGACACGGGAACCGCCAATCTGCGGGAATCCCCCTTTTCCTTGCGAAAAGCTTTTATGGATGGCAAAACGAGAGGGGTACGTTTTTTCTGCACCTCCCAGCAGGAGGGTATAGTGGATTTCTCCGGTTACATCACCTCTCACGAGCTGTGGCGGGAAGGGGCCATCCCCATGGGTTTCCTGACTACCGAGAGCGCCTACACCCGTTTGCTGGCGGTACTCTTGAGTTGCGAAGCCGAGGAAGAGGTGATCCGCTTGATGGAGGAGTGCAGATGAGGACGATGCTAGGGCAGATCGACGCCCATCTCGGCGAGGAAGTGCAGGTGCAAGGCTGGGTGCACAGGGTCCGGGAGTTGGGAAAGATCTCCTTTATCCTGCTCCGGGATGCTTCGGGGATCGCCCAACTGGTCGTGGATGCGGGATCCGGAGCCGGGGAGGTCGCCCGGACAGCATCCCAGTTGACCCTCGAATCCGTAGTATCGGTGCGCGGCAAGGTTGCGGGGAACGACAAGGCTCCTGGTGGGTTCGAGGTTCAGGTCTCGGACCTCCAGGTGATCGCCCGGGCTGAACCGGACCTGCCCCTGGCAGTCAATCAGGATCCCGACAAGGTGTCCCTGGATGCTATCCTGGAATACAGGATGATCAGCCTGCGGAATCCGAAGATCCTGTCAGTGTTCCGCCTCCAATCCGGGATCCTCGAGTTCTTCGCCGGGCACATGCGCAGCGAAGGATTCACAGAAATCAAGACCTCCAAGCTGATCGGTACCGGAACCGAGGGAGGAACCGGGCTTTTTGCGGTGGAATACTTCGATACCAAGGTATTTCTGGCTCAGTCTCCCCAGTTCTACAAGCAGGCCATGGTTTCGTCGGGTCTGGAGCGGGTGTTCGAAATCGGCTGCGCCTACCGGGCGGAGAAGCACGAAACGCCCCGGCATCTCAATGAGTACGTGTCCCTGGACGTGGAGACTGCCTGGATCGACAGCGAGCAGGACCTGATGGATCTGGAGGTGCGGATTCTGAGGACCATCTTTGCAGGAGTGGAACGGCAATGTGCGGAAGTGCTGGAGCTATGGCAGGCCACGGTGCCTTCCGCCGGGCAGGTGGAAAGCATTCCCCGGATTTCCCACGACGAGGCCAAGGAAAGGATCAGCACTCTCGGGGGGAAGAAGGTCTACGAGATCAATCCGGAGGGTGAGCGGGTGCTCTGCGACTGGGCCTTGAAGGAGCACGGAATAGAGGCGGTGTTCATCTTCGGCTGGCCCAGGAAGAAGCGTCCCTTCTACACCTATCCCCTCGATACCCGCAGCACCATGTCCTTCGATCTTCTGTTCCGGGGGCTGGAGGTGACCACGGGGGGGAGGCGGATCAACCAGTATCCCATGCTGCTGGAAAACATCGAGCTGTTCGGCCTGGATCCTTCTTCTTTGGGCGACTATATCCAGATCTTCAAGTACGGCTGTCCTCCCCACGGCGGCTTTGCCATCGGTCTGGAGCGGCTGACCCAGAAGATCCTGGGTCTGGGCAATGTCAAGGAGGCCTCCCTCTTTCCCCGAGACCGGCGCCGCATCCGGCCGTAGATTCCTCCCGCGCGTTTATATCTTTATACAATCGACGCAGAAGCTTCCCTAACCGACGGCACAGTACCAGCTATAGTTCTCTGTCAAATAAATTTGCATAAGCGATACCGGTTGTTATAGTCTGTAGTAAAAGAGGCTAATCCATGAAGAACCACCTGATCATTTCGATCTTCGTTTTTTGTTTCTTGGCCGGTCCTCTGTTGGCTCAAGAAAACAGCGATTCCTCCTTTGCTCTCAGCTTCACCCCGGGTGTCAATCTTCCCATAGGGCGGGACGCCGACGCCTTTACGATCGGAGGATCCACCCGTTTGCTGGCCAGATTGAAGATTATGCCCCACGTCTTTCTCGATGCTGGAGCGGATTTCGGTATTGCCCCTGTCGATATTGCGGCGGGTGAACCGGCAGACAGAGCCATACTAGGTCTTGTTGCGCCGCAGATAGGTTTGACAGGCAATATCGGAATCGGCTCTCGACTCAGTCTAGGTGCAAGATTACATGGTGGATACTATTTTGGATTCCTGTCCGATGTTTCGGCGGACACGACGACCGGTCATAATCCCATGATCAGTGCCGGAGCATTTGTCTCCTATAGACTGGTTCCCACACTGAGTCTCGGGTTCGACGCTTTCTACAGGAACTTTTTTGGACTGTACAACGACGTGGTCGGCGGGATCTCGGTCACATACCATTTCCCCGCTAGAGCCGGTGGTGTTCTCATCGAAGGGCTGAAGCCGTACAAACAATTGAGTATAGAGGATATTGTGCTTGGTCCGGTGTTTCCAGTCTTCTATAAATACTACAAAGACTATCCCATCGGAAAACTGACACTTAAGAACAAAGGCAAGATACCTCTCGAATCTGTCAAAGTGAATCTCTTCGTGAATCAATACATGGACAATCCCCATGCTTCGGGTGATATAGAGTTCATCCGTGGTGGTGAGGAAAGCGAAATCGATCTGTTTGCACTGTTCAACAACAAGGTCCTAGGTATTTCGGAAGGAGAGATCGTTCAGGTCAATATATCTGTTGAATGCACGGTGGGAGGTGATAGCTACGGAAACGAAGTCGTGGAAAGTATGCGGCTGTACGATCGTAATGCCGTAACCTGGGCGGATGATCGCAGAGCTGCAGCATTTGTTACGGCCAAGGACCCTGCAGTTCTTCGCTTCTCGAGAAATATAAATAGCATGGTAAAGGACAAAATCAAGAAGGGATTCAATCAAAATCTTCTGAAGGCCATAGCTTTTCACGAAGCATTAACCCTCGTCGGTGTAGAATACGAGATCGATCCCGTTTCGTCGTACATCGAACTGTCCAAGAGTACCGAAGCCGTCGACTATCTCCAGTTTCCCAACCAAACCTTGGAGTACAAATCCGGGGACTGTGACGACCTCTCCATTCTGAACTGTGCTCTGCTCGAATCGGTAGCTATCGAGTCCGCCTTCATTACTATTCCGGGGCATATCTACATAGCCTTCTCGCTGGATATGAGCCCCGCGGAGGCACAAAGTCAGTTTTCCAGTATCGACGACCTGATATTCATGGATGACAAGGCCTGGGTGCCACTGGAAATCACCCAGATTGGTGATGGCTTTCTCCGTGCCTGGGAGGTGGGGGCCAAACAGTGGCGAGAGAACAAGGACGGGGCCGGTTTTTTTCCGGTACGCGAAGCATGGAAACTGTACGAACCAGTCGGCTTTGCCGGCCGGGATTCGATAGGTGAGCTCCCGGCAGCGGAGCTGGTTGTCGAACGATACCAGCGGGAGGTAACCAAGCTCGTTGAGCGGGAGCTCTACCCCCGGGTATCGGAATTGGAGAAAAAGATCGCCGAGTCCCAGAACGACCCGAGGTACATAAACAAGCTGGCGGTACTTTACGCTCGTTACGGAGCTATCGATCGGGCTGAGGAACAGTTCCGGCGAATCCTCGAACAGGGGGAGAACCTTGCGGCCCTGATAAACATGGGTAATATCGCTTTCCTCCAAAGGGAGATGGACGAATCGCTCTCCTACTTCAGGCGGGCGTCGCGGTTGAAGCCAGACAACCCCAGGGCACTTCTCGGCATGGCCAGGGCGTATCACGAACTGGGGGACCACAGCCAGGCGCAGTCCTACTACAGTCGGCTGGAGAAGGAAGATGTGGATCTGGCGAAACGTTATGCCTACCTCGATCCGCAGCGGGAACAGGTCGGCGCCCGGGCTGCGGAAGCTGAGCGGTTGAAGGAGGTGGTGGCATGGGAAGAGGAATAATCGGTACGCGAAGTGTATCTCGATTCGTTGTTTTGGCAGCCCTTCTTTTTCTGCTGCTAACCTGCAAGGATATCGAGCTTCGTGCGCTGATCGATGATCTCTCGACCAAGGATCCACAGTGGCAGTATTTTGAAACCATCGACTCACCGACCTCGGGAAGCGATATCCATTTTGGCGCTACCGTGGCGGTCAATCACAGCTTCATCGTGGTCGGCGCCCCCGGAGAGAACAGCAACCGAGGTGCCGTGTATATCTACCCGATTGCGAGTGGTCAAATCGGCTCCTCGAAAAAGCTGACCGTAGCTGCTGCCGCCATCGGTGATGATTTTGGTTCGGAGGTGGCGATCACCCGGGAAAGCGGTATCAATCGGGTTGTTGTGGGTGCCCCGGGTGAAAGCAGCGATCAGGGAGCTGTGTACCTGTTCGAGTGGGACGGCTTGGACTGGCAACCTCTGGTCGGTACGACGGGCAAGCTGAATACCACCGGGATCTCCCTGACTGGGGGTGATTCCTTCGGTTATTCGGTCGCGATTTCCGACAGCTACATTCTGATCGGCGCTCCCGGCTACGATACTCTGCGAGGGATTGCCTACATCTTCGATGGCTACTCTACCCCCGATCCATGGCGCTGGCGTACGACCCTCAGCAAAGGCGGTCTGGCTATTGGCGACTCGTACGGTGCCGCCGTGGACATCACCCAATCCTACGCCTTCATCGGAGCGCCCCTCGACGAAACCGCCAGCTACTCCACCTCAGGAACTGTGTTTGTGTTTAGCAAGGACACCGTCGGATACGGCTGGAGCGCCACGGCCCAAGACTACATCGAAGCCGGCGATCCTCACGACAACGGCTACTTCGGCGCGGCCATCGACGCCGAAGGGGACCTGCTTCTCATCGGTGCCCCGGAATCCGGCAACAACGCCGCCTACGTCTTTGAACGGGATGCAGCGAATTGGAACCAGACTCAGAAACTCGCCCAACCGGACGGAGCGGCTACCGATGGTTTCGGAAGCGGCATCGGCTTGTCCGGGGACTTCCTGGCTGCCGGTGCACCAGAGCACGACTACAAGGCAACGGACGACGGGGCGGCCTACCTGTTCGAACGGGAAGCGGGTACCTGGGCCGAGTTGTGGAAGCTCACAGTCAACAGCCCGACCAACAGCGATGCCTTTGGTGGCTCCGTGGCCGTATTCGGAAGCTTTCTCGTCGTGGGTGTTCCCAATGACGATGAGAACGGCAGCGACTCCGGTTCCGTCTACATCTACAAATTCCAGTAACGGACTCGATTGAGAGGGGATTATCATGAACACTTTTCAGGCTCGTTTGTTCTTGATCACAGGTATCGTGTTGACATTCCTGATCACAGCGCCGCTTGTCGGCCAGACCAACCAATACACCTGGCCGGGACAGGCGGATCAGTCGATCTACTTCAGGATTGACGGCTCCACCGGGGTACACCAGGCTCTGCTTGATGTGGACACCGGCGGAGACACGGAGTATCTGCGTTTCTACCTCACCTATCCCGACGGCACTCGGGATCTGCTCGCTTATGAGGAGGCGGAGGGACCCGGCAAGCGTCTCGTCGTCCTGCGCGATGATTACAACACGGATGATGAACCTCCGTACGGGGAGAACATCCAATTCGGACCAAGTGAAACTGCCGGTTACGAATACGCTCTCAGGGTTTCCAAAAACGATAGCGCCGTTCCGGGGATCTTTTCCCAGGACGAGATCTGGGGTCTGACCGTTGCCGGCTTGAGCGGGACGAACGACGTGAGGGCGCTTGCCACTGCCCGGGACACGGCCCTGCAGGAGATGGATCCGGATCCCCAGGTCTACGCCAATGCTTGCCTCTTCCGATTCGACGATCCCTCGGTCAGCGATCCTTTTCAGCGAAAGCTGCCGATCCTGGTCGAGGTTCCAGGGGGACAGAACATCCACCAGGTTCTGTTGAACGTGGAATTCCTCGATCTCGGAGCCGCGATCGATCCAAACTACGAGATTTACTGTCCCGAACAGTTCGATGCAGTGGACGGCACTTTCGAGGACAATGAAGTTGCTTCGAAGAACGGTAGCCTGCCGAACGACGGATCTCCGGAGACTGTGCCTACGATCGACGGCAGTACCAATTCAGAACGGATCATCACCCTCAGCCGTATCGCCGAAGGGCGGTATTCGATCGGGTTCGCCCAGAAGAATATCCTGGATGGAACTCTCAACTGCGGCGGGACTGGCTGTGAATATCAATTCGACGAATACTGGCAGGTGATCCTGTCGTTGCTTCCCGAGAGCTACCAGGCATTTGTGAGTGTTGAAACCCGGGACAGCAGCGGCGATCCTTTTTCCACTGGAAGTGAGCGGGACCACCTGATCGAGATAAGCCGTCCACCCCTGTCCCTGGTCCGCCTGCCGGCCAACCAGCCTGCAGCCTATCCCTTTACCATCGTGAAGCAGAGAAACTTCATGCCCCATGAGGAGGTCTTTGACTTCGAGACCGGGGACATCGCCACCCTTTCAACGGATTGGCGTCTTGACGGTGCTCCGGTTTCCGGAACGATAGCCTTCAGCGATTACAATCCACATTCCCTCAAACTGATCAGCAGTGAATCCGTGGACCTTAACGTACCCCCCTACAACCTGCCTGCCACTTACCAGGACATCGAGCTCCCCGGTGCAGATGAAATCTCATTTAGGGTGATCGATCCCGAAAGCATGGCCTTTCCCCAGTTCAAGGCGTTGCCCTATCACCCGGATCCGCCGGTAATCGACGGCAGTATCACCGACGCCCTGGCTGTAGGGGATGTGATTGACACGGGTTGGCGGGCGGCGACCCGCAACACCTCGGTGGATGCAGTGGAGCCGGTAAACGTCGCCTTCCAGGCTTTGAAGGATCGAAACGAAGACTACTACTACTTCTCTTTTGAAGTCCGCAATGATGCGGATGTCCATGATGAAGACCTGATCGTCATGGGTTTTCGTCCCGCCTATTCGCCGAGTGACGCAGATACCCTGAGCGCGACGCCCCAACCTGACGATATATTGTTGTTCATCCATCCGCTTCCCGATGATGGCTCGACTTCAGCCACTGCTCCGCACTCCTTCCGGGTGTATCGTTATGTGTCAGCCGGCACCGACGAGTACTGGGACGATGTCACCACCGTCTTCGAGAGCCAATTTACGATCAGTTCCAGATCCTTTGATTCGAGAGCATCGTGGGATGTGGAGATCAAGATGCCCTTCAGCACCGCTACCGGGGGAAGCGGCTGGGTCGATTTCGCCGAAGATTTTCTCTTCTACTACAATGTCTTTGTCGTACTGGACGACAGCGACCCCGAAGATTTGTCCGCCGTGGAGTTCCACTGGCCTAGAGATGCGGCCTTGCTGGAAGGGGTGGTTGCTCCTGAGTTGTTCTCCACGGGCGAATGGGGAGAGAGCAGCCGGAATCCCGCGGTAGTTGCCCGGGGTGTTTACATCACCGACGGGGGAACAGATATCTGGGTCGAACCGAGCGACGGTTCGGGCAGGACAAATAAGATCGTAGTGGGTGACAATACCTTCAAGGCCAGGTTGCGCAACAATGCCCAAGCTGAGGACAGCGCCGGTGTTCCACAACCAGTCACGGCAGAGGAAGTGAAGGTCCGTTTCCGCATCGCTAAATGGGGCGTGATGAGCCAACCGGGTGCTGACACAGGCGACTGGTCCGTTATTCCGGTGGGAACCAGCGGAAACGGTTTCACGCCCGTCCAAAACATCGCCGGGGACGACACGCCAATAGTGTTCCAAAAGGATTGGACTGTTACCCAGCAGTGGATCGATGACAATCTCGAATATCTGCACCAATGTGTCTATGTCGAGATCGATGCAGAAGGAAACGCCAACATCAGGCAGAAGGGCTACTATCGGAACATGGACTTTGTTTCCGGCTCCGGGTTTGAGCGCATAGCAACGATCAGCACGAAAGGTTACGAGCCTCCACCTGGCGGACAGGGGGCCCATGAGGTGATCCTGCGAATATCGAGAAAAACATGGAGCCTAGAGCCCGGAGAGATCGAAAGTACGGATGCGGAGATACTCACAGCTCTTGGCAGGCAAATTCCGAAGGAAATCGAAGACACTGTCTCCTACATGAGATGGATAGTCCATTGCTATTTAAAGACGGGCAAGGGAATCACCATCAACGGAAACAAGTACAATCTGGTCAAGCCGATGGGCTCCTTCGGATATATCGTGCGTCACGACGGCCCGGTTCGTTGCTGGCGTTACAACATTGAGGGAGCGCAACGCCTCGACAAGAATACCTATAAGCTGGTTGTTCCTCAGAACGCCCACCGCGAGATACTTACCAGTGTGCGGTCGATTGAATCGCGCGGACTGTCCCTCAGCCTGCATGGAGGTGCTGCGATTCCGGTTCCTCCGAGCAGCTTCGCTGGTGACTACCGAACTGGATTCTGTTTGATAGCAGATGCGGCCTATGAGATACGAAAGCGGTGGTCGCTCGTTGGTTTGTTCGGGTACAATTGCTTCCCGGCGAAATCAACGGGGATCGACGATACTTCCCTGCTGAACGTAGCCCTCAATGCCAGATATACCTTGCCCATAGGAGGAAATATGAGCCTCGGCGTAGGCGTTGGACCGGAGCTCTTTGTGCAGGATTTAACCAGCCTAGATTTCGGTTATGATCTAGACGTGAACTACGGCATAGCGCTGAGCAGGTGGCTGGCATTGGCTTTGGGAATCATCTATCATTCCCACTTCGACCAGCAGGTTTGGTTTGTCCAGACTCAGGCAGGATTGATTCTCCGGCTTTAGGATTTCCAGGATCTAGCGCTACTCTTTTTCTGGTAGGAGCTACTATTCTATCAGCCAACGCAGCGAAAGAAATGCTTGAACAATTCCTCGCTGCCAGACAGATTGACTCTAACACTGTCCAGCCGGTAAGATGCCCTGACATGAGCAATCTACCCTTTGCCCGCATCGAGAAGAAGTGGCAGACCTACTGGGAGGAGAACAAGACCTTCCGGGTCGAGGAGGATGCCAAGATCCCGCCTGAGAAGCGGGTCTACGTCCTCGATATGTTTCCCTATCCCTCTTCGGCCGGGCTGCACGTAGGGCATCCCGAAGGCTATACGGCAACCGACATCTACTGCCGCTTCCTGCGGATGAAGGGCTACCACGTCCTGCACCCTATGGGCTTCGACAGCTTCGGGCTTCCGGCGGAAAACTACGCCATCAAACATGGAATCCACCCCAAGGTCTCCACGGATGCCAACATCGAGCATTTCCGCACACAGATCAAAGCCCTGGGCTTTTCCTACGACTGGGACCGGGAGATCTCCACCCACGAACCGGAGTACTACAGGTGGACCCAGTGGATATTCTTGAAGATCTGGGAGCAGGGTCTGGCCTATGAGGCGGAGGTTCCGATCAACTGGTGTACCTCCTGCCTGACCGGACTGGCCAATGAGGAAGTCAGGGACGGCCGCTGTGAGCGCTGCGGGGCCCAGGTCGAACGCAGGAACCTCAGGCAGTGGCTGCTGAAAATCACGGTCTATGCTGAACGGCTGCTCCAGGATCTGGACAAGCTCGATTGGTCGGAAAGCCTCAAACTGATGCAGCGAAACTGGATCGGCAAGAGCGTAGGCGCCAACGTACATTTCCCCCTGATCGATGGGG